>CAZXTS010000070.1:0-2312 GCA_964643745.1 uncultured Chloracidobacterium sp.
ACTTCTTTCGCTCCGGGCGTTTGGGCGTCATCGAACGAACTCAACATTCCGCTAATATTCTTTTCACGCGTTCCTAACTTTAGACGGTCCCGAGGCTCTTCCCCGGCCAATTCCGTTGCAATTCGCTTTATTTCGTCGTCGCCTTTGCCGGTCAGTTCCCTCGCAAGCAGGCCAAGTTCATTTCGGTAACGCGTGATCGGGGCGTTGTCGATATCACCCGATTTACCGACAAAATCGAAAAGCGGTCGAAAATCCTTTTCGGGTTGTGAACCGCCGGGGGCTACCTCTGAGGCACCAAAGATAAGCCCTTTGATCCATTCGATCGTTCCGCCATCATCGACCGGAGCCGAAAGATGAGTATTTCGCTTTATCTCGGTCATCAGGACTTCCATCGGCGATTTTGCTAGTGAAAACGCCTGAAGAGCGCTCTCTGCATCACGTGCCGAGCGATATGGAACAACCTCGATACCTTTAACGAAATTTCGCCATTGATCCGCATAATCGCGGTAATACATCTCTGTAAGTACCGCCGTGTCGCCTTCCTGCGCAAGCTGGCCGCGGCCTTGCTCACCCATCACCCAATCATCCTCAGTTAGTTTCGTCGTAGCCTCGGATATCGCGACCTTCATCAGGTCGAGTCCGGCGCGAGTATAAGCGCTTTGGACAGGAGATGTCGCGGTCATCAGGCTCGTGTCAGCACCGCGGCGCGATAGCAACCCCTCAAGAGTCGTCGGGCCGATCTTCTCATCGATCTCTTTTGAGATCTCAGTGACCTTTCGGCGATAGTAACGCTGTATTGGCGGAAACGCTTGAAGTTTTCGTCGTGTGTCTTCAACAAGCTGCTTATCAATATCGCTTCTTGGGAACTTCGCCGGGTCAACCCGCCTGTCAACCTGCTTTGCCCAAAATTCAAGCTGAAGATGGGCTGTGGTCCTTAACTGAGCGGGCACCTTCGATTCGGTCACCCAGAGGTCTTTAAATGTGCTCACCACATGCGAAGCTTCGGCCTTATCCGCGAAGTCGGGCGTGAGCATTAGATAGGCCTTTAGCAGATCGTAATGTCGTCCAAGTTCTTGCTCTTCCTGTTCTGTTAATTTTCCGGGATTTGCGACTGTTGATGATTCGGCAAACTTCTTCAATTCAGCCTTTACTTTTTCAACCGTAGGGCGTGCAAACCTTTGCTCGACAAGGCCGTAGTAGATCGGCAGCAGCCTTTCATTCAGAACCCGGCCGCCCGAATACATTCCGAACCTCATATAGATCGGACGTCCTTCGCGTTCGTTCTTGTCAAGTTCGGCGGCAAGGGCTCTAAGTTCTTCGATCGTATCGACTTCGGTACGAACTAGGTTCTCAGGTTTCTCTAGAATATTCTTTCCTGCATCACTTTGACGCAATGCTATCGCCTTACCGCCTACACTTTCGGCATTGGCAAGCATTTGCTTGTTCGAGACCAAAGAGACTGTCGCGATAACTAGGAACGCGAACATGAGCAAGAGCGATAGAATAGTGATGAACCAGCCGAAAATAGGCGGCTTTTGCCGCTGGGCGAGAAATGTTGAAACAAGGTCCTTGTCCCGAAGCACGACGTCACGGAAAAATCGCTCTGTGAAATAACCGCTGTTTACAGTCGCGACACCCGAACCGCCCTTGACGGCCGGTGCAGCCGTAAAATAAAACCCGCGCAGAAAAGGATTCTCGCTGAACGGACTAGGACGGAAAAGTGCATTTACGAAAGCGCCAAATTTTCTTCGCGCAGTGCCAAAATGAAGCGGAAAATTAAAGATCTTAAGCTGACGAACGGGCGGGAATGGAGCGGAAAGCCGTACAAGCCGCCGCCTCATTATCGAATTTTGGAGTATCTCATACTCACCATCAAACAACGTTTGTGCGTTCTCGGACTTCTCAAGCGGGATCGTGGCGCCCCAAACGAGAGTCTTATCCTCGTTCTTCGAAGTTGAAAAAGAATCCCGAAATCCTTCGATGGCATCGGCATGCGTGAAAACAAGATAGACCGGAAAACGCACCTTCAGCCGAGCCATTGCGTCATCAAGCCGCGTTCTCAGAACTTTTGCCAGTTGCTCGACCTCTCGCTCATCGCCCTTTAGGATCGCTTCAGTGTCAACAACAAGCAGCATTCCATCCAGCGGCCTGTTTCCCCGATATTTCTTGAGCGTTTCCAGAAGGCCGGACCATTCTTCGCCGTCCGTTCCTTCAGTGTTATATCTCCCCGCGGAATCAACAAAAACAGCGTCAGTCGTTACCCGCCAATCAACATTCTTCGTCGGCCGGATGAAACGCTGCTCAGATTGCCG
>CAZXTS010000070.1:2412-12994 GCA_964643745.1 uncultured Chloracidobacterium sp.
GCCGCTTTTTTCTTACTTCGCCGCGAAGAGACGAGCATTATGATCAGGGCGAACGGCAAGGTCAGCAGGACCAAAAGGATAGTGGCGATCTTATAGTTCCACCCCATCGTATCCTCAGGCATAAGAACGACGACTAGGCCTACAATGCCGTAGAACGACATCATGCCGCCGAGGCCCAAAGCATACTTCATCTCATTCAGGTGCCAGGACATAAGAAATCGAACCAAAAAGGCTGCGGATCATCCAAGGGCGTCAGATCCCCAACCGGGAAAGCGTCTCGTTTAGAAACTTATAACTCAAGATGAACAGGATAAAATAAACGACAACGCCTAAACCTAGACCGGCAATTCCGCCGATTTTTGCCCAAACAGGCATTCCCCGCTTTTCAGGCGGCTTCGGTTGGTCGTTTGCAAGCCAGTTCGGCGAAAGCTCAACGGGCTTGATCTTTCCTACTTTCACCAATGCATTGGCTGTTTCCTGCATTATCGAAAGCAGCTTTTCCTGCTCGTAAATTGCATATCGGCCCTTGAAGCCGAGAAGCATACAAAAGTAATAGATCTCAACCGCGTCGGCTGTAACCTCTACCTGTTTCAACATCGCGTCGAGCTTGTCGAAAAACTTGTTGCCTGCAAGCTGTTCGCCGAACAATTCAAGCTGAAGTGGATTTTTCTCCCACTCGTTCCTCAAGGGAAAATTGTTTGTAAGCACCGTTTCATCGACGAACGAAGCCAAGGCAAATTTCGAGACCTGCACGATCTTATGGTTGAATTTGTAACGTTCCGAACGTCTTTCAAAATCGTCGAGCATACCCGAAACCTTTGGACGCAAGTCGTTCGATGGCGCAACTATCCCCGCCCTAAGCCGAAGTATCAGGTCGAAGATCGGCCCGGCAAAGGTCACGAGGTCATTTTTGCTGGCTACGTCTGCCATAAATTACGGTTTCACCGCGTACATCTCTAACTTTTCGTCCGGTATCTCGTTCGGCACGTAGACTGCTATCACTTTCGACCCAGCAATGCCGTTCCAGTAAGGCCCGATCGAATCGAGCTGGAAATATTTGAATCCGACACGCGACGGAATCGGCGCCGGCGGCGGATTTGAGTGGGTCAACACAACACCTGGCAATGCCGAACCGATAACCGAATCGATTACGTCACGTGACGCTATCTTTACTACGCGTGGAACGCCTTCAATAAGTTTCGACTCGGGCATTTGCGCCCGTACTGCAAGATAAAAACCTGCTTCTTTTAGCAAACGTTCGTCTTCGATACGCCCGACGTACAGTGTGTCGCGCGTCTTTTCGAGCGGTATCGGCACACAGCGGCTCGGGATCACGGTTTCGAGCAGGTCTTTTAGCTGCATTGAAAGGTTATAAAACGTAAAGTAAAGGTCGTCGTGATCGTATTTGACGATGTCTTTGGGATGAACTTCCAAGGAGAAAGTCATCAACTTTCCGACCAACGTCCCCATTTCAAGATAAAGCTTTTCCGGATGCAGCAAGGGCGAACGGAAATAATGCGACATCGTCGGAATTGACGAATTGATCGTATGCAAAAGCCAAAAAACGGCGACTTCCGAAGTCGTGAAATCGGCCAGCGACGCATTGCTAGCCCTGCGCTGTTCACCTAAACTTCCGCTTTTTGTTATCAATATCTCGACAAGCTGGCGAAGCATATTTACCAACCAGACCGACGCAGAGACCTTCAGCACCGGCGGTATGTAATCTTCAGATATCTTTAACTGTCCGGTAGGTGTCCGCTGCAGCTCGGCTATCTTCAATGAAGTAAAACCATCGCGCAACTCATCGTCGAAGATTATGCGCAAATTACTCTTTGCGTAGGCAAGCGGCTGTTCATTGCCGCCGCTCGTTTCATCTTTGACCAAAGCTCCTTCCTGAAGAAACCGGACATTACTGCTTGCGGCTGCACCACTCGACTGAAAATTTGCCTCACCCATTTTTCGGGCCGGAATTGCAAGATGAACGCCGAGTTTGTCCTTCTCAACCTTAAAATGCTCGCCGACCGGCCGCAGATCAGGTACGGCTTCAGCATCGGGTACATTCACCAGCAAGCCATCCGGCATTACCGCACGACAATTCGTGATCTGAAAATTTCCGTTCGCAACCGCTTCACTGTTGACCTGAAGATTAAGAACGCCATAGTCAAAGGGCAATATCGAACGTGCCCGCGCGTTCAACAACTCTTCATGGTAGTTGTCCCACTGTTGAAAGTGATGCGGGGTGAGGAGCATACCCTCGTTCCAGACGATCTTTCGGTAATTGCTCATATTGTTCGAGGTCAATAGTAAAACGAGACCGGCAATTAGTAAACAACAGCAGGAAAGGTTTAAATATTCCCGTAACTCTTATCTTCTTTTGCTCTTACGTTTTCGATCCGAGCCCGAGCCCGCTGCAGGTCGTGGTTTAATACCTTTCTTGGGTATGTTCGTTTCGGCCAGATGGCCAAAAAAGTCTGCCATCCATCTCTCTCCGGTCTTTTCAACGAAGCTTTCGGGAGTCGATCCGGCAAGTTCTAGCGCGCGAATTAGCGTCAGAAAGCCTGCCGAACTTAATTTCCCGCTCGATCCGACCCAACGCACAGTTCGCGAAGGTTTGATCAACAGATCGACCACTTTTACTGTCTGTGCGGTCGGTTTTGCGCAGTTTTCAGCTAGTGAAGTTACAAGATATTCTCGACAGGCAACAGGCCGGTCTTGATGGATCGAGCAGGATTCGTTCTCTAGGAAAGGGCACGGGATCCCTTCGTAAAAATACTCAAGTACAACGTCAATAGCCCTTTTGAAACCGTCTTGAACCTCGGGCGGTTTGCCGACCGCAAAATGTTGATTCAGCCGATCGAACCAACCGATCTTCTTGAAATGCTCGACACCGTCGGCAAATTTCTTCTTGATCTCTGACCTTCGCGGTTCCGGCATCGCTTCTACCAATTCCGCGATCTGATATACCTCTGTTTCCGAAATAGGCACGGGCTGGCGACAACATGCACCGCAACCCGCCTTGCACGAGATCGGCTTACCGTCTGCTTCAAGCGCCTGAACGCTTACGTCAACGAATGCATTGGCCATTTTTTGGAAGACCGGCAGCATCCGGTGAGCCTTTACGGGCTTCGCCGGAACGGTCATCTCTAGTTCAAGCGGGATCCCTGCGATCGTTAATCCCACTTTTCCGGAAACCCATTCGTCGTTGTCCATTTATCCTCCGTGGTCGCGTTCAGATAATATTCAGAAGCTCAGAGCCTCGGTATTGACGCCGAAAGCTTTGGGATTTTGCGTAATCGTTCCTATTGCCAGAAATGTGAGGGCTCGATCAAATTCCTGCTTAGTGATCTTTCCTTCCTTCTCAAGGAACCATATCGTCCTTATTTCACGAGTACTTTCGGGATTCTTGTTTGCCATGTCCTGCAGCATATTTCGCAGTTTCATTGTCTCGCCCGCCGCACCTTGTTCATAAGCGGCGATCATCAATAAAGCGTCATCTGAGAATTCGGTGCCTATCTGCGGACCGAGCTTTCCGAAAACCTCGGACATTGTGCGAGCCGTTGCAACCACATCGCCCCGTCCCTGGCCTAGGCGTGAAATTGCGGCGATCGCCAAAAATCCCGGTTTCAAATTATTCGCGGATGCTAATTCCGCGATCTGTTTCGAATTTCGCCTTGCATAGTTTATGTTCTCTGCTAACCCCGAGAACCCCTTGACCTGTTTGATCCGGTCATCGACCCGTTTCGCCTGCTCCGAAGTTAGAAAAGCCCGCGGTTCGTTTTGCGCGATCGCTCGAAGACACTTCGCACCGGCCTCTTCGGTTAATACCGTTGGACTGATGGTCGGAGGCGGACCCGTAATGCCACCGCCAGGTTCAGTTGGAACGGTCGGGCCTGTTTGCTGTGTTTGCTGTGCACCAGGCGTCCGCGGAGGTTTTGAAGGGCCGTCATCAATATCCTCGTCATCCGGATCATTCTGTTCGATCACAAGCTGGTTGGCCGGATCTGTTTTTCCCCGATTCGCCACAACATATATCAAGACACCGCCAAACAAAAGGAGAACAATAAGAAACATCGCAGCCATCAAAACGAGAACGGTCGGAATTCCGCCTTTTTTCTTTTTGGCGGCCGGCGCCGGAGTTTGCGCGGCGGCGGGCGCTTTAGCCGGCGGAGCTTCCCCGGAAATTTCGTCTTCCTTTACATCAGGCCCCGCTAGCTCGGCATCGGCCGCATCAAACTTGAATTTCACCCCGCCTAGATCAAGATCATCACCAAGACGCAAAGGAACCGGCATTAGCACCTCTTCGCCATTCAGTTTCGTCCCATTGAACGATCCAAGATCTTCGATCAAGAATGAACCGTTTTCGTCGGTGGTGATAAGGGCATGCTCTCGTGACAAACGGCTGTCCAACACGGCCAGATCATTCTCCGAATGGCGGCCTATCTTGAACCGATCTGACGAAACGACCGCCGAGCGCGTCTTTTCCGAACTATCGGTAAATGTTAGCCTTATGCTCCTCATTGGACTAATTTGAATAAGTGGACAGTGGCTGCAGCTTTAGCCCAAACTCCTGAGGGTATTCACCGACGATCGCAGCGGCAAAGAACTTAGGAACGTATTTGAAATTTTCCGATTGAAATTGTTCAGAGAGTCTTTCTCCGTTTGCAATTAGGGTCCAAAAATCGCGCGGGAGCCCTGAATTGGAATCGAGAGCCTTTACAAGATTCGAACTCAAACCCCCTTCGCCGCTATTATAACTGCCGATCGCAAGCGGAACGCTCGCCGGTCCGGTTCCGTATCGCCCAGTCAGAGCCTTCATATATGAAGCCGCCGCACGAGCCGAAGGTTCGGGTTCGCATCGCTCATCGGGATTCGTCGGCGACGCCCCGTTGATAGTCTTTAGTCCATGGTTCTCGCCGGTCGTTTTGGTAAATTGGAACATACCGAGAGGACCTGTTCGGCTCTGAAGACAAACACAGTGCTCGGATTCGATCATTGCCAGATAAATGCCGATTCGCGGATCGATCCCCTTTTCATTAAAAGCCCTGATTATAAACGGCGCATTCTTTGCGGCCCGATCATAAGTGGCTTGAAGATTATCGCCCCAAGGGTCGCGGGAGGGGCAGCCGTTCATTCTTTTTGATCTTGTCCGAGAGGCAAAACCATCGGCAAAACTCTTGATCTTTTCGATCGCCAGATCCGGGATCGCATCGCTGCTGTTGTTTCCGATAATTTGTGCGATCCTCATTGAACGGTCGCGCAAATAGTCTCGCTTCTCACTATCGGACAATTGCAAGTAGGTCTTGCCGGCCGGAATTGCATAAGGCGGCTTACCATTGGAAACCGTTGTGCCGGTCGGGGTGTTTGAACCAGAGTTAGTGCCCGAACCATCTGGCCCGGGCGTATTCTGCCCGGTCGGCCGAGAATTAGAATTCTTGGGCGTTGGCCGTGGATCAAAGTCATCATCTAGATCACTAGAATTCTGAACGATCTCTTGCTTTTTGTTGTCTTTCCCGAAGACCTGAAAGGCAATAAAAACCACCGAGGTGCTGACAAGTAGCAATGCGAACGCGATCAAGATTATCGGCAGAATACTTATAGGACCGGTCACTGAGGTTTCGACTGAGACCGCTCCGCCACCAGATGCACCGATCAAAGGAGCCGATTCAGCTTTCAGTTCAGAGGCACTTTCCGCGATCCGGATCTTCAGGTTCGTTTGATGACCGATCCGTATAGTGTCACCGCTTTCCAATGGTGTACCGGCAGGGGCCACCCGTGCACCGTTCACGAACGTTCCGTTCGACGAATTTTCGTCAACTATCCATACGCGGTCGCCTTCACGATAGACCGTGGCATGTAACCGCGAAAGCCCATCATCAGAAAAGCGATATTCTGCTTCGCTCCCGCGACCGAATGTAGTGCGCTCCTGGTCGACCGCGATCTCGCGCGAACCTTCAGAAGCCGGAAATGTGATCACTACATCAAGCATCGCAACTATTTTACATCGTAAGTTTGTAAAGTTCCGACAAGGGCCGGTCATTCTTTAGACCAAAACGCTGCGGATTTTCGGCAACTATCGAAGCAGCGAAAAAACGTACGAGTTGTTCGCGTTCAGGCGCCGTTCTGATCGAATTCCAAACGTCGGTTCGATTTGCCGGAAGTTTCGATTTCCACTCGGCTGCGTCCGCGGTCGATTTTCCAAAAGCTGCTACGGCATATATCATATCGCCTTCGAACACGCCCAAAACAAGCGCTTTCATATACAATGCGGATGCCTTCGCAGCACAATTCTGCGATGTATCTCCTATGGTCTCCGTGCCGCATAAACCGTTGTAATTGTTGGCGATTATGAACTCGTTCGTCATTCTCCAAAGCCCTTCCTCATTCCCTTTTTTCGCTGGATCAAATCCACTGCGGCTCATCGCCAAAAGATATCCGAGGGAAGCATCCAGATTCTGTTCACGCACAAAGGCCACATTTATCACATCTCGGTATTTCGAAGCCCGTTGAAAATAGCCTTCCTTTGCAAACTCCGCCGTTCGCCTATCCACCTCGCGCAAAAACTGGGGGTTCGAGACATTGTAACTGCGTCCGCCCGACAATTGTTTGGCAACAGATGTCGCGAACTGATTCATTTCGATCGGCGAAATTTCTTTCTTGGCCTGGGTCGGACCCGGCTGTTCCGGTCCCGTAACAATTATCGGTTCCGGTTCGGGAGCCTTTAGTTTCCTAGTTTCAAAGCCAAGGTATATAGAATTTGCTTGCGGGATCTGGTTTCCAGCATTATCAATGAGAATTATACCCAAAGCATGATCCTGGCCGTCTGCGAGATAGGGAAAACTCGAAGGATTGATCGAAGACGCAAACGGTGGCTCGTTAGAACTCGCGAAAGGCTTGCCATCGACCGTATAGACGACCTGTGCAACACAACTGCCGTTCTTTAATTCGATCTCAATGTCCGCTGCTTTATCGAGCACCGAACGATCATCGGGGCTAAGAAAACGGGCCGTTGCGTCGCACGAACTTCCGCGAAAGAAATAGACTCCGGCCGCAACTCCAACGAATAACAACGCCAACAAAATGGCTGCACCTGCGATCAAAAAGATGACGTTCGATCCTTTTTTTTCAGTTTGCGGCGGGATAGCTGCGGGAACCGAACCAGCAGGCGGCGGTTCCTCGGCAATTGGTTCTGGCTCTTCTTCAAGATCATCTATGGCGGTATCGCTTATACGGCCAAACGATATCTTGCTAGAACCCCCGAGAACGATCTCGTCACCTTCTTTCAAATACGCTTCGCCGTTTACCTTGACACCATTTACAGTAGTTCCGTTGCTGCTATTCAGGTCAATAAGGCAGTATTCGCTTCCTCGACTTTCGATCTCGGCGTGATATCTGGAGACATTCGAATCCTCAGGAAACGAAATGAAGTTGTCCTCGGAGCGCCCTATCGTAGTGACGCCCGAACCCATCACATATTCCTTGTCGCCAAAATATAGCTTTACCTCCGCCATAATCTGCAAAAGCCCAAACAACCGGCATTGCGGCCGGCAAAGTAAGGACGGCCCAAAACACCTGTCTTTGCGATCAGTTGATGGTCGCCTCCGGCGTCGGAGTTAGAATGTACAAGATCACAAGGCCGAAGATGATCGCCAGGACGATAACGAGCACCAGTGCGAGAAAGATCCCGATGATGCGACCCACCGCACTTTTCTTTTTTGGTGTGATCGCCGTCACTGGCTGAGGTTCGGGCTCGGCCTCAAGTTCAGCGATCAAGTCCGGCTGCGGTTCAACGTCAACATTAGCCGGCACAACGACCGGAGTTGGCGGAACATCCTCATCGACAGACTCTTTCAGATCGGTTACCTGCGGCTCCACCGGAGCATCTGCGGTCTCAGGGCCGACGTCAGATGGTACTTCCTCCGCTTTATTCGGCTCAGCTTCGGTTGGCTCAAGCTCAGTCAGCAGCGGATCATCCGAGTCCGCACCATAGCGTTTTTCAAATCCCTCCGGCAAATAGCCGCTCGTCTGTTGAAAAACGGGCTCAGGCATTTTCCATGCTTGGGCCTTCTTTTCGTCTTCGACCTGAATTCCCTGGGGTGGCGTTGTATTCAGGTCCTCGTCCGGCACAGCCGGGTTAGTTGGTGTCTCGTCGTTCATCGTCTTTTCTGGACCTCCACCAAAGATCTAAACATCCAGTTCGAGCACATCAGATCGGGTAATTATACCCGTGATACGCTTGAAATCCTCGATAAGAACCGCCGGATGTTTTTGCAGCTTAGATTTTATCTCATTTAGATTTGTATCTACCTCTACCACCGGAAAGCTCTTATCCATAATATCAGCAACTTTTCCGTTCAAAAGTTCACGGTCTTGCAGCAACTTGGCGAGAATATGACTTTCCCGGAGACTTCCCACTGATTGATTGTCGTCAATGACCGGTATCTGTGTGACGCCAGCTTCAGACATTTTTGCCAATGCATCGCTGACAAGATCGGTAGCCGAACAAAACACCAGATCTTCCGGGGCTCCTTGGTTCTTTGTTTCGCTAATCAATGCCGCCGTTATTCTCTGCGGTTCAAGCAAAAGCTTCTCCTTCATCCATTCATCCGAATGGAATTTGCTCAGGTAATGCTCCCCGGTATCGCAAACGATGAATACGATCACCGCACTCTCATCAGCATCTTTCGCCACCCTCAGAGCGGCTGCGAAGTTGGTTCCGGTCGAACCCCCGCAAAAAATGCCCTCACGGCGGGACAACTGCCTTGCCAGATCGAAAGATTCGCGATCTGTGACATTAATTATCTCGTCGATCACAGACATATCCGCATTGCCCGTCGGCAAGCTTTGTCCAATTCCCTCAACAAGATACGGCGTCGCTTCAGGGACATGGCCAGATTCTTTGTAGGTCTTAAAAATCGAGCCATAAGGGTCGGCCCCGATCACCTTGATCTTGGGGTTCATTTCCTTAAGATATCGCCCCGTTCCGCTGATCGTGCCACCTGTGCCGATACCAGAGACAAAGTGCGTGATCTTTCCATCGGTATCGCGCCAAAGTTCCGGTCCGGTCGTCGCATAGTGTGCCGCGGGATTCGCCGGGTGATTGTATTGATCGGGATAAAACGAGTTCGGCGTTTCCTCGGAGATACGCTTCGCGGTCGCAACGTAATGATCCGGCGTCCCCGGTTTCGCGGCTGCCGGGCAAACAACAATGTCGGCACCCAGCGATTTCAAGTACCGCATTTTCTCAACGGACACTTTTTCCGTAAGGACGAAAATACATTTGTAGCCGCGAACAGCGGCGACGATCGCCATCCCGATACCGGTATTTCCCGATGTTGCCTCGATAACGGTGCCGCCCTTTTTTAGAACGCCTTCTTTTTCGGCCCAGTCGATCATCGAGATCCCGATCCTGTCCTTCACCGAATAGCCGGGGTTAAGGCTCTCCATCTTTGCATAGATCGATGCCTTTATCTTCAAATTTTTAGTTAAGTTATTGATACGGACCATCGGCGTGTTGCCGACCAATCCTAAAATGTTCTCTGAAAATTTCATTGTTTCTGTCTATTAGCAAATTAAAATGTTTTATGACCAGATAATATATCCCTTTGCCTGTTCTTACTCAAAATTGAAACGACTTTACTCGTGCTGACGTATTGTTCTAAGAGATGAAATTAAACGTATTTAGAACCCTCCCCATTTATCTGATCCTTTTTGCCGCGGCCGCCTTCGCCCAAGCACCGACCGTTGTGATCTCGGGCCCGGCCGACGATGCAGCGTCGAAACGTATAGCGTCGTTCGAGAAGGTCTGGAATACCATTAACGACAGGCATTATGACCCAACATTTGGCGGCGTCGATTGGAACGCCGTCAAGATCAAATATGAACCGCTGGCGAAAAAGGCCTCGACAGATGACGAACTGCACGGAATATTGAGGCAAATGCTTGGCGAGTTAAAGCTGTCGCATTTCGGGATCTTTCCGCGGCGTCTTACGGCTGAGCAGGTGAATAATGAAACCGGGTATTCGGGTATCGATATCATAATGCTGGATGGTGAACCGGTTGTGAACCGAATAGCAAGCGGTTCGGCAGGTGAGTCTGCAGGTATCAAGCCGGGGTATTTATTGAGATCTATCGGCGGTGAAAGTGTTTCAGATATTCTAAAAGAATTCTCGAAAACTTTAGAAGGCCGAAACCTTAGCGAAGCTACAAAAAAGATCTACATCGAACGCCACCTTGAAGCAAAACTTAATGGAAAGCCCGGCTCTTTGGCTGAAGCAGAATTTGTGGACGGGTCGAACACGGTCCGCTCGTACAAATTCGAAAGTCAAAAGTTCTTAGGCCAGATGTCGCAACCCTTCGGCAATTTTCCCGCTCAACGGGTTCATTTCGATTCCAAGAAGCTCGGCAACGATATCGGCTATATTCGCTTCAATATGTGGATCATGCCGCAGATCTCAAAACTCCGGGCCGCTGTTCGCGAGCACATCGATTCAAAAGGTCTGATCATCGACTTACGCGGTAATCCCGGAGGCATCGGTGGGATGGCACCGGGTCTCGCGGGCATGATGATCACCAAAGAAGCTTC
>CAZXTS010000071.1:0-12825 GCA_964643745.1 uncultured Chloracidobacterium sp.
TCACATAGCTGCGATGAACGACGACGTTCGCTTTATCTCTTGCCTCGTATAACACTTCGTTTTCTGTCGCGCGGGTGACCACTTTTGATTTGGCGACGGTTTTTCGTTCTTGCTTTGTTCCTTTATCGGCTGCCGTGAGAAAGCTGCTGATATCGCCGGCGGTCGGTTCGCTTTCTGCCATTGGCTGATCTGCCAGCGAGATCGCTTCGGTTACCGTGGCCTTCAGCATCTTCGGCCAGAGCTTTACGAACAGGTGGTTGGACACATAGATATCGGCGCTGTTTATCTCGCCATTGATTGCGAACGCATACCCGATCACGTCCGTCTTGCCTTTTATCAGATCAGCGAATTTCTTTGCGAACTCCTCTCTGGCTTTTACAAGTTTCTCATTCTCAAGCGAAAGCTGCAGGCTCGAGGCCGAGCTGTTTGCAGTAACATCGACCGTCACGTTGGCAGAGATATTGTTCTGTGCGTTCGTTACCTCAGTCCAAACTGCAGATTGTGAACCCCTAATCGGAGGAGACGGTGCCGAATCCGATGACGATGCCGCGCGTCGAAAGTCCGTCGAGAAAGTGACCAGCGACCTTTGCCAGAAACTTAATTGGGTGCTTCTCGCTATAAATCGAAATGATCCTTTCAGCAGTGCGTGGTCTCAACCTTTGCTGTTATAATTCCTCGACAATAATATGCCGCGCCTTTCCCAAGCCGAGATCCGAAACAACGCGATCGCTTTTGTCCATGAATGGAAGGACGAAACAAGCGAGCGCGCTGAATCGCAAACATTCTGGAACGAGTTCTTTCAGGTTTTTGGTCTACGGCGCCGGGATGTTTGCACACGGGAAAGGCGCTGAAGAAACTGGGAACCGCCGACGCCGTAGCAATCAAATGGTTTGGTTCGTCAAGTTGAAGAGAGTTGGCGGTTCAACGCGCATAGTCTCTGGGTTAACGCGCGGTGGTTCGTAGTTGGTAATCAGGATTTCTCGGTTTAGAACTCTTGAACTTCCGTTCTTCTTTTCGCTCATCCCAGAGGAAGATTGGATGGACGTAAAGTAGGACTCTCCAAATAGCTCCCTGATTTCAGGTTTGTCATACGACGAGACTATCCATTTGCATTTAGCATTTGCAAGACGGTCGGCTAGGGCTTGATGAGAGTCCCAATCACGCATATTGTGGAAGTAATTGGCTCCATTGCCAGGGTAGGGTGGATCGATATACATCACAGTGCCGGGACGGTCGTATCGATCGACACATTCTTGCCATTCTAGATTTTCGATGATTACAGTCCGAAGCCGTTTGTGTACGGGCTCAAGGCGTTCGCGCAGGGTTTTTAAGCCTCCGATCAAACGATTGCCGTGTCCGCCATCGGAAATGCTCGTGGCGAAGCGAGGATAGTTTAACTCTCCTCCCCATCCAGCCATTATGATGTAAAAAAACCTATGAGCGCGTTGAAGATCTGAGGCTTTAGATAAGTCCATCGAGGCAAGTCTTTCAAATTCAGCTCTCGAAACAAGCTCCCATTCGAAAGAAGCGATAAGGTCTTCTGGCTTTTCCTTAACGATTCTGAAAAAATTGATTAGTTCTTGATCGATGTCGTTAATGATCTCGACGTCACTGGGTGGTTTTCCGAATAGTACCCATGCAGCTCCGGCAAAAGGCTCGACGTAGCACGAATGCTCGGGCAGAATTGGGATAATGAATTTGCGTAGTCTTGATTTTCCGCCAACCCATTTAAAAGGACTATTCATAGACAGTGCGTGATTCAAGGAAATGTCTCTACTAGAGACAAGATTATCACTTCGCTCTTTTTTGTGTCAAGCCGTTGAACGATAGATTATCAAACGTTTTGGGGAAAAACTAAATTCATTGCGTCGAGGTGAAGGTCTCACGCTAAAAGAGCTTGCTTGGAGCCTGGGATTATCGGCGCATGGCCACATCAGTGAACTTGAATCGGGAAAAAAGCAACCCACAGCAGAGTTTGTTCTGAACGTTGCTAAACGCTTCAAGGTGACAACAGACGAGTTGATGAAAGACGAATTGGAACTGAAAAAATAGAGAGGATAAGTTTGCCTTTACCGCTAATACATCGAGCACCCACTCCAAAAGAAGTGGAACGTTTGCGCCTCATCTTGAGCACCTATCAAGATGGAACCGGGATGCTTCAAGTAGATGAAGAAAGAACCCTGCCGGGTTGGCGAGATTTTGAGCGCGCCACTGCTCTCGCATTCAATGGCAAGGCGCAGGAAAGCAAAGCGATCTTCGACGTTCACTTGCCTGATGAGGGGCAGGAAAATCTCTTTTATGGCCTGTCCTGCAAGATGCGCAGTGAGCTGAATAGAATTCAACGCGATGGTCGCGTCACAATTGAGGTTTCCAATTCAGCCGGTCAGTTTTGGATGGGCCTCCAAGTCAGAGGTTTGAATCAGGGAAACTACAAGGACAGTCCAAGTGATGTCGGCGCGTCGTTGATCGAAACGGTAAATGAATGGCATAACGTGGTGAGCGTTGAGCGTGGCGGCAAAGTTGACGTACACAATAGTTGCTATTTAGTCCTTTCCTGGAACAAACAAGGCTCCTATCAGCTACATCAATTTGCTTTGACGCTACCTGATGCTGCCCGAATCAAATGGTCGTTTCCAGTTCTTGGGAAAGGCTCGGAGCCGGAGACGGTTAGCAGGCGATTGGCCGGCAATGATGGAAACGGAAATTTGTTTGAGTGGTATGGCGAATCAGGCGGCCAACTCAAATACTATCCGTTAGCGGCTAACGCGGTTTGGGCGTCGGAGGTATTTCAATTAGAACCTCTCGGTAATATCGAATACGGGATAGTCAATAAGGCAAAAGCCTATTTCCCCAAAAAATGGAAACAGGCGCAGGATGGTTGATGCTTTTTCGAAGCTCAACCTTACTACTACGATTTTATGGCAGCACTCTACGATCCGTTGACAATGCCAAAAGACCTCGTAGATGCCCACCGCGCCAACGACGAAGCCGTCGACGCCGCCTACGGCACACGCCGTTTCAAAAACGAACTCGAACGCCTGGAATTCCTATTCGACCTATACCGCAAATACACCGAACCGCTCGGATTGGTCGAACAAAAGAAAGCGAAGGGGCGAAACCGGTAAGCGGGTAAACGGAGTCGCGGTGCCTAACCCACAGACATCTGGACGCAAAACTTCAACACAACAATGCTACCTATCGACAGAATTCAGCAGGCTTTGAAAGGGATTGACCAAGCGAGTTTTCAAAAGCTCTGCGATGAATATCATTGCAAAGTTCTCGATGTAAAAGAGATTAGATCGAGAGGAAGCGTTGCCGGATCCGCTAAAACCAAAACTGGACAGCCTGACACTCTAATAACTCTTCGCAGTGGCAAATACGTTATGGTGGAGGCGACTACCCAGACGAAAGGATTGACGACGAAACTATTGGCCGATTTAGAAGAATGTTTCAACGAGAAGGAAACTGGAGTATCGCTCCAAGAGGTTGAGAAGATAGTAATGGCCTGCAACAGAAATCTGTCTGAGCCCGTCAGGAAATCGCTACAAGAACGAGGACGGGAAAAGGGATGCGTTGTAGAGTTTCTAGAACTGGATAGCCTCTCTCATGCGATCAAAGCAAAATTTCCGATTCTCGCGAAGGAATATCTGCACATCGCCCTCGATACGGGGCAAATTCTTACGCCGGATGATTTCGTCAAAGACTATGAAAAGGGCCGCTCCACGACTCCCCTGTCAAATGAGTTCTTTTTTCGGTCGTCCGAAAAGGAAGAAGTTTTGAACACGCTGGAAAGAATTGATTTAATTTTTCTGATCGGAAAGGCGGGCGTGGGTAAGACAAAGCTTGCATTAGAATGCGCCAAAGAATGGGTATCACGGAATGAAGATTACAGCGTATTCTGCATCGGCAATAAGAATCGGGATCTTTATGAAAATCTAAGGCTTTTCTTCGGGGATGATGGCAACTATTTGATCATCGTTGATGACGCGAATCGGTTAAATGCCCAGTTCGGCTACATCCTTGAACTCCTCAAAGAGAATGATAGTGAGAAGAAAATCAAAATAATCGCGACGGTACGGGATTATGCGGTTCAGCACGTCAGAAGTAGCGCTAGAGAGTACGAGTCTAAGGAGATTGTAATACAACCATTTTCCGACGAGGAAATTATCGAGCTTCTCGATAAAGGATTCGAAATCCGACACCGTGACTTCACGTCGCGAGTCTGTAGTTTCTCCAGTGGGAATGCCAGGTTAGCGGTGATGGCCGCTGAGGTGATAAACCGCGAGGGAGATCTAGGGAGTATCCGTGATGTTAGCGGCTTATATGACAAGTACTTTGAATCTATTACGGATGATCTGAAGTATTTGGGTGAAAAGGAATCGCTTAAGATCGCGGGCATCATCTCCTATTTCCGGACTCTCGATCGTACGAACACGGGTTTATTCGAAAGCATTGCGGTTTCATTTGGATTTACCGTGAACGAACTCTGGCACGGCCTAGAGAAACTCCATGAATTCGAGATTGTTGATATTGACTTCGAGGTCGCTAAAGTTTCGGATCAGATACTGGGCACTTATCTTTTTTACAAGAGTTTTTTCAAGGAGGAAGTTGTTGACTTCTCGGTTCTTCTTCACAAACCGTTTGAAAGGTTGCTTTATCTGTTGAGTGATTCTCTGTTTCCCGCCTGGGAAGCATTCGATACGGAGTTTATCCGCGGAAAACTCAAACCACACATTTTAAAGAGATGGAGCGAGATCAAAGAAAATGAGCCCGAAGCTCTTGCGTTCGCGGAGCGATTCCACTTCGTCGCTGAGGCGGAATTTCTTGTTTACCTGAAAGAGAGAATTGAGTCGTTACCGCGTACAGAGATTGACGAATCTACCTTAAAATTTGAGTCTTTGAACAATCAGTCTATTAGCGATCCTTATCTGGCAGTGCTCCGTCGGATAAAGTCAGACAGTATATCGATAGTACTTGATCTGATCTTTAGACGCCTGGAGAAGGACGTCAATTTAGTCGATCAAGTCATACATCTTTTGACGGAAGATTTTTGTTTCGATCACCGTGCTCACCAATGGGATTACTTCATTCAGGAGTCCGTAGTCTCCAAACTTATTGAGCTTAGCAAGACCGAAAGGGGCGACCTCTATGAGCGTCTTCTGCTAAGTGTTTCAGCTAAGTACCTACAGATGGTTTTCCGGTCGAACACATCGAAAGGCATGAAGGTCACGATTTACACAACCCCTTTACGGCCTCGACCGGTTATTCAGAAAGTGAGAGGCTGGATATGGCACATCCTGATCGAATTCTACAATCGAGGCCGACATCAACGAGAAGTCATTGCGGTTCTGAAGAAGTATGGGCGGGGAGGATATCGGGATTCCGTTGTACCGGAAGTTGCAGCGGATGATGCCGCCACTCTCATGCCCTTTCTCGATTGCTTGGACAACGATCAATACGAGGAATGTGTCCTAGTCCATGATTTTTGCGATTATTTCGAACGGGCAGGTGTCGTCTACGACCAATCCATTCGAAGTAAATTCACCAATGAAACTTTCGAAATCGCTCAGGTCCTAACACGCAATGACCGAAAGGAATTGAAGCTAGATTGGAAAGAGCTTGAGGAACATAAGCGCCAAGTCCTTAGCGATTATTTTCGATCGTACGGTCCGGATGACTATTCACGGCTTTTTGAGCATTGCGAAGAAATTCAGAGCCATAGTGACAATGGTAGGAACGACTGGTTGTTCATGGGATCATTGTCTACCGTATTGACGAATCTAGCCGACGCTGATTCGGAGCTTTTTTTCGATGTGCTGAAGCGTCTTTTTGAGTCTGGAAACCGAATCGGGATACGACCGGATTTTATCGTTCACAAAATAGTCGAAAAGAGTTCTGATTTGGGCGAGTCGTACCAAGAAATCGAAAATCAGGCCTTTATCTATAGAGGCAACTGGTTACTCAACTTTATTAGGCGGTTGCCACCAGCATCTGCAAGTGAGTATTTTATCGGCCAAATCTACGATTTGTATCGAACAGTACCTCTGGCGGAGATTCCACATACCTTTGAGTTCCTCGAGAAGTTTGAGGCCATGGATCAGAATGTTTTCCTGAACATCGTCAGGATCTTGTTTGATAGGGTAGCCGGAAGCGGCGAAGCATTCAGTTTTAGATACTTGCTGAATTTTGATGGCGTCGCGGACCGGCTGGGAGACATATTCGCGAAAGATTTGGTTCTGCTGAAAAAAATATACTTCTACGAGTGGGGGATTGAGCGTTACCCTGATCTAAACAGTTCTGTGCTACGTAGAATTTTCGAACTGGACAATTTATTCATTTACGAATTCTTAGATTTTCTTCTTCTCGAGAAGTACTCATCTGAAATCTTGATTAGTGGGCATATGGACCTATCTTTTTTCTGGGAGCGAGATGACTACATAGACTCATTTGAGCAGATTGTCGAGTACGTGTATCAAGAGGAACATTCCAAACCATACTGGATCGGGCCAAGTTTTGTTGAGATTTTCTTTCACCATTTACATTCAGATGAGAAAGGAATGACTGATGAGCAGAAGAGACGAAAATTAGAGCTAAGGGACAGGGCATTGATCCCTCTAAAGGCACTGATGCACAGTTGGGCTGCTGACCGCGATAAGGCGAGTTTCGTCTTCCAACTGGTTTCAAATAGCTTTGCCGATCAAAGGAAGGATTTCTTAGAGATCTTTCTAGCTGGGAATACGAGCTTTGAAGACTTCAAGCATCTCGATTTCGAAAGCAATCACGTTATAGCAGTGGATGCGGCAACCCGAATCCCTCGACTTGAGCATCAGATTGAGTTTTTCAAGTCGATATTACCGCTTTTTTCGTCCGCCGATTTGGTGGAGCATCAACTACACATAGAGACTCGAATTAGCTGTTTGCAAAAAGACATCGTTGAACAGAAAAAACGCGACTTTGCGCAGCTCGACTGATTTGAAAATCGGGTGGTGCCAGCCAGTGATGTTCGCGAGGTCTTGATGGACATCAGAAAAATTCCACTTTCAATTCACGTCCTTTGCGACGGTGCCGACCTCTTAGCTTCGGACGTTTTATACGCATTCGTTGCGGGACGTGATGTGCTCTACGTTGGAAAGACTTCAAGGCCGCTTAAGAAACGACTTTACGGATACAGCAATCCCGGGCCAACTCAAAACACAAACATCGCCTGCAATAGGAAGATCCTTGAGGAAATTATGAGCGGCAAGGTGATCGAGGTCTATGCCCGCATCGGAGAGACTACCCAGCAACGGATCGGAACCTTTCAGATAAGCGAGGCAGCGGCACTTGAGGATGCAATTATTCGCGACTTACAGCCGCCGTGGAATCGGACAGGCAGGAGTGTTTCATTTTAATCAAGCGAAAGAGTTGGCTTTACGAGGGCAATAGCTTAAGTTGCTCGATGCTTTCAAAATAACGCCGATGGGTACGCCGTAAAGCCGCCTCGGGCTGCGGCATGAGGGTTTCGAATAATTCATTCGCTGCAAAAGGAAAGCCCACCGATTTGAGCGTACCTTTCGGCATAGGCTTGGCGGGCATGGTCAAATATAACTTATTCGAATAGGGCCGAATATGTCAAGGAAACCGACGCGTCCGGCGGCTCGCCCCCAAAGCAACCTAAATCGCGGTCGTTCCATCGCAGGAGTGGATGAATACTCGATTTGATATTGAGCGGCTCCTGGTAGCGTCGCCGTGTTCGGTGGCTTGGGAGGCGATGGCGGGGGATGAGCGGGTGCGGCATTGTGATTCGTGCCGGTTGAACGTCTACAACACGGCGGAGATGACGCGGGCTGAGGTCGAGGCGATGGTCCTCGGCAGGGAGGGCAGGCTCTGCGTGAGGATGTACCGGCGTGCGGACGGGACGGTATTGACGAAGGATTGCCCGGTGGGCCTGCGTGCGTATGCACGGCGGGTCGGGCGTTTGGCAACCGCGGCGGCGGGAGCCGTTTCGCCTGTTGCACACACTCAACGGTTTCAATTGAACGCACAATTGACGGTGGACAATGATTTCGCAGGCAGGTCTATCTCACTCCTTTCATGATCTCGGTGCGGGTGTTGAGGATGCGGGTTGATTGGGCGGGGTTTATTTCGAGCGACCAGTTGTCGGGTTCGTAGGTGCCGCCGAGGAAGATGCCGTCTGAACGCGGGAACATATAACCGCCGCCGAGATAGCCGTAATCGATCTCGGGCTGCGGCAGCAGGACTTCCAATTGTCCGCGGACCGGGATCAGTTTTTCGTCGCCGAACAGTGCGCGGGCACCCAGGCCGTTTGCCTTCAGCCAACTCACGCAAAGACGCCAAGGCACGAAAGACGCAGGGAGTTTTATTTCGACTCTTTGCGTCTTTGCTGTGTAGGAGAAGTAGATGTTCATGGTATGCTGCGAACTAAATGCCTCGGCAATTTTGTTGTGACGTTTTACGTGCCTCTTTTTCTTAACCTCTCCTCTAGCTCAGATCTATAACGAGCCATATCTTTGTCGAATTCCTCAAACTCTCTGTCTCGCTCAATATTCGTTCTTTCTTTGGCTGTAAGATATTTTACGCCCTTTATACCGGTATTTTTCAACGATTCAAGCCATCCATGAAGCTGCTTTGAAATATTCGCTGCCCGACCTATTAGATCTGAAATTTCAGATTTGAAATTTTCGAAACGCTCAGCACGTTCGCAAACACGCAACATTGAGCGACATTCTCCAGCAGAACCGCGTGAGATATATAAGAACTGAATTAGCTCTGTCGTCGAACCGCGTTCGAAACCTTCGGCGATGTTGTTTGAGATCGATAGAGCCGCTCCCTCAAGCTGGTTCTTTGTATCACCAACGCCTCTAAAATCGGCAGCATCCGTAAAGGCGAACACGTTTAGGGCGAACTCAACTGCGGCATTCCAAACAGGTAATTCTTCAAAGGTCGAATATTTCATTTTCTTTCTTCTTGTATCGCAAATCTAAAAGTCAAAGATCTCAGATCTGAAATTCGGAATCTGAAATCTCAGATTAACGATCGCTACTTCCCCTGAATGCCAAGGTTGCGCATTCGCCGATACAGATGGCTGCGGTCAACGCCCATGTCTTCGGCGGCTTTTGTCACGTTCCCGTCGAATTCGGCAAGCTTGTGTTGGATGAACTCTCGCTGGTATGCGTCGGTCGCATCTTTGAATGATGGAAAGCGAAAGCTGGACGAAGGCTTTTCTTCGGAAAAACCAAGCTCCGGCAAGTCAGCCACATCGATCTTTTGCTTGGCCGTCATTATGATCACCCGCTCGATGGTGTTGCGAAGTTCGCGGACGTTTCCGGGCCAGGTGTGGTTCGAAAGCTTTTCGATCGCGGCTTCGGTAAACGACTTTGCTTTCTTGCCGTTGTCGGAAGAGAACTTTCGGTTGAAATGATCTATCAACGCGGGAACGTCTTCCAGGCGTTCGCGAAGCGGGGGCACCTGGAACGGGATCACGTTCAGGCGATAAAATAGATCGTGCCGGAAATTGCCGTTCTCGATCAGTTCATCAAGCCGCTTATTCGTCGCCGAAATTACACGCACATCCACCTTTATCGCCTTGTTGCTGCCGACGGGTTCGAACCGCTGCTCTTCCAAAACACGCAGCATCTTAGCCTGAACACGCGGCGACATATCGCCGATCTCATCCAGGAAAAGCGTGGCTCCATCGGCGATCTCAAACTTCCCTTTCTTTGCGGTGTTCGCACCCGAAAAGGCTCCCTTGGCGTGTCCGAACAGTTCCGATTCGACAAGCTCTTCCGGAATTGCCGCGGAATTTATCTCAACAAACGCCGATCCTTTTCGTTTGGAATTTGAGTGGATAGCACGTGCGACCAATTCTTTCCCGGTTCCGCTTTCGCCGGAGATAAGCACGCGGCCATCCGAGGGAGCGACGATCGAGATCTGTTTTCGCAAGGCACGCATTGCGATCGATTCGCCGACCATCACATATTCATCCGATAGCTCTTTTTGAAGCTGTTCGTTCGCCTTTTCGAGGTCGCGTTGGCGGACGGCGTTCTTTACCGTGACGACGGTTCGCTCAAGGCTCAACGGCTTTTCGATAAAATCGAACGCACCGAGCTTTGTGGACCTAACCGCCGTTTCGATATTTCCATGGCCGGAGATCATCACGACCGCCGAATCGTTCCCTTCCTCGCGAAACTTTTTCAGCGTGTCTAATCCGTCGATCCCTTTGCCAAGCCAGATATCGAGCAGTATGCACGAATAATTATTATCCGCCGCAAGCTTTAAACACTCCTCGCCCGTCGCGGCCACATCGACCGCAAACCCTTCGTCCTCAAGCACCCCGCGAAGCGTCTCGCGAATGCCAGGCTCGTCATCGACTATGAGTACGGAATTTCCCATCAAACCGAAACAGCGGATCTGACCAACTCTTTGACCTTTACCCAATCCGTTTCATAAAGGTGGCCTATCGTCCTGCACCGAGCGGCTGGATAGGTTTGAATATACATTCTTACCACCGAGGGCTTGTTCAATCCGGCCGTTTTCCACTCGCTCAAAACATGGTCGGTACTTGATGTCGCCTTATCGGTCTGGCTGGTAATCAGGGCTAAGATGAGATCGGGGCGTTCTTTATGATAGCTTTCGGTCGAAACAACCACCGCGGGACGGCGTTTGGTTTCGATTGCTCCGACAAAATCTACAACGACGACAGCACCCGGCTTCATACTAGGTTCTCCTCGTCGCCCAGGGTCGCTTCAAAATAAAGCGCTGACGCCGCGGCAAAATCCCTCATATCCTCGTCGGTCCATTCGTCGCTGTAATCCACATCCACATACTTGTCGCGCAGGAAAAGCACAAAATCCTTTACCTCGTCGATCTTCTCAGGCGGCAATCCTCGCATCGCTCTGATAACTTCAATTGATTCTGTAACAGTCATAATGTCCAAATACTATCGGAAATGCTCTGGATTTTCTATCCCTCCAGACATGCAAGGTTCAGCAATTTGTATTCTCTAAAACGAATCTTTCACACTCCAGCCACAGGCACCTCCACAATAAACTTCGCACCTCTTGGCTGGTTTGCGACCGCTTTTATCTTTCCATGATGCTCGGCAACTATTCGCTGAACGATCGCGAGTCCCAAACCGGTGCCGCGGCCTTTTGTTGAAAAGTAAGGCTGGAACAATTTCTGGAAATCTGCCGGATCGATCCCTTTTCCATTGTCCGAGACTTCGACGACTATTATATCGCGAGCGGTGTCATGTCGGGACGATATCACGATAGACCGCAGTTCTTCGCGATCACCCGGCGCTTCTATCGCGTTATCGATCAGATTCACGAACACACGCTTTAATTGTTCCGGATCGATCATCGCCGCGGGCAGCCCGTCCGCCAATTTTAAACTGATCGTTACTTCGTCGGTACGCTGACGATAAAGTTCGGCGGATTGCCCTATCACATCATTCACATTTCCGGTATCCAAAACGACCTCAGGCAATCGTGCGAACCGCGAAAATTCATCGACCATCGATTTCAGCGCCTGAACTTCTCTGATGATCGTCGCGGTCCCCTCTTTAATGACCGTCTGTGTTTTCGCGTCGGCGTTCGGAGCAACCGAGTGGTCGATCGATTCACTTCCGTAGTCCGAAACCGCGAATCTGCGTGCGATCCGTTCGGCGGAAAGCTGGATCGGGGTCAGCGGATTCTTTATTTCGTGTGCCATCCGCCGAGCCACTTCCTGCCACGCCGACGCACGCTGTGCGGCGATCAGTTCGGAAAGATCTTCGAGCACAAGAACAACGCCCGCATTTTCCGGCAACGCCGTCGCAACAATAGACACCGCCAGCCCGCCGTTGGTTCCATTTGTATCGCGGATGTCGGATGTTAGTTTGGACTGGTCCGATGCGTGCCCGACGCGCTTGGCACGGGCCACGATCCGTTCAAAAAGCGGCCGGTCATTCTCATTCAGCAGTTCGGAAAGTTGAGAACCGGCCAGTTGGCCTTTTTCCAAGCCCAATATATTACGGGCCGCGGGGTTTATCGTGCTGATCCGCCCTTCGGCATCGAGCGAGACGACACCCGTCGGCAATGAAAGCAAGACCGTTTCGATGTATCGCCGCCGTTCGGTAAGCTCTGCCGAATTTGCCTCAAGCTTTGCCGACATTTCGTTGAACGTTGTGACAAGCAAAGCCAATTCGTCCTCGGCCATTACATCGACTCGATGGCCGAGTTCGCCCTCGGCGATCTTCTGCGCACCCTCGGCCAGCGATCTCAGCGGCGTCGCAAGCCCACGCGCGACATAGAACGCCGTCCACATCGCCGCAAAGATCAGCATAAATGTAAGCACGCCAAGCGTTAGAAAGCCGACCTGCCGAACCGTTACCTGCGACGCCTTTAGCCGGTCGAATTGCTGGAGCGAACCATCAACTGACTGGTCGATGTTCGGATCGCCGGACATCCTTGCTGCAACGACGAGTTGCCGACCGTTATTGATCGGAACGGAAAAGACATCTGTGCCATAGCCGTCGTTCAGGCTTGCGGCCGCAAGGTCTCCGCGGCGGATCATTTCAATCGCTGCCCGATCCGAATTCTCCGCCGAGGCCGAAACTAATTCATCGCCATCTGCAGAAACTACTGACGCGAATGCCAACCCGCCATCGGCGACCATCGCCTGCAATTCGTTCTCCGTTGGCATTCTGGAAGCGATCACGTTACCCATTAAACGCGCCATTTCCATCCGCTGACGACGCTCGTTCTCCAATGAACCCTTTTGAAGTTCCTGCGGCAAACGGACGATATTTTCCGGGATCTGCGTGAACCAGCGGTCGATCGCCCG
>CAZXTS010000072.1:0-12753 GCA_964643745.1 uncultured Chloracidobacterium sp.
GTGGGCGTGACCGAAACCTGCGGTGCTGTGTTGGCATCAGGCCCGCCGCCGCAGGACAGAGCACCCGCACAGACGAAGATCAAAAACACGAAAATGCGGAAATTTGACAAATTCATCGGCTTGGCTGAAGTTTATCATAATGGTTTCACGGTCTATGGGACTCAATGTTTGGCAAACGAAATTCGTGCTCGCTTCCGCCGCATTGCTGCCGGTCGCGCCGCTGCTTTATTTGCAGGGACGGCGGGCGAGAAAACACGTCGGTGTTTTGCCCGGAGCTGCAGGCGAAACATCCGGAGTCGCGGGCACGGGCGAAAATGAACCGGCAAAGCTTTTTGTTATTGGCGAATCGACGGTCGCAGGGCTTGGTGCGCGAACGCATAACGAAGCGTTCGCCGGGCAGTTCGCACTGCAATTGAGCGAGAATCTTTATCGTCCTATCAGCTGGAGCGTGGTCGGGAAAAACGGTGTGACGGCTCGGCGAACGATCGACGAGCTTATCCCGCATATGCCGGAAACGCAGCACGATTATATCCTTGTCGGGCTTGGCGGAAACGACGTGATGAAACTATCGAGCCCAAAGAAATGGCGGCGCGATATGCTCGAGCTGCTTGGAATTTTGCGGCGGGCAAATCCGCAGGCCGCGATATTTTTATCGAATTGCCCGATGATCAAATATTCGCCCGCGATCCCGCAGCCGATAAACGCACTTCTTTGGCAGCTTTCTGTAATGCACGATGCGAACATCCGCGAATTCACCGCCGACATGGAACGCGTTTTTTATTATCCGCAGCCGGCTGATGTCCCGCTCGAAGGCTTTTTCGCGGACGGCCTGCACCCATCCGAACAAGGCTACCGCGATTGGTCCGCCGCAATGATGCGCTATTTCAACCAACACCACGAATGGCAGAACTCGACGGCATAAGCCAGATCCTTGACACCCATTTCGAATGGCTTGCGGTTCGGGAAAACGGCCGTACGCTTCCGCTTCGCCGCGACGAAATTGAGATCGAAGAATCGCCGGATCGCACGCTGATCGGGTTTGTTGACGATGGAGGATTCTCATTTCGCCGAATCGCCGAGCACAGTTTTGACGGAGCCGAAGCGGTGCTTGTCCTTGCGGGGCCGTTCGGCTCGAGCGGTGAAACGCTTCGCCTGATCCCGCGAGAACCGGCCGCTCAGTTAAGCGAGAATATTCGCCTTGCAAGGCTCCGGCGGGCGAATGAGGTCGCGTCGATAATGCTGCAAAGCGTCGCGGGTTCTTCACCGATCCGCGTATCGCTCAATGAACCGAACGGCCGCATCGCAAACATCCTCCTGCGAAATGCGGACGGGACGATCGCCGCGGTCGCCGCCGATGTCAGCAGCACGCTTACCGCTCCATCGCTGGCGGCCGCCGGCCTAAAATGGTTCGAACGCGTTTCGACGCGAAAAAAAGACCGGCCGACCGAGCTTTGGTTTGCCGCCGAACGACGGCCGGCGATCGAGCTTCGCAGGCTTTCGGCAATGCTGAAACCCGCTGTGCGAAATTCTATCCGCGTGTTTTCAATTGATCCATCCAAAGATCCGCCGTCTGCCAAGACGATGTCCGAGGCCACATTAAGCGACCTATGGCGTGAACGTCCGCCGAAGCTTAAGATCCCGGCGGAGATCGTCAGTTCGAATACGGCTCGCCGCGTGATCGCCTTGGACGAACAAAATATCGACGTTGTTTTTTCGAATCAGGGCGAGACACTTCGGTTCAACGGCCTTCCGTTTGCCCGCGTCAGAAAACTGATGGGCCGCGAACGGGCTTGGTTCGGTGCCGAAAAGCGTCAGAACGAATTGAACGATTTGTCCTGGCCGGGGCTGATCGTTTTGCTTGAGGAACTCCGAACCGTTCGAACCGCCGAGACGACGAACGCCCGCCACAAAAACTATCTTGCGGCGTCTGAGGCCTGGCTTGAATCCATCCTGCGGCGGAACATCAAACTGCTCGACGCCAATCTCGAACTGTCGCCGATATATAACCAGTTTCGTTTCGCACGCGACCGCATAGATCTGCTTGCGATCCGCCGCGACGGACGGCTTGTGCTTATCGAGTTGAAGACGCAGCCCGACCGAGGCTCAGTGCTGCAGGCCGCAAGCTATTGGCGTCGGATCGAACTGCAGCGGCGAAAAGGCATACTGAACGCCGCGCGTCTTTTCGGAGACAAAGTGATCGCCGACCGTCCGACACTTGTTTACTGTGTCGCACCTGCACTTAGCTTTCACCACGATTTCGAATTTTTTGCCCGAATGCTGTCGCCCGAGATCGAACTCTGGCGATGGGAACTGCATCAGGATTGGCGAAGGGAAATAAAAGTTATTTCGAGGGTTCAGTATTGATGCCACGAACGGGCGTTCTTATTTTCGGGCCAGCATCGCGCCCATTTTCTCGTGGATCAGGTTGATCGCCTTGAGCGGGCGGACCATTACTTTGAACTCGGTGATCTTGCCATCGGCGTTCCACTTGATCATATCGACGCCGTTGACCAGGATGCCATCGATCTCCGTCTCGAACTCAAGCACCGCATCGCGCTCACCGACGATCTCGCGAACATACCGGAAGCTCTCATTCCCAAAAACATGCACCGCCGCCGCCAAATACATCGCCGTGACCGCTTTCCCCACCTGCGGCGTATGCACCACCGGCGAATAGAAAACCACATCGTCAGCCAACAGTTCGCCCAGCCCGCTCGCATCGCGAGTCCGAACGATTTCGTGCCATTTTTGGATAGGGCCAAACATACGAATTCGTTTACCGAGATCTCTGGAATGCCTCTCTTTTCATCCCACTAAAGCGGAGTCGCTTGCCACTGCTTTGAGGTTTTCCATTGTTCCTCGGTGTACCACCGAATATGGCAAAAGCGGTCTTCTGCACACAGCCAGTCATGAATGACCAGTGAAACCTTTGAGACTATCAGCCATCGACGTTCAGAGTCTCCTAGAAAGGAAAATTCCACAGGATGAAAGTTGTCTTCATACCACGCATACGAGAACGATGTCTTCTCACCATCTGAAAAGTTCGGAGTGCATCTGTGCTTTCGATATTCATTTTCTTGCTCTCCAAGGTGTCGTCGAAACTCATTCGCAAGATCCATATCCAACAAGAGTTTGTCTTTCGGGTCAACGGCATCGAAGGTAACGTGATCCCGTGAAACTGGTTCTATGTTAGGCACGGCCGCGTCAGAAAGATGTCTGAGGTTGCCCTCTGCCATTCTCCTAAGAACATCCTTTTCTGCGCCCCTGTAGCGGATACATTCAACTTCAGAACCATGAACCGCTCGGAGCATTCGATCCAGATCCTCCGGCGTTTCTGGCTGCCGTTTTACGTAGCAATGATTCTGGTCATCGTACGCAAACATTCCGGGGGCTTCTACAAATGGAATATCGCAGGACAAGCAGCATCCATCGGTAACAAAGAATGGCCCCGATACATTATCTCTGTGTGGCTTCTCGCTCAAAGTTGTGCTCCTAGACCGCCGCCGCCAGATACATCGCTGTAATTGTTTTCCCCACCTGCGAAACTCATGTACAAGCACCTATCTTGCAACTGATCGAACCGTTAATCGTTTTCGAATATCCGATTATAATCCGTCGCTGCGTGTACCACGTGAAGGATCTTGATGCCGCGTTGGACCGATGTATAAAAGACCAAATGCTTCTTGAACCATTTCACACGCCACATTCGCACTTCCATTGATCCAAGTAGTTCAAACACTCTGATCGTACCGGCCTTCTGATTGATCAGCAGAAAATCGAAAGTTGCCTCACAGGCTTCGAGAAATCTGATCGCGAGTGCTTGATCGAACTGAGCATAAAAGGCCGCTTGTTCTATGAGTTCGTCGTGCACCGGATCGTCGTAAAGGACGATCATTTGCCTTTAGACATTCGTTCCGCTAGGGCTTGCTTTAACTCTTCAAGCGAAAACTCTCTTTCATTTTTTGACTGCAGTCTCTCCAGCAGAACCCTTTCGAGCTTTTTCTCCTCGCGCTGTCGCTGATCGGTCCTGATCAATTCCCTAATATATTCGCTCGCAGTTCCATACTCATCGTGTTCAACTCTTTCATCAACGTAAGCCTTCATCGATGACGGCAGCGAGACATTCATTGTTGTTGCACTCATAAACACACTCCGCAACCTATTCCAGCATTTATGGCAAATTTTGTCAATTTTTGCCAACCACTCGGATCTCCGCTGCGAGTACGAAATACTGCCATTTTTTCGAGAGCGGCCACCATTCTTCTGAGCCTACTTTAGACATGAACTCTTCGCTTGCGGCCACTGAGTTGGCAAAAGTCCTTGGTTGTAGCAATCAAACACACCTTCGAACTTCGATCTATCTTGAAGTCTCATTCGATATTCGTTCGATTCCGTAGGGTCAATGAAGGAGATCGAAATATTCTTACCTAAGGTTTCAATATAGTCATACTGCCATGTTTCGAAACGCACATCTGACAAACCTTCGAACTCACTTCTCCCTTCAGTTTTATTATCAGGCGGACCCCAGAGTATGTAGATCATGCCTCTATCTGTCTTAAAGCCGGGCAATCCCGAGTCGAATCTCGTCGAAAAAACTAGACGTTCGCAATAGTCAGTCAAGAATTCGTTTTCATCCGTATCAGGATCCGGATCGCGTCTTAGCCAGAAGTTTCGAATAAACTGTTTTCGATCCTCGAAGGACGAAAGCTTATCGAAGTACTCGAGTTCTTTGTAAGTGGCTATCCATGGTGCGCGATTCTTGAACCATCGCTCGGCCTCTCGATTATTCGATGGGGTTTGGCCGAGGCACGACGTCAGCGAACCAGCCTTCGATTTAATAAAAAACTCATTTAGTTGTTCGGCGAGTGCTTTAGGTTGATCGCGGTGGATCCAATGTCCCGAATCTTTAACAACGACGAATTCGCCGTTTCCGACCTTTTCACGTGCAACCGATCGGACGAATGAATGAGCCTCATCAATATTCCTCTTGGCTTCATTAGCCACTGGCTCCGAAGGATAAGCGACCACAAACAAAATAGGCAAACTGAGTCCGGCGTACAGAGGCGCTGGATCGTAGCGACTATTTTCCTGTACGATCAAATGTGAACGGATGCAATCCGAGTCTTTCGGCTTGCAATCGGGCGATTCGAGGCTACTAAAGGAATCGTCTCTCTTTGGCCAAAATCCACCGTCGATCAGTGCAACGCTTTCCAGCCGCGCAGCAGACATACTTGCAACGGTCAAAGCGACTCCCGCTCCCGCAGAATGTCCGACTAAATGGACTCGGTCCAAGCCTAATCGTTCAAAAACTGCAATTACGTCATTTGCCAGAGTCAGGATGTCATAGCCGTTCAACGGTTTGTCCGACGATCCGCTTCCACGACGATCGATAGCAATAACTCGATGTTCGGCTGCAAGCATTGGAGCAACGATTTTCCATACATCCGCAGAATCATTGAGGCCATGAAGAAGAACAACTGTCGAACTTCCTGCCGGATTCCACTCTAGAAGGTGTATTCGTATCGTAGGGGTCCTTACGTATAAGCTACGAGGTTTGGCGGTGCTCACCTTGGATGCGTTCGGTTTTCGGTCTATTCGGGTTTGAGCAGCAACGATCAAAGTAGAACCCATCGCCAAAGCTACAAGAAGCAGAAAGGTACTCAGAATTGATCCTGCGCGATGATTCATTCAGGTTTCTTCCGAACCTCCGCGTTTATTCGTTCCAGCACACCGGGTTGTTCGCCTTCGAACTGCTGGTAGCGGTGAAGGTCTTTTTCGGTGAAATCGACGGCTAGTTGCAGGTGTCCACAATGGACGCAGCCATATGCTCGAACGCCTCGAGTTCCGACGCCAAACAGGCTTTTCCACGTCGGTGCATCCTCGAGCTTAAAGTTCACCTTGGCACCGTTCGAATCGTAAATGGTGCCCCCAACGAGCGATTCACTTCCGCATGCTAGACATTTCATTATTTAGCTATTCCGCGATTCCAGACCTATACCGCAGTCAGTTCGATCCGTTTGATCTTTCCGAGTCTAACTTTTTTTCGAGCCTGCCATAGATCATAGTTCGTCTGCATCGCCAGCCAGCTTTCAGCAGAACGCCCAAGTACCTTCGAAAGTCGGAGGGCCATTTCAGGGCTGATCCCGCTCGCACCGTTAAGGACGCGGTTAAGCGTCGAGGGTGAAACGCCCAACGAAATAGCAAGCTCCCGCCCGGAAATATCGTTGGGCTTAAGATAAACTTCGGTGATGAATTCGCCGGGATGTGGTGGGTTGTACATTATCATTAGTGATAGTCCTCGTAATCCAATATATGAACGTCGCTCTCGACAAACTCAAACGTCAATCGCCAATTGCCATTTACCGTGATCGACCATCGGCCTTTCTCCGAACCCTTCAACTGGTGAAGCCGAAATCCGGGAATATCAATATCATCGATCGAGGCTGCAGTGTCGAGGGCTGTCAGCTGCATTCGAAGCCGCTTCGCATGCGAAGGTTGAATGCCTGCCTTGTTACCAGTTTCATAGAATCTGGCAAGCCCTTTGTGCCGAAACGATCGTATCATAAGCGTAGCGTGTTGCACAACACGCAATACTATTCCATATTCCTCAGCCGCAACCGCAATGCCTGGAGCTTAATGAAGCCTTCGGCATCGTGTTGATCATAGGCGCCGGCGTCGTCTTCGAAGGTGACGACCCGTTCTCTATACAAAGAGTTTGGCGACTTGCGGCCGGTGACGATCGCGTTGCCTTTGTAGAGTTTTAATCGCACATCGCCGCTGACCGTTTCCTGCGTCTGATCGATCATCGACCGCAGAATTTCGAACTCTGGTGCGAACCAGAAGCCGTAATAGACCGATTCGGCAAACTTGGTGCCGAGGCTGTCGCGGAGGCGCATCACTTCGCGGTCCATTGTTATTGACTCGAGCGCCCGGTGGGCGGCCATCAGGATCGTCACTCCTGGCGTTTCATAAACTCCCCGTGACTTCATCCCGACAAAGCGGTTCTCGACCAGATCGACCCGGCCGATGCCGTGCTCGCCGCCGAGATGATTTAGTTTGGAGAGCATATCGACCGCGCCGTATTTTTCGCCGTCGATCGCGACCGGCTCGCCTTTTTCGAAAGAGATGATTATCTCCTGCGGTTTGTCGGCGGTTTTTTCCGGCGACTTGGTCAAAAGAAAAATGTCTTCCGGCGGTGCGGTCCAAGGGTCTTCGAGAATGCCGCCTTCGTACGAAATATGCATCAGGTTGCGGTCCATCGAATAAGGCTTCTCTGCCGATGCGGTGACAGGAATTCCTTGCTTCTCGCAATACGCCATCAGGTCCGCACGGCCCTTAAAGTCCCAATGCCGCCACGGTGCGATCACCTTGATATCGGGCTGAAGCGCGTAATAGGTCAGCTCAAAACGGACCTGATCATTGCCCTTGCCGGTTGCTCCGTGGGCGACGGCGTCGGCGCCTTCTTTTTGGGCGATCTCGATCTGCCGCTTGGCGATAACGGGCCGAGCGAGCGACGTTCCGAGCAGATAAACGCCTTCGTACAGCGCATTCGCCTTTACAGCCGTCCAAACAAAATCTTCTACAAATTCTTCGCGCAGGTCTTCGACATAAAGCTTCGAAGCCCCGGTCGCGATCGCCTTTTCCTCAAGGCCGTCAAGTTCCTCGCCCTGACCGACGTCGGCGCAATAGCAGATGACCTCGCAGCCGTAGGTCTCCTTTATCCAAAGCAGCATCGCCGATGTATCCAATCCGCCTGAATATGCAAGCACGACTTTTTTGATGTTCTTTTCCATTATTGTCGGCACGCCGGAGCAGCTATACAGATTCCCGTCTTTGCGAACTTGGCGGCTTTGCGTGAGAATAATTTTCACGCAAAGGCGCAAAGAACGCAATGAGCCTGTCACCATGGGCTACCATGCCGCAAGAGCTTTATGACGAACGACTCGAAAACGAACACCGCCGGCAAATTATGGGGCGGCAGATTTACCGAAGGGCCGAACGAAACGTTCTCGGAATTTAACGATTCGTTCCGGTTCGATCGGCGGTTATTTGCGTCGGATGTTGCGTGCAGCATCGGGCACGCAGGCGGGCTTTTGCGTGCAGGTTTGCTGTCGGCGGATGAGGCGGAGGCGATCACGAATACTCTGCAGAAAATGCTCCGCGAGGCGGAAACGGAAGGCTATTTCGCGTCGAATGCGGAAGATGTTCATTCGTTCATCGAAAGTAAACTTATCGAGATGATCGGCGATGCCGGTCGAAAAATTCACACGGGGCGAAGCCGAAACGATCAGGTAGCGACCGCATTTCGATATTGGCTGCGGAGCGAGATCGATGATATCGATCGGCTTTTGCAACTTGCGCAGGCCGCGCTTCTCGACCTTGCCGAACGCCACCGTTCGGCGGTCATTCCGGGATATACGCATCTTCAAAAGGCACAGCCTGTAATGTTCGCACACTGGTGTCTGTCATATTTTGAGATGCTGAAACGCGACCGCGAACGGCTTGCCGATACACGAAAACGGGTAAACGTAATGCCGCTCGGCTCGGGTGCCTTGGCAGGGACCGGTTTCCCGATCGACCGCGAAGCTGTTGCAAAAGAGCTCAGGTTTGCGTCGGTTTCCGCAAATAGCCTTGATGCCGTTTCCGATCGCGATTTCGCCGTCGAATGTGTCTCGGCGTGCTCGCTTGTGATGGCACATCTGTCGCGACTGGCCGAAGACCTGATCATCTATTGCACGAGCGAATTTGGATACATCACATTGAGCGATGCGGTTTCAAGCGGTTCGAGCCTGATGCCGCAGAAGAAAAATCCGGATGCTCTTGAGCTGCTGCGCGGAAAAGCGGGCCGTGTTTTCGGGCACAGTGTCTCGCTTCTGACGATGATCAAAGGGCTGCCGCTTGCATACAACAAAGATATGCAGGAAGACAAAGAAGCGGTCTTCGACACCGTCGATACGGTCAAGATATCGCTTCGTGCGGCGGCGATAGTTCTTGATAACGCAACGCTGAACGAAGACCGTGCCCGCGAAGCCGCACAGACCGGATATCTGAACGCGACCGATCTGGCCGACTATCTCGTTCGAAAAGGCACACCGTTTCGCACCGCTCACGAAGCGGTCGGAAAGATGGTCTTGCTTGGTATCGAGAAGGGAAAGGAATTGAATGACCTGACGCTTGAGGACATGCAATCCATTATTCCAGACATTCAAAGCGATGTATTCGACGCTCTGGAACAAGAACAAACACTTTCATGTAAATCAGCGATTGGAGGGACTGCCCCTTCGCGGGTTGAAGCTTCACTGAAAAAGGCGAAAGCTCTGGTCGCCAATGGCGAGGTAGGTTCAATTGGGTGATTTGCTCAACATGGCGACCCCTGAGGTCAGTTTTGCGAAGAATCAATTCATCGATTTCTGAGTAGAGCTTGCCAGCATTACAACCACACCATTAAGAAAACCAATTGGAATAAGAGCATAAACCGTGTATCGAATCCCAGCACTAATTCCCCCGTTTGTCAGAAAGAAAAAGGTTACAGAGATTACAAAGTTCAGAAGACCACTGAAAAGAATTGCACTAAACCAAGCCATCTTACATCCGGTAATAATCGCACCTGAAAGGCCGCCTACGATTGCCCCAAAAACTGCACCATTTAAAATAGCGAATACCCACCAATCACTTTCTGATCCTAAGATAGAGCTATCCGGGCTGTTGATAGTAGCAAAATAAGAAGCGATTGCTAAAGTAAATCCGGTAAATCCCGATCCAACTAAGACTCCAAGAATGATTTTCGTTCCGTTCATACTAAGCTCTTCACGGCAAATCCTTTCCCTCACAAAAACTCATTTACATCTCGGCGTACTTGCGATCGATGCCCTTGCGGACCGGAGCAGCCCGTCATTTCCCTGCAATCTCCACTCGACTCTCTTCTCCCTCATAGAGACGCTAAATGCCCGGGTTACGCTTCCTGCCTGGAAGGTCGTCACCTGTCCCTTATTTCCAGGGAGAGGAAGCATCATATTGTTTGCCCCCGCTGGGATCGAAACGACCGCTGAGGTAGAGTTTTGATAGCCAAACCAAGCCCTATATACTCCTTCCGAGAACTCAATGCATTCGGCAATAGGGACCACGGACGTCGATAGAGAAACAGTTTTGCTTATTAGCCCTGACCGATTTGCAGCGTTATCGTAAGCAAATGCTTCAATAGTAAGCGGATTCGCCGAAAGCGTGACAGGAAAGGGAGAAACGTATTGATCAAAACTCTGCCCGTCTAGCGAGTACCAAATCATGTTCACACCCGATTGGACGTCCATGGCTCCAATGCTTACTGTTGCCGTATTACCTTGCTCTGCAATGATATTCATTGTGACAGCCGGCGGTTCATAGTCACCAGCAGCCACTCCACTAAGGTTTACAGTAGGCGAAACCAGGGTTTCGAACGTGCCGTCATTATCGTTATCGACCCTGACCTCCGTACTCGTACCTTGTGAAAATGTCAGTCGGACTCTAGTTCCAGCGAGCAAATCTAGGTTATTGTATCTAATAGCTGCAACCGGTACTTCATTTCCAATCCCCTTAATTAGTTCGATCTCAATCGGTGTTGTTCCTGCTAGGAACTCGACGGTGTAAGAATCATTAGTCGAGAACGTGAGCATTGCAGTGTCCGAGGCGATCATCTCGTAGCTGTTTAACCTAGGTACGTCATTCCTCAGAAATCCATTTTCTATCGCCGCCGTGTTCCCTATCTGGTCGCGTACGGAGATCTCTGTCTGGCCAGCTATAGTCAAATAAAACGATGGCTCAGAGTCAATTGAATAGGCCTTTCCTAATGATTGGGCACCGCTGCCCGGGCGGGAAATCTCAAAAAGCTCGTTGGAGTAGGGCGGCTCCTGTCCCACTCCCAGAAAGGATGCTATCAAATCGCGAACTCTCTCGTCTTGGGTTAACTTTGTATGTTCCGCAGCGTTTTTGTCACCATTAGCGTCAAGTGAGTTGCGAATAAAGATACGCATCCCTTGGGGTGCCAAATCGGCTGACTGGACCAAGCCTGCCCAGCCCATTGACGTACTTAGCGTTGGTACGGTTTGGTCGCCGGGTCCCTTTTTAGGTGTATAGCGCCTGTTCTTGAAACAGCCGGTTAACCTGTTTCCGGTAACCCTACATCGGGTGGAGTACGAAACGTATAATCCGTCAGTTGTAAGACGTTGTTTCTGTTGTCCCATGATATGAAAGTACTTGATACCGCTTTGGTCACTTCGCCAGTCATCCTGTCCGGCAAAGTCGTGAAAGCTGGCACCTCTGGTGCCCGGCAGGGTAGCCGGATAATCAATGTTTAGCAACTGGACAATGCGATTAAAGTCGTATTTTTCATCCGCAATACCATTTCCGTCGACGTCACCTCGCTCAACAATTATGCCTTGACGAAGCTCATGATACTTACGGCTTGGTAAAAGTTGGTGCAGGCTTGACATGTGCGAAGCCAAAAAATGAATGGATGACGGTGTTACGGCAATTGAAGATTGATCTAAATCGCCACCCGTATATAGCTTATATGTAGCGTCAGGAGCACCGAGGAAAGGCGAAGCTATCGTTATGACTTTACCGATCCTTGTCGGTTCCTGGTTTTCCAAGGCTCTCAATATATATCTTCGCACCACCAATCCGCCCATACTGTGAGCGATGATGTTAACCTTTGTCCCTGGTGGATAAAGTTGCTGAACACACTGGACGTAGTTTTTGAATTTGCCTGCAGTAACGTGATTATCCTGACGCCAGTCATACGGGAAAACAAACAGGTTCGGGACCTGAGTTACGTCAGAATTTTTTAGGCTGTAATTGCATCCGAGGTTTTGCTCAAAGTGGCGCTGTACATCATAGGGTCTATTAAAGCCCATTCCGGCGAGATTGGTGAGTAACGGTTCGTAAACCGAGACAAGGGGTCTGTTAAATATTGACACCGACCTGACCACATCCGAAGCATATATACCGGCTCGGAAATAAGGTGAAGAGCTGTCGAGGGTTAGATTCCTTACGCTCGAAACAGCTGGATTTCCCGTAAACGCAAAATTTGTCCAATACTGAGCGGTTTGTCCTTCATAGGGTCCTTTCATGATGCTTCCCATTATCCCAGGAACGAATATGACCGGTAGCTCGTTCGGCGCAGGTAGGCTGTCGCCACCGCCTGTGCATGAAAATCGACCTCCGTAAAATCCTGGATTGAGATAGGAAAAAAATTCACCATTGCCGTTGAAGATATTGAAAAGCCGCGCGCTTATTTCGTGAGTTTGGCCGTCGCAAAACCTCGAAATGTCAAACACTACTCGCTTTTCGGGGTTCGTGCAATTCGGGTCTGTTGGCGGACACTGAACTGTCGGCGTCAGTGTATGATAATTTGTAGACGAACCTATCCACTCATCAACGGTCCAACCAACGCGCATATTGGCATTGTCTATCCAGCCACCTGTGTGCGAACTGTAAGCAAGTCGGAGTTGGCTATTGATAATTAAAGTTGAAGCCGTTGGTGCCGAGGTCGTCGACTCTTGCGAAACCACCGCGGCCGCGAAAATCAGAATGAAAAAACAAACGGGAACTCCTGCTAAGAAAAGCCTAAGTGAAGCATAAAAGTCCGAACCAGAAACCTAAAGAAATATGGATTTTATAATGGCTTCGTCGGCCTTTGTCAAGGTACAGTATTGAGAGGGACTCCCCCCCCCCACTCTCAAAGAAACGTAAAAATGAACAAACGACAATTTATACTAA
>CAZXTS010000073.1:0-12734 GCA_964643745.1 uncultured Chloracidobacterium sp.
GCCGATTCGACCGAATTCAACGAAGAAACGCCGTTCCCGATCATCTTCAAGCTCCGCGATCTTGTCGGAGTTGACGAACTCGGCGGCACGATGCGGCTCGGTGCGTGGGATTGCGACCTGAAAGAAGGCTCGCTCGCCCGTGACGTTTATCACGACGCCGAACATATCAGCGAACGCCATCGGCACCGGTTCGAATTCAATCCCGAATTCCGCAGCGTGCTCGAAAAAGAAGGCCTGGTGATCAGCGGAGTTTCACCGGACGGCAAGTTCGTTGAGATGGTCGAGCTGCCGCGTGAAACGCATCCCTTTTTCATCGCCTGCCAGTTTCACCCGGAATATAAATCGAAACCGCTCGATGCCCATCCGCTGTTCACGTCGTTCGTAAAAGCCGCGTGGGAAAATCGTTTGAGAAGCGAGAATCTGGAACACGACGTCACCAGCGACAAACACGTCGAACTCCCGGAACGCGCCGAGGTAAATATCGAAGGCGAGTGATCGAAACAGATTCAGCCGGCTCTGCCGCCCTATTTGCGGAAAAGTTCTACTTTTCCGAAGATGCCTCAAAAATTAAGCGGCTCTGCCGCCGGCGGCAGAGCCGCAACCTGTTTGCCAAGGGGAACGGTGAAGCAGAGCTTCACCGCAAATAGACAAGCAGAGCCTGAGAAGATCGGCGATCAAGAGGGCGACGCTGGCGTTGATGCGAATTTTTGGCTGATTTTCTCAAAAAGCCCGTGAATACAGGGTTTTGTGTGGATTTGGCTGAATCCCATCTCGAAGACCAACAGAAATTATTGCGAACCTGAGCGAAAGTATTTTGAATATTTTTCAACTTTTGGCAAATGATCGTCAAACCTTCGGTCGCTTTCTCGTGGAAACAGCACCGTCGGCCGGTATTCCGAAATAGATCTCGTATCTACCATGCCGTAGGAAAGGCAAATTTAAAACCCCTCAGCCCGGGCCGAAACGCTCGGGCTTTTTTTAATAGCTGAAATGAATTATTACGGCGAATTCTTCGGAAGGCAGGAGATGGGCGGGATTTGGTAAGATGTTCGGGTAACGCTTGTTTTTCTGACTATTAACCTTCTCGCGATCGTTTGGTGTGCAATGTTCAATTATTGGTGGCTGTTCTTCGGAGCCCTTATCATTTGCGGCATGGTCGGGCTCGTTGCCGCGCTCATTCTTAGGCAAAGATATTTATCCAGTCTTGATCGAGAGTTGAGCTTTTTCGAACGGATGTATTTCGAGAGAAGATTTTATCGCGAATTGGCATTATCGTCGCCTGAGTGGATTCGCAAAGATAGGATAAACTGGACACTGCAGATCATTTATCGGGTTGCGACGCTAATTTATCTCGGCGGAATTATTGGATTCCTGGTGATCGCTCTCTTAATTTCATAACAAATGTCTAACAGTTCATTCGATATCGGAAACGTAAAATTTGGCGGCGGCGGGCTGGCGTTCATTCTTGGGCCGTGTGTGGTGGAATCGGTCGATCACGCGATGTTCATGGCGCAGGAGATAAACGATATTTGCAAGACGGTCGGTGTCGGGTTCGTCTATAAATCGTCGTTCGACAAGGCGAACAGGAGTTCGATCGAGAGCTTTCGCGGGCAGGGAATGGAGTTCGGGCTGGATGTGCTGCGGCAGGTTAAGGCCGAGATCGGCGTGCCGGTGATAACCGATATTCACGAACCGTGGCAGGTAGAGAAAACCGCCGAGGTCGCCGATGTCCTGCAAATTCCGGCTTTCCTTTGTCGCCAGACCGACCTGCTTGTCGAAGCGGCGAGGTCCGGTAAGGCGGTCAACGTAAAAAAGGGACAGTTTCTTGCACCGTGGGACGCAAAGAACATCGTCGAAAAGCTGCAGGCTGCGGGCTGCGAAAAAGTGCTCTTGACCGAACGCGGAGCGAGCTTTGGTTACAACAATCTGGTCGTCGATCTGCGTTCGTTTCCGATAATGCGTTCGTTCGATGTGCCGGTCGTGTTTGACGTAACCCATTCGCTGCAGCTTCCCGGCGGATTAGGCAAAGCAACGGACGGGCAAGGGCAATACATCGAACACTTTGCACGTGCCGGGGTCGCATGCGGCGTTGATGCCGTCTTTATGGAGGTTCACGATAACCCCGCGAATGCACCGAGCGATGGGCCCAATCAACTTCCACTTGCCCGGCTTGAGAAGCTCCTTATCAAATTGAAACAGATTCACGAACTTGTAAATGAAAATTAGCAGATCTTTATACCGAAGTTTGGCTTTAACCGCGCAGTTTTGCACCGCGTTGGTTGTCTTTTATATCGCGGCAACGGCTCAAACGGACACGCGGCTTGCGGCAACCTGGCAGGTCGTAAAGTACGACATCAATGTGACAATGCCGGCCTCGGACACATCACGCGAGATAACTGCCAGAGCATCCATCGAGATGCGTAATGTGTCCGGGCGGCCTGCAAATTCGCTGACACTTCGGATCTCGCCAAATGCAACGATCGCTTCGGCCACGCTAAACGGGAACGCGGCTGATTTCACTTCCGCCGAAGAAAAGATCGGTGCGGCTAGTCTCCAACGAGTCGCGTTTCGTCCGCCATCGGTTCAGCCCGGCGGCAGCCTCTTGGCGGTGGTCGATTACAAATTGAACACACCCGAGAATTCAGGCGTTAGTGCAGTCTCGCCTGTGGGCTCTCAGTTCTTACCGATGTCATTCTGGTATCCGACGCCGAATAGCTGGTACTTTTCACGCGGAGCCGATTACGCTCCGGTGCGAATAAGAGTTACCCAAACGGCCGGGAAGACATTGATCGCAAGCGGCCGGGAAGCTGAAGGCTGGTTCGATCAGAGTCTGAACGTGCAGCCATTCTTTGTTACCGGAAGTTGGGACCGAGCGGATCACAATGGTGTCGCCGTCTATCTGCCTAAGGGAGCGTCTGAGGCTGGGCGAAAAAATGCCGCTGAACTTGGGGCCTTGGTCTCAGAGGCAAGGGCGTATTTCACGGAATTTCTGGGCACGTCGCCTCAAACGGAATTTCGAATAGTCGCGGCGGCTCGCGGCGGCGGTTTTTCGTCAGGCGGAACTGTTCTTGTCGAGCGATCCTTGTTTTCGAGGCAAAAAATAGACGCGACCACGACGTTGAATATTTCGGAGGCGGTCGCCAGAGTTTGGCTCGGTGAATCGATCCGAACGACAGGCGACGGTTACGGCATCATCCGTGAAGGACTGCCGCGACACCTTGCGAATAAATTCATTGAAAAAAAATACGGGCAGCCGATAGCAGATATGGAACGAACCCGGCAGCGGATCGGTTATGCAGCAGTTTCCCGCCGCGACGGCCCGCTTTCACAGATCGCTCCGCTCGACGATTTTTATTTCACCGCCGTTGCCAATAAGGGTGCGATGGTTTGGCGTTTGTTGGAACGAAAGATGGGCACCGGGCCTTTTTACGAAAAGATAAAGGCGAATTCCCAGTCAGGTGTACTGACAATTCCTGAACTTCGAGCAGCGTTCTCTGATCACAAAGAGTTTATGGATAAAATGCTCGACGCGGCAACCGAGATGAACCTGCTTGCCGGGCTTCCGCAGGTCACGGGAGCAGAGACAAAGGTCGCCTTGCGGAACACTGGAGCGAGCGATGCTACGGTCACTGTTAGGGTACTGATGGAGAATGGCCAGACCTTGTCGTCACCTGTAACCGTTCGGGCGCAAAGCTTCGGCGAGGTGATATTCCGGGCGCCAAGCAAGGTCACACGTGCGGAGATCGATCCCGAAAAGCTCTATCCTCAGACGGATTATTCTGATGACATCGCTCCGAGAGAGACCACCGATAGTGATCTTCTCCTTGCAGTGAAAAGGGATTTTGACCGACAGGCTTATTCAGAAGCCGAAAAGACCGCCCGTTCGGTCCTTCGGTGGTGGCCTCACTTCGACGACGTTCGTGTTTTGCTGGGACGTTCGCTTCTTGCTCAGAACCGGATCCTTGACGCAGAAAGAGAGTTTCGAGCGGTAGTCGATGAAACGCTCCCAATGGCTCGAAGCATGGGTTGGGCTCTGGTCGGTCTTGCCGATGCGGCGTCGCGAACCGGTCGAAACGATGACGCGGGCCGCTACATCGAACAAGCGATCAAGAGCGAACCCGAATACGGTGCGGCCTTGCTGGGACGAAACATCCGAAACCGATTGAACCGGCCGGCTAACATCGACGATGCCTTCAAGTCTTACTTCACTCAGTTTGACCGTGCTGCTATTTCAAATCGCAAGGCCGATGTCGAAGCGTTGGTCATGCCGGGAGAGGTCAACCGGTTTGCGACGAGTATCGCCGGCAACGCGGTCGAATGGCGATCGGATATTAGGCATGTCGATATGCTCGACGCGGATACCGCGCTTGTCGAAACAAATATGTCCGTCCGTTTGCTTAATCGTGAAACAGAAACGGGTCTTGCGGTTTACAGACTCGTGCGGACCTCCGCAGGTTGGCGGCTTGCCGCAGTTGATATTTTTGAAGTTCGCTAAATTCACCTCAAGAGAATGCACAAAGACCTTCTTTCAAGAGCCGCCCTGATCAAGTTTCTTGTGATGGACTGTGATGGTGTTCTGACCGATGGCCGTCTATATTTTTCTGCGAGCGGCGAGGCAATGAAGACCTTTCACGTCCGCGACGGGCAGGGCATCGCAAACTGGCACAGTGCAGGGTTCCTTTCCGCGGTCGTAACCGGGCGCGAAGGTTCGATCATTGAGGCCCGTGCCGCTGAATTGGGCATGTTCAAGGTAATTGACGGCCCGGAACCGAAAGATGCTTCGGTATCGCGTTTAATGCGGGAAGCTCAGGTTTCAGTCGAAGAGACCGCCTTCATCGGAGATGATATCGGTGACCTGCCGGCATTCAATGTCGTAGGGTTCCGATTTGCCGTTGCTGACGCAGCGGAGTCGGTAAAAGCTGTCGCAGATCATTGCACTGTGCGAAAAGGCGGCCTCGGGGCCGTACGCGAGATCATAGATCTACTATTGTCGGCTCGCGGTCTTGCTTAGTCCGTGTTCAAACCTAAGCAATAAGCAATCCGGCTCGATTCATGTCCGCCAATCCGGAAACAACGATCGCCGGCAACGACTCTCTGAAGTCATCGAGGTTTTCTTCCGGAACCTCGGCCGCTTCCATTATCGCCTCTTCTATCTCGGATATGTCCCGCGTTCCGTCTGCCAACTTTATCATCAATTTGATCATATCGGTCTCGGGTTCAAGATTCATTCCTGTCATTGTAGTCACAACTTCACAACCACGATCTATTTGCCATCGCGCAAAACGGGAGCTAACCGGACGATCGGATACGGCTACGGTTACTTGTGGCTCAAATCTGTGAAAATTGATCAGTTCTACCTGAAACATTTGTACTAGAAAGCCCGAAAATTTCGCGACATCGTCTTCGGTCGAATCAACTCCGGCTGCCTCGAACTTCTCAGTGGACTGAGCAAGCAAGGAATCGAATTCGATGCTTTGGGGCCAAACCGACGAAAGCTGGTCCAATGCCATCTTCGTCAACGGATGATTTGCCTCAATGTTCTCGTTTTTGTTGCCGATGAACTTTACCGGGCTTGTATCGGCAAGATCATAAGGCCCGGGCGACGGTTTGAGTGGTGATGCGATTCGAAACCGTCTTGCCACGTTGGGCGTTGGCACGAAATTGACATCTCGGTCGGCACGGCATATCACGCTGGACCTGAAGCGACGCATCTTGATCATGTCTATATATTGCTCCAAAGCGATCGGATCAGGGGCGATCGCAAGCAGAGCGTTCCGTACATCTTCAGAAAAGCCGTGAGTAGAAGATGCTGAAAGGTCTGTGTCCGCTACATATGTAAGCCCAAAAGGTTTCAGCATCTCGACAAACTCGTGCAGGTAGAATGCCTGATTGAATTCCGAAAGGTCATCGTGAAATACGTTTGACGGCGTTCGATCACACAACTCGCGAAACTCGCGCTCGATCAATTTCGAGTGTAAATGACCATCTGGCATCGCCTGCATAACAAAGCCCAAGATGGTCTTTGCCTGTTCTACCTTTTGGGCCTCATCCTTGATAGAAGCGGCGTGATATCGCATTATTCCGCGGGCGGCTTCCCGAAGGTGAAAGCCGGGGAAGGCATTGTAACTTAAATAGCCTATTCCGTTTTCCGTAAGGCATTCTGAATAAATGCGTAGTATATGTTCACGTACGAAAGGCGGTACCCACGAAAAAAGTCCGTGAGCGATAATAAAATCGAATTTCCCGATCTCGGAAACAGCAAGCTCTGTTACGTCTCCGCAGATAAATTCAACATTTCTAAGCCCAAGTTCGCCCTTGGCAACGTTCGCATCGTTGATGTGCACGGTTGCCAGATCGATCCCCAGAAACGTACTTTCAGGGTGGCAGTATGCGAATGAATTTAGATTCGTCCCGTCGCCGCAGCCGAGCTCAAGGACACGGCACTTGTCCGGCAATGCGGTCTCTATCCCGCGGACCAGGCCGATCGTTGAAAGCCGATCGGGCCGGGTTTGGGGAAATGTGAAACTCGGATAAGGAAATGCGTCGTAGCTAAACGTTTGAGTCATTGGATCAAAAATGGGCAATGGTTTACGGCAACTTAACACGAAATCGATCTGAGGCGAAATCCGAAGTACTTTAGACATCGGAAGACGCTTGTTTGGCGGCCAGATCGAGTGTCGCGGTCGCTTCACTTGTCTTTATATTTCTTTTCAATGCGAACGGAATTTATGTCTCCGTCAACTAAATCTTTAATACCTCGTATGCTAAACTAAAGAAAATAAACCCTGAACGAGCAGCAGCCTTTTCGAACTGAGTTCCGTAAAAGGGCCGGGAGAAGACCGATGAATCACAATTTGTTTAACACGAGACGATCGTTTACCACCGGTGCGGGCAGCGAATCTGTCTATTATTCACTTCCTCAGATCGAGGCCGAGGGCATTGCCAAAGTTTCGCGGCTGCCGCATTCGATAAGGATCGTGCTTGAATCTGTTCTGCGTAATTTTGACGGCGGCAAAAAGGTCAGCGAGGACGCGGTGCGGATACTGGCCAATTGGCAGCCAAATGACCCACGAACGGCGGAAGTCCCATTTGTCGTTGCACGGGTGATCCTTCAGGATTTTACCGGTGTTCCGCTGTTGGTCGACCTTGCGGCGATGCGCTCCGCGGTCGTTCGCCTCGGAAAGGATCCGTCGATGATCGAACCGCTTGTTCCGGTTGACCTGGTGATAGATCACTCGGTTCAGGTCGATTTTGCCGGAAGCGAAGCTGCTTATCAACGGAACATGGAGATGGAATTCCGTCGAAACGATCAGCGGTACAGATTCTTGAAATGGGGCACTCAGGCCTTTAGCGGATTCAGTGTAATACCTCCGGGCATCGGAATTGTGCATCAGGTAAACCTTGAATACCTTGCGAAAGGTGTTTTTGAGCGTGATGGTGTGCATTTTCCTGATTCGCTCGTAGGTACCGATTCGCATACGACAATGATCAACGGGCTTGGCATCGTCGGATGGGGCGTTGGCGGCATTGAGGCCGAGGCCGGCATGCTTGGCCAACCCGTCTATTTCCTGACACCCGATGTTGTTGGCGTTAACCTGTCCGGTTCGCTGCCGCAGGGAGCTACGGCAACAGATCTTGTTCTTCGCATCACCGAAATGCTCCGCAAGGCCAATGTCGTTGGCAAGTTTGTTGAATTCTTTGGCGAAGGAACTGCGGCACTAAATGCTACCGACCGCGCGACCATTGCCAATATGGCTCCCGAATACGGCGCGACAATGGGCTTTTTCGGCACCGATGAAAAGACCCTTGAATATTTTGCAGCAACCGGACGTACCGAAGAGCAGATCGGGACCATCAGAAATTACTACACCACTCAGGGAATGTTCGGGATTCCGCAGGAAGGTGAGATCGATTATACATCCGTGATCAACCTCGACCTTGAGACGATCAATCCGTCTGTCGCCGGCCCTAAGCGGCCGCAGGACAGGATAGATCTCGCAAATCTCGACGATCGTTTCAAGGAACTTTTCACCCTTCCAACAGCCGACGGCGGATACGGCAAACCTGCGGACGAGCTTGAAAAGCGATTTCCGGTAACCCTTTGCGGCTTTCCCGCAACTGAGACACAAGGCGGCGGCGAGCAGAGTAGCAGGTCTATTCCGCTACCGGTTTTCGGCGAAACAAGTTCAACGAACACGAACATAACGACCGAGATGGAGATGATCAACAATCGGCCGACTTCCGATCGCGTTGAAGGAAATGGCGAAGATTGTCCGCCTGAACGCACATATATTGGAAGTGGGGACGTACTGATCGCCGCGATAACGTCATGCACAAACACATCAAATCCGTCCGTGATGATCGCAGCCGGCATCGTTGCGAAAAAGGCGGCCGAACGCGGAATGAAAGTCCCGGACTATGTTAAAACGTCACTCGCTCCGGGTTCGCGGGTCGTTACAGAATATCTGGAGAAAGCAGGCCTTCAACAGTATCTCAATCAGATCGGTTTCAATTTGGTCGGTTACGGATGCACGACCTGTATCGGAAATTCAGGTCCGCTCGACGCCGGAATCGAGGAACAAGTAGTCGAGAACGACCTTATCGCAGCGTCGGTCCTTTCAGGCAATCGAAATTTCGAAGCCCGCGTTCATCAAAACATAAAGGCCAATTTCCTGATGTCGCCGCCGCTGGTCGTTGCATATGCATTGGCGGGAACTGTTTTGAAAGATGTTTATCTTGAACCGTTGGGACAAGATTCCGATGGCAATGACGTCTTTCTGAAGGATATCTGGGCTTCGTTGGATGAGGTCAAAGAATCAATGAAGGGTTCGATGGATCCTGAAACTTATCGCAGCCTATATCGTGAATTTGCAGAACAGAATCCGCTTTGGAATTCGATAGAATCATCGGTCGGCCAGATCTATGAATGGGATCCGGATTCCACCTACATTCAGGAGCCGCCATATTTTAACGGATTCGGAATGAATACCGGAACTTTCGAGGACGTTCGCGGTGCCCGAGCGTTGGCGATATTCGGTGATTCTGTCACGACCGACCATATCTCTCCGGCCGGTGCGATCAAGGCAAACTCGCCTGCCGGTCTTTACCTTCAGGAACGGGGCGTCGAGGCTCGCGACTTCAACTCGTATGGTTCGCGAAGAGGTAACGACCGCGTTATGCTTCGCGGAACGTTTGCAAACGTTCGTATCAAGAATATGATGGTCGCTCCGATCGAGGGCGGTATCACACGTTATCAGCCTGACGGTGAGGAACTTTCGATCTTTGACGCTGCGATGCGTTACAAAGAAAGCGGTGTTCCGCTGGTGATCTTTGCCGGAAAGGAATACGGGACCGGCAGCTCCCGCGATTGGGCGGCAAAAGGGACGAGCCTGATGGGCGTGAAAGCAGTGATCACAGAATCTTTTGAACGAATTCACCGATCGAATCTGGTCGGAATGGGCGTTCTTCCGCTCCAATTCAAGGACGGAACAAACGCTGTTTCGCTCGGTTTGGACGGAACCGAGGTGTTCGACCTGGTCGGCCTTTCAGGAAAAAACATCGAACCGCAGCAGGAAGTAGAGCTTGTCATATCGAAAGCGGATGGAACATCGCAAACTATTTCTTTAATTCTCCGAATCGATACGCCGATCGAGCTCGAATACTATAAGAACGGCGGTATACTGCCATTCGTGCTCAGACAGCTGATCTCGGAAGCTCATTGATCAGATCTTCCAGTTCTCAAATTTATAAGTTGAAAAACGGGAATAATTACTTTGGCTCTCGGTATGATACAGTCGGAGGTTCAGGCTCTTGAATGAAGCCTGAGTCCCGCTTTTCTGCCCCTGCCGAAACGAGCGAAGGAAAAAAAAGTTGGATTTTTGCTGATAAAGTAGTAAATTAGCGAAATCCAGAGTCTATTAGTCTTTTATTGCGGGTTCACGAAGGAGTTTCTAATCATGAAGTTTATTTCCCCATTTTTGATCGCTATTGTTACTTTTGCCGGGATCGCTCCGGTATTTGCCCAAAGAAACGCCTCAACGGTGCGTTCTTATGACCGATATGCAGAGAAGGTTAAACGAGATCGGACAGCTACCGAATTCCGCTCAACTTCGGCAGTCACTGAAGGAACCGGTGTCATTGTCGAATGGGAAATGGCTGCTGAGAAGAACAATTTTGGATTCTATGTTTATCGGATCGATCCGGATGGCCGAACCCAGGTCGCCGAAGATCTGATACAAGGGTCTGCCAGTAAGGTCGGCTCGCGGTCGCTCCAGGGTGAGGCCTATTCGGTTTTCGATCCGAATGGCGAGGCCGGTAGCGTGTATGTGGTCGAAGCTTTCCATCTAGATGGCAGCCGGGTTCCTTCGATCCAGTTTGCAGCAAGGATTGTTGACAGCCTCCGATCCGCCGTCAATTCGAGTTCATACGAAATGGCAACAGGGGCACGCCCAAATTCGCGCGAGCTGATCGCCGATCTAGATCCGTCGAAAGAGCTTAGATCTGAGATTGATTCGGCAGTGAATGCTCCGGACCTGGATACACACCGCTGGGTGATCGCACAGCCCGGCGTAAGGATCGGCGTTCGACAAGAAGGAATGTATCGCATTTCGGCGGCCGAACTTGCTGCGGGTGGATTTAATACGGCCACTGATCCGACAAATTGGCAGCTTTACGTTGAGGGTCGTCAACAGGCGATCAAGGTCGGGGATGGAGGCTCGTTCGTCGAGTTTTATGGAAAGGGCGTTGACACGCTGGAAAGTGATACACAGGCCTATTTCTTGATCAATGCCGATTCGCCCGGTAAGCGGATCGCAACGCGGCTCGCACGCCCAAGTTTAAGCACAGTAGTTTCACCGCGATACAACCAGACATTTACTCTGCGCGAGCGAACAAATTACACCTCACGGATTCTTAACGGCGACGCTCCGAATTTCTGGGGCCGTTCGGTCACCGGGACTGGGACGACGCTCAATTTCTCGTTGACTGGTATTGATCCGACTGGTCCGGGAGCAGTTATTGCACTTAAGTTTCAAGGCTTTTCTCTTCGCTCCCATGAAGTTCAGGTTACTGTGAATGGAAATCTTCTGGGAAGCATCACTGGAAATCTACAGGATGCATTTTCAGGGTCCTTAGAAATTCCCGCCAGCATGCTTATTGAAGGCACGAATGCACTCCATATGGCGTCGATCGCGCCTGGGTCTCCGGCCGATATTAGCTTTTTCGACTCCGTTAGCGTTTCCTATGGCCGTCGTTATGTGAGCCAGGGCAACAAGTTGCCTTTTCACACGGAACAAAATAAGCGGGCAATAGTTGAAGGATTCTCCAGTTCTGATGTTCGGGTCTTTGATACGACGGTTGACGGAGAAATAATCGAAGTTCTGAACGTCCCGATCGTCGAAGCCGGCGGAACTTTCAGTGCTCAACTGCCGGCGTACCGGACGCGCCGTTATTATTCCATTGAGAATGGTGCAATGCTCCAACCGGTATCGATCTCGGTCAACAACACTGAAATGCTTTCGGATCCGGCAAATCAAGCCGAGTTGGTGATCATCGCCTATAAGGACTTTATGCCTGAGGCACAAACCTGGGCAACATATCGTCAGAATCAAGGTCATAGCGTCAAACTCATTGACGTACGGGAAATATTCGATGAGTTTAATTACGGTGTGATCAGTGCGGATTCTATCAGGGATTTTTTGGAGATGACGACCACAACGTGGGTCTCAGAGCCTGGTTATGTTCTACTTATCGGGGATTCTACGACAGATCCGAGAAACTATTTCAACGTTGGATTCAACCATCACGTACCGACCCGAATGATCGACACCATTTTTATGGAAACTGGTAGTGATGAGTATCTAGCAGATTTTGACGGCGACGGTCTTGCAGAAATGGCGGTTGGTCGAATCCCAGCACGGACCGGTGCCGCGGTAACCACAGCATTGAATAAGGTAGTGAACTGGGAAGCAAACTTCGTCAATTCGCTCCAACGCGGAGTTTTGTTCGCTCATGATCGAATCGATGGTTACGATTTTGAGGCAATGAACCTCAGGATCCGCAATCAACTTCCCGTAGATGTGCCGACGACATTGGTCCATCGCGATGAACCGAACGCACAGGCAAATTTGGTCGCGGCAATGAACTCCGGGAAGTTCTCTGTGAACTATTCAGGCCACGGAACTGCGGGGGCTTGGGCGGCATCCAATTTCTTTGCAAATTCAACTGTTCCACAGTTGACGAACACCACCAATGAGTCGATCTTTACATTGCTCACGTGCCTGAACGGATATTTTGTTTTGCCAACCACCAATAGCCTTGCTGAAAATCTGCTGTTTCATCAGAATGGCGGTTCGGTCGCAACTTGGGCCTCGACCGGCGAGACAACACCGGACATCCAGGAACTGATGGCGACCAGGTTTTACAATAAGCTTGGCGAAGGCCAGATTCAGCGGCTTGGTGATCTAATTCGCGATGCCAAAGGTGTGATACCCGGCGGCGGCGATGTCCGGCTTTCATGGGCATTGCTTGGTGACCCGATGTTGAAGGTCCGCCAACAAAATGGCCCCGATCTCGGCTCCGGCGATATCAAGGGTTCGCGGCGTTAATCCAACTGGCAAAAATAGAAAGGCGGTCGCATCCATGCGGCCGCCTTTATCTTTGGTACTCGCGGCAGGAGTCGAACCTGCGACTTCTTCCTCCGGAGGGAAGCGCTCTATCCACTGAGCTACGCGAGC
>CAZXTS010000074.1:0-12708 GCA_964643745.1 uncultured Chloracidobacterium sp.
CGCCTGCAGTTTAGCTGCTGACTCGCGATGCTTTTCGACAAAACGCATTCTTAAATGTTCGTAATAATTCGGATCCGCTGTTAAAACGCTCGACAGAGCCCTTTGCAGTGGCGTCGGCGGACAGACGTAAAAGACGCTGTTCGGGTCGTTAATCGGAGCGATGAGTTTGCCGCTGCCAAAAGCATAGCCGAGCCGCCAGCCGGAGATATTCCACGATTTGGAAAACGAGTTAACTGTGATTGTCCGTTCCCACATTTCGGGGAGCGCAGCGATTGATACATGCGGCTGAGAGCCGATGACGTAATGCTCATAAACCTCGTCGGCGATGCACAATAGGTCAAGGTCCCGGCAAACTTCGGCGATGATTTCAAGTTCTTCCGGGTTCAAAACCTTGCCTGTCGGATTCGCCGGTGAACAAACAATAATTGCCTTAAGCGGAAAGTCCGGGCGATTTTTGAGCTTGCCGCAAAGGTGTCGCAGTTCGTGTTTGTCGATCAGTAATTGTTCGCCGCTTAAAGCAAATGTCTCGGTCACGCCACCGACCGCTTCGATAATCCGGCGGTGATATGGATAGTAAGGCTCGAAAACAAGAGCGGAACCGCCTTTCAAATACGTTTGAGCGATGGCGACCAACGCACCCGTACCGCCCGGCGTAATCAACAATTCGAGCGGCCGAGCATCAGCATCGATCTCGATTCCGTTGTTAGACTTAATTTTTTCGGTGACCGCACGGCGCAATTCAGGCAAACCTTCCGACGCTCCGTAATGATTTTGACTGGCCGCGATTATCCGCGCGGCTTCGGCCGCCAATTCTGGGTGAATCGGAAGATCAGATTGTCCCTGTACCAAATTGCCGCTCGGCGGCACGAGTTTTGTGATCGCCCGGATGTCCGGTTTCTGTCTTATTGCTTTTCTCGTTTCAGGTTGCGCTCCGTGCATAATTGGTGCTCCTTATATATTGGTCAATTTTGCGTCGCCTCGGTCATCTTTTTGTGGCAGGCGGCAATGCTTCTGAAGCTCGCCTTGCTCGTCTCGGTTAAAAATAAAACGCGAAAAGAACTGGCGATTAGCGGCGACTATAATGTAGCCGAGTTCGACAAACCAGATCATCGGCGGCAAACTCAAAAATCGAGGCAAAATTCCGTAGCCCCCATTTATAGTTTTCAAAACATACATCATTGAGCGTCCGGCTTTGATGATTGTGCCGTCGCCGGTCACGACATGCATCGCCTTCTTACACGCTTCGTATATCTCGGGCGTCATCGGCGGCGTCGGAGCTATTTGAAACTCGATAATTTCAAATTGTCCGTCTTTATCGCGCCGTCCGATCCAATTCACCGTCCGGCGGCACATCCCGCAATCACCGTCGTAAAGCAGCCAGTGTCTTTCAGTCATATTTTCACTCCATCCACTTGTTTTTCGGTTAAGGCCGTATCCGCCCGGGTAAAATATGGCCGGACTTTGCTGATGGCCCATTCGACCGGAACCTCGACTGGGAAAAACGGAGCGAACATGACGCCGTAAAGCTGATAGCGGAACGTGATTCCCATAACGACGTAAATTCCCCAATGACCGATGAATGCAAAAGTTGACCACAATCGCCCAAGCCATTTGCTCGCCAGAGCGAGCGGAGCTCCGAGTTCCATTACAAGCGTTCCGACGCCCATCATCGCAAACAGCGGGAGATTCTGGAAGAGTGCACCAAAGGCCGCCGGAGCTTCGCCGACGAGCAGTTCTTTTCGCAGATTGTCAACCGCAAGCTGGCTGCGCATTACCTCGCCCGTCATCCAGCTAAGGCCGTCGGGACCGACGAGCTTAGCCACGCCGGCCAAAAAATATGTCGCGACGGTGACCGCGCACATCAGGCTGATCGCCCAGCCGTAACGCCAATGTATAGGCGCGTCCGGTACGGAGCCCGTTCTATCTCGCCGCCACGCATCTAGCGAAAATGCATCGGCCGCGCGCGTCACTCCCAGAATCAGAACGTGCCATATCAGCACATTGTCACTGTGGAAGATCATCGTCCACGAGTTGCGGTAGGACAGCACGAAAAGAAGTAGAAAGGCGAACGCCGCGCCTGTTGCTCGATGCCGCCAACCCAGCAGAAAGGCAACGTTCGCCGCAAGCGTCAGGATCAGAAGAATCTGAAAGACGGCGACGGGCAACGGAGCACCGAGAAAACCGGCTACGCCGATCGGCTCAAACTGCACGGGCGAGGTCCTAGCAATCTCCAGAAACATCTCATATCGCGGCGCAAGATAATAGAGAGCATACGCACCGATGATGATACGCAGTGTCGCCAGACGCGTAGCCGGTGCGTCGGCAAACCAGAATTTGTCAAGGTATTGTGTCAGTTTCTTCATCATTCGCCTCCTTTTCACTCGTTACCGGAATTGCGGCGTTTTCGGCCACTAGATTTGCTTTCGAAACCCCGCTTCTTTTTACATCGCAAGTAACACGGATTTTTTCCTCCACCGGATCTTTCGACCCCGCAAAATAGTCGTTGAGATTATATTCGCCGCTTACGACCACTACTTTTACAATTCTGGAATATCTTTCGCTACGCCGTTCCGCAATCTCGTCGGCAACGGTTTGGCAAAGTTTTGGAGCTTCTTCTTTATTTCGAGCACTCTTGCTGATTTGCTTTCGCACCTGATTCATCCCGCCCGCACCGGCAAACCTACCCGGAATGACATGACGGTTTCCGTCCGCGTCCAGCCCGACGAGATGAGTAACGTTCGCCGTTTCACCGCGTTTCGCTGTGAACATGGGAAAATGCGAAAGCGGGAATCCATCGGTCGGCTTTGACCGCCAATTCTCGACGATCGGCGAAAGAACCAACGCAACCAGCAGCAAGCTGAACAACGCGGGCAGCAATTTTCCCTCTGCCCAACTCCGACGCCCGCGAGAGTTCGTTGACTCGATCTGCGACATGTTTTCTCGTGTTTGTTTGTCTCCTGCGTTCATAATCGTCTCCTACAAGTTAAAAAAGGTTCTTGCGTCTACCACAATCCGAGCCGATAGGTCAGCGAAACGCCAAAAAAATGTTCGTTGAAATTTTGGCTCCTGTCGTTGGAATTTCGCGTTTCAAAATAGTAGCCCACATTCAAATCCAGATCGCGCCGAAGCGGGCGTTCCCACTCGGCTGAAAAGATCCATCGGTGGTCGCTACGCGGCACTCGCTCGCCGCCGACAGTGATTTGCCGCGCATACAATTGCGGCCGGTAACGAGCCCCGAGCTTCAGACGATCACCGCCGAAAAGCGGCGTCCCAAATTCGCCGCTGTAAGTTCGGCGCAGATAGCTTCGGCGCCGATCCTCGGTGCGATTGTCGTCATAGCGATAGCCGATTTCCCAGTGCCTGGCTCCACGCAATCGCTGTTCGTAGCGCAAACCGAAAAAAGGATTGACGGCGTTGCGTTTGGGCGAATCCGCAAATTTCTTAATGCGATATGCTCCGAACGCCCGCAGCCGATGGCGCCGCGCGATGCGATACTCAAAGGCTTGTGAAAAAGTGTATTGATCGCCGACCGACCGGCTGTCCGAATCGGACGAGCCTTTCAGCAAGATCTTCATCCCGGTTTCCGACTTCAGACGACGGAGGGGCTGGCGGTAAAAGGCCGCTTCCAAATGTTGACTGATACGGTCATATCTGTTTGTGCTAGTGAAGGAATGCGAAGTCTGGCCGTAGCTGATCTTAAAATCCGGGTTGGAATCGCGATTCTGAAAATGTATTCCCCAGCTCGGAGCAAAGCCGAACGACCGCTCAGGGTCGTCGTCCAGCCTGATATTGCTGCTAAAAGCACTAGACAGGCCGAGAGTTAGAATAAGGCGCCGTCGGGGCGACTCATTTTTTTTGCTCGCTCCTGTCGTGCTTTTTTCGGGCCTACCCTGTCTCCCGGTCAAAGATCTTTCCCGAGAACGAGGTGAAATTTGATTAACCGCCGAAACGGTCCCGGCGGTATTTTCGGTTTGCGTCGGCACAGAGTTCGGCTGTTTCCGTGCATTATCTGAGATCGAATTGTCTTTGATGACATTCGTCGTTTCTAAGGGTTTCGCTATTGTTATCTTCAGGAGATTCGCCTCCTGCCGCCCGACGCTCACCAGAAATTTTGGATTAACCTCAAACACCAATTCAAGGTTTCCTTTCTCGCGCTCGACACGCAGACCAGTAAAACCACAATTGCCACCCATTTCATTTGACAGAGACGATGCGTCCGTGCCGGGAAAAATAAGATAAAACCTGTCATAGCTCCGTCGTTTCACATAGGCGTACAGTTTCGCGTCCGAGGCGAGCAATACACCCCAGCCGTCGGAAGTTTCGCCAGCGCAGGATATAGCGAGGAGTTCGGTCGACATTCTTGATGCGGCGGACTGTGCGAAAATGGGCCCAGCCGCCAGTAGCGGCAATGCCAATCCAATCAAAAAAAGCGCAGTCGTTTTTGTCATTTTCATCCACTTAAATTTCATGCCTCAGCCATCAAGCGGCAATTTGTCGGGCGATACCTTTGTGCTTTTGCCCGGCGAACAAGTGAGCGTAACCGCCGCCCCGTCGCATCAAATCACCGTGCGTCCCCGTTTCGCGCACACGCCCGTTTTCCAGAACGTAAATTCGAGTGGCGACCTTCAGAGTCGGCAAGCGATGAGCCGCGACGATAATGGTTTTTTGTCGGGCCAATAGCAGTAAAGTTTTTGCTAATTCCGTCTCGGTTTCTGCGTCGAGCGCTGATGTCGCTTCATCCAAGATCACGATCGCCGGGTCGGAAACAAGCGCCCGGGCAAGCGCGATTCGCTGGCGTTGGCCGCCCGATAGATTTCCCCCTTCGCCGCCGATCTTTGTGTGCCAGCCCTCGGGAAGGTCGGCGACAAAATCTAGAACGCCGGACAGTCGGGCCGCCGCGATAACCTTTTCTTCCGGCCCATCGTCCGCCGCGCCATACACTATATTTTCCAGAATCGTGCCCGAGAAGAGCGCCGTAGATTGCGTTACCAATCCGATATTCGCCCTTACTGAGTCGAGATCGGTCTGCGAGATGTCCTGGCTATCGATCGTGATTCGACCGCTCAGCGGCCTTTGAAAACACATCAGCAGGCTGATTAAAGTGGATTTGCCGGCTCCGTTTGCCCCGACCAGAGCAACGATCTCGCCACGCCGCGCGACCAGCGAAACGCCATGCAAAACTGTTTCGGCTTTCTTGTATCCAAACGAGACTTCATCGATCAAAATTTCGCCCGCGCCGATCTTTAACGCCGGGGACAGTCCGTTGTGCGAATGTTCAAATGGAGCCGAGAGCAATTGGTCGACGCGTTCGAGGGAAATACTCGCTTCCTGCAAATAACGATTTGCCGTAACCAGGCGCTGCAAAACCGGCAGCAGCAAACCGAGAAGGGCATAAAATGCAACGAGAGAGCCGCCTGTTAGTCTTCCGCCCGCAACTTCGCCACCCGCGACGAGTAAAACCAACGCTCCGCTGACGCCAATCGCCCCGCCTGACACGCCCATCAGCCAGCCGCCAATCTCCGCATTCCGCGTTCCGCGTTTGACTAAGCCGCGCTGCAAACCTGCAAGATTTTCGATCTCATCAGATTGCCTGACGCAGGCCTTGACGGCTGACATCCCGGCGATGTGTTCGTGCAAATACGCTGAAATACGGCTGCGGCGGCCGCGAACCCGGCGGCTGGCTTCGCGGAGGCGTGGATTCAATAGCGCGAAGATCAATCCATAGACCGGCAAGATTACGGCGATCGTTGCCGCCATTCGCCAGTTTATCCACATCAACGCCGCCAAAACCGCCAGTCCGAGCAGAACATCCTGACTAACGCGCACCAAACCCTGCGTGACTAAACGCTGCACCGAACGCGCGTCGCCGGTAAAGCGCAGCAAAAGCCTTCCCGAACCGCGTCGACGCGTGTAATCGAGCGGCAGCCGCAGCAGATGATTCCACAAACGATTGCGAATATTCGCGGCCACGTGTTCACCGATTTCGCCCGTCACTCTGCGTTGCCGAGCCAGCAGGAACAGCCGCGCGACTGCGCCCAGGACCAGCAACCCGACAATTATCTGCAAAGTCGAACCGTCGGTGTTGCCGAAAATGGAATCCACCGCCGAACCTATTAGCAGCGGAGCAGATACCTCGACGACCGTTAGCGTTAACGTCAGAGCAGCGGCGAACACCAGGCGGCGACGCTCGCTATGCAGGAAGGGCATCAGTCGAGCGACCGTCTTAACCGATGGATTGTTTAGAGTTCGACGTCTCATCTTCTCCACTGCCTACGCTGCCTGATAAGTAAGCTGAGAAACCGGTCGCTGTTCAAAGACCGGCATGGAAGGCTTCGCTGAAAGCAAGTCGAGAGCTTTGCCCGACACGATCATCTCGCTGCTCAGGCACGGCACATTCGTCGCTTTTTCGGCCTCGCGGATTGACAGCGCACTTTGCGACATCACGCCTGCCGTGGCGCGAAGCGGCAGATTGTGTGAGCGAACGCAGCGAACGCCGCATTCGGCCGACAGGCTGTCGTTGGCGGCAAAGAAGACGTGGTCAAACGTGTTACGGAACTCCTCCGATTCGAGCAGCATCTCGGTTTCACGCTGGTATATGCCGTCAGCGACCTCGACCACGATATAATCCGGCTTTGTCGCCCGGAGATGCCCGAGCAGCGTGTTTTGAATCTCCAGGAGTTCTTCGAGGCTGAGCATATACGTTGCCGGATAACCTGCGTCAGTAAAATCAACCACCGGATTGGCGCCGCAACTGGCAATAAATCGTCCGTCTTTTCCTGCGGCGGTCCCGGTTGTTTTCGCTGCGGCAACTCGAAAACCGGCCTGGCTCAGAGCCCGCGACAACATTCCCGCGACCGTCGTCTTGCCCGCATTCATCGAGGCTCCGATCACGAGGATGACTTCCGGCCCACGTCCAAACCCATTTGTCGGCAGCGACTTTAGGCCGAAATTTATGAGCGACAAAGGAATGCCCTCGCGATTGCAGACTGCTCCAACCACACGAAGGCGTGTCGGAGTCTTCATGACGCGATGTTTAGATTTCACTTTCCCGAATACCCCGCCGATCGATAGCATGTCGCATTCGTCCACAATGTCTTCGGGCACATAACCTTCAAATTGATCGGTCGCGTAACGATTGCCAAACGCTCCTACAATCCGGTCGCCGACGAAAAGATTCATAATCGCTCCGTCGCGGTTTTCGATCTTTTCATGCTGCCCGATGGCCAGGACTTCGGCGACAAGCAGATCGCCCACTCGGGGCCTGGTTACTAGCGGCATAGTGCCGAACATTCCCTGCAACGCCACGGCGTGAGTCGTAAATCCGTGCTTTAGGGAAGAATGATTTAATATTTGCATCGAAGAATCTCCTTGTACTAATTCTCAAACCTAGGAACGTCATGCTGATCCAGCCCAACGTCCTCACCCAGTTACAGAGACAGGCATGACATCGGAAAATACAGTAATTTGATCACAGACTCGGGACGGTAATGAGGTAGGCCTTTTGTCAAAAATACTTTACAGCAGGAGAACGTTAGACTTCCACGTCGAAATTCTTCTGATTTCCCAACCAAAAAAACCGATGTTTAAATGGATGAAACTATTCCGGGGGCGGGCTCGCGGACTACATCGTCATCAGCCGGTCACTATGGAACGCGGAGGAATTTTTATTAAACAGGAGTTTTCCTTCTGCTCTCCAATTTGATTACCATAAGCAAGTGGCATTTATGGTGGAAAAAAGCGACGAGGAACTGGTTTTGGCCTGCGCTCAGGGCGACGAAGACGCATGGGCGACGCTTGTCGCGCGTTACCAGCGCCTGTTGTACTCGATCCCTAGGCGCGCCGGTCTTGACGAAGACGCCGCGTCGGATATCCTACAGCAAACCTTTCTTAAACTCCTCCAAAATCTGAGCAAGATTCAACAGCCCGCTCAAATTCACGCATGGCTGGTGACCACGGCCCGCCGCGAAACCCTTCATTTCCTGCGACGGCAAAAGAGCGCTCCGAAAGTATCGCTTGACGACCACGAAGATGGCGAACAAAGAGAATTCCCATCCGGCGAGCCGTTGGCCGACGATGTTCTGCTCGCGATGGAAAGGCAGCACCGCGTCCGCTCCGCCGTCGCCGGCATGGACGAACGATGCCGAAACCTGATAACTGTGCTTTTTTATCGTCAGGATCAGGCTTCCTATTCGGAAATCGCGCAGATTTTGGCTATTAGTGAAGGCAGTATCGGGCCTACGAGGGCACGCTGTTTGGAGAAACTTCAGGGAAAGTTAAGAAAGCAGGTTTGAGAAGGGAGAAATGCGATTCGCGAGTGTATTTTTTACGCGTCTGAAATCTCTGTTAACTAGTGCGGGAATGCCGCGACTGGAATTTGGAGCTGAAAACAATGAAAACTATTTCTCCCCATCTTAGTTTTGAGAACTTCACGGATATTGCTGTCGGTGATCTTGCTGACGATGGGATGACGGAGCATTTGAAGGCGTGTGGGCAATGCGGATTGGAGATGTCTCGAACTCTGCAACTGGTCGATCTGATGCGAACCGATCAGACGGAAGATGCCCCTGCCTTTGCCCTTACCGCGATCCTTCGCTCGTTTGACGAGTATCGGCCCGAAATGCCGGCGGCCCCAAAGCATACGGTCGGCGGGCGGCTGCGGGCGATTCTTCGCCTTGACAGCGCGAAACTTGGCCCGGCGTACGGCTTTCGCTCTGCGGGCGCGGCGAATTCGCGACAACTGCTTTTCTCCGTCGACAACGGTAGTCTCGACATCCGCATTACCCGCGCTGGTTTGAAATGGGTGATTTCCGGCCAGGTCCTCGGTCAAATCACCGGCGGTACCGTCACATTGTCGGATGAAAAGGTGAATCTTGAGATTCGGATCGATTCGAGCGGCCAGTTCTCGCTGCCGCCGGTCGAAAACGGCACCTATCGGCTGCGACTTAATTCGGAAAGTTTCGATGTCGAGGTTCCCGATCTCGAAGTCGGATAGAACCGCCGCCGTAGTCGCCTAATATGACGGACAACCAGCTAGCGCTTCAATTGGCCGAAACGCACGATGATGCCGAACGCATTCGATTGATTCGGCGCCACGCGGATCTGGGCGACGCCGAACTCGCCCGCCTTCTGAAGGAGATCTGTCTTGGATCGTGGACGAGCAATCCCGGCCGGGCCGGTTGTGCGGCCGCGTCGCTCACATTACTTTCAGAGATCGCCCCGCTCCCAGAAAATATCGCTTTGGCGGCCTGGACCGATGGCGTCGCGGCCATGGTAAACGGACAGCTCCGCCGTGCCGTAGTCCGGTTTGACAACGCGTTCCAAAAATTCCAGGACCTCAAGCAGGATCACGCCGCCGCATCGACTCAGGTGGCAAAACTCTATCCGCTTGCAATGCTCGGACGCTATGACGAAGCGATCGAATCCGGCTTGCGGGCCCGCCAAACCTTCTTCAATTGTTCCGATTTTGCCGCAGCCGGACGTATCGAGCACAACCTCGGAAATATTTTTCAGCTTTCCGAACGGTACGAAAAGGCAGAGGAATTTCTGCGCTCGGCGCGAGATCGGTTTGTCGAGCTCCGAGACTCGAAAACGCTTGCGCAGATCACTAACTCACTTGCCTACGTTCTATCGTTCCGCTACAAATTCTCTGAGGCGGAGCAGCTTTACGCGGAAGCATTTCAATTGGCCGAAGAATCTGGTCTTGTGGTCACCAAAGCTGAAATTGAATCTAACCTCGGCTATTTCTCGCTATTTCAAGGCCGATATGACCGGGCTTTGGAGTTTTTGGAGCGGGCTCGTTCAAGTTACTCAAAACTCGGAATGCCGCACCAATCTGCGACAGCCGAGCTAGAAATGGCGGACGCATATTTGGAATTGAACCTTTATGCAGAAGCCGCTCCGATTTATGCGCGGGTAATTCCGGTCTTCGCCGAATCCGGCATGTCGATCGAACAGGCGCGGGCTTTGGCCAATTTTGCCCGTGTGCGGTTCGTTTCGGGCGAAACGAGGGCGGCATATTCGCTGATGGCGGACGCCCGGCGGATTTTTGCCTCGTGTCGTAGCTCTGTGGGCGAGGCAAATGTGCTGCTAGGCGAAGCGCAGTTTCTGTTCTCGGAAAATAGATTTGATGAAACGATCGAAACACTCCGCGAAGCCGAATTGCCGCTGACCACCGCCGGGATCAAGGGCTCCGAGTTATCAGCGGATTTCTTGCGGGCAGAATCGTGGCGGATGTTGGGTCGACTGCCTGATGCCAAAACCCTCCTTGAAGAGGTGCTGACTGAATCCAGGGTGAACCAGATTCCTCTTCTGTCGGCGCGGTGTTTGACCGCTCTTGGGCTGACGGCGAGGGCCTCGAATGACCCGGCGAAAGCGGAAGCATACTTTAAGGACGCTGTTTCAACGGTTGAAAACTTACGAGATCCTCTTCCCTCAGAAGACTTTCGAACAGCATTCTTCGGCGACAAGCTAGTACCTTACCGGGAATTGGCACGAATCTGTCTCGAAGCCGAAAACCGTGTCGTTGAAGCATTCGAGTACGTCGAAAAATCCCGTTCGCGTACTCTCATCGAGATGATCCGAAAGTCGCGGCATGAACCGGAGACTAAAGTGGATTTGACGGATTTACGGCAAAAAATCACCGATCTGCGTGGACAATTGAATTGGCTTTACAACCAGATCAACCAGCCTACGCTAAAAATTGCCGGCCAAAATCCGCGTGAGATAGAAATGTTGCACGCGGACGCCCGTGAGCGTGAAGTAGAAATTGCCGAGCTTTATCGCCAACTTCAATTGCGGTCGCCTCAGGCGTCATCGGTGAACAGTGATTCCGTCGATATTGCCGGTCTTCAAACCGCACTCGGCGACGACACGGTTCTGGTTGAGTTTGACGATATTGAGGGTGAGCTTTTCGCATTTGTTGTTACGTCCGATGACTTCAAGGTCTTTCACAATCTCTGCCATGAAACACAGATTGAAGAACTTTTATTGCAGCTATATTTCCAGGTTGAGGCCCTGCGAAATAATCCGCGGGCCATTGAAGCTCATTTCTACGAATTGACGTTGCGGACGAGACGCGTGTTGAGCGAGCTCTACGATCTGCTTCTTCGGCCTTTTGAAAAGCTTCTTGGTTTGCGTCGATTGGTGGTCGCTCCGCATCGATCTCTCCATTACATTCCTTTTCACGCTCTCTATGACGGTTTTGGTTATGTAATCGAAAACCGCGAGGTTGTCTCTAGTCCGAGCGCCGCGGTTTTGCAAAATTGCTTGGAAAAGCCACGCCGCGAACTGAAAAATGCCTTGTTTGTCGGAGTGTCCGACGAGAGAATTCCGCTTGTGGTCAAAGAAATCGAAGAACTCTCCGCGACCTTGCCGGGAGAAAGTTTGTCGAACGGCGATGCGACCCTCGCGGCAATTGCCGGTCGGTCGGTTGGTAAGGAAGTTTTGCATCTCGCTTGTCACGGGCAGTTTCGCGCCTATAATCCTCTATTTTCTTCGCTCAAACTTGCCGATGGCTGGCTTGCTGTCCGCGACATTTATTGTTTGCGACTTGATGCCGACCTTGTAGTGTTGAGTGCGTGCGAAACTGGATTGAACCGCATCGCACCGGGCGAAGAGATGCTTGGGTTAGCCCGCGGATTTTTTGCCGCCGGAGCCACCTCGCTCGTTTTAAGTTTATGGAACGTCCACGATGCTACGACCGTCGATTTAATGCGCGAATTTTACGCGAAAATTAGTTGCGGGCAAATGCCCGCCGCCGCTCTGAGACACGCTCAACGTCAGATCATGCGTAAGAATCCACATCCATTTTTTTGGTCACCCTTTTTTGTCATCGGTCGTTGGTAAACACAGATTGCCGTAGATTGCAACGCCAAATGAAGTGAGTACGGCAACGAGCGAATTCCGCCTCGAATCGGAAGACGGTTTCACACCCGCAAGGCTCGAAGCCCTTTCCATTTTAATGACGTACGAGGCTTAGACATGGTCGAATATCGCCGCTACGCCGTGCTGTGCTCTGCTCTGCTTGAAGCGCCTACAACAGCTCGTCAAGGTCTTGGTTTCTTTGTCTGTTATAAACTCCGTAATTATTTCTTCTTCTCCTTTTGTTTCTTCATTGCCTCAGGCACTTCACCTAGCTGGTCGAATCCCAACTCCCATATCTGCCTGTATTGATTGAGCCACGTGTCAATTTCTTTCATCTTGTCGATCTCGAGCCGGTAGTAGATCTCCCTCCCCTTGTGCTCCTGTCTCAGCCGGCCAACTGAAGGATTGGCAATCGATATCGACTCGAAAAATCATATAGAGAATAAGCGGTTGGCAACGGGTATCTGGTTCGGAAATATGGCTTGATCGAATGGCTTGATTATGAGCCATAACAACTATGGTTTGCCGGTGTTTTGTGACCTCTATTTCCCGGAAATGTCACAAAACATCAATGCCACAAATTTAGTGTTTATTTTCTATAAAAATGCGTTATTTTGTTGTTCTCGCTAGGGTTATTTATCGACCTTCTAATTGGGAATAATCTTGGTAAGTTGGTTGCAAGATGGTTGCACTTTTCCCGGCGCATAGCTACTTGAAACTTATAAGCGACGAGCAGGCTGCCGATTTTGATTGGTTTTGAGCGATTGTGAGAGCTTGCGATTAACCCTCAGGTTGGTTGGGGTGCGAGAGGTCGTGAGTTCAAATCTCGCCGTCCCGACCAATAAA
>CAZXTS010000075.1:0-12634 GCA_964643745.1 uncultured Chloracidobacterium sp.
TCGCCTTCGACGATCATATCGTCGGGCGTCCAGACGTATTCATCGAGCGTCGTCTTTATTCTGCGGACCTTGAAAGGCGTTAGGAACCCATCCGCGATGCCTTCCTTGAGCGAATAAACGTAAACGGGCTCGCCGAAATAGCGGTAAGTATCAACGTTGTCCTTTCGCTTTGGCGTGGCCGTCAATCCAAGCTGTACGGCAGGCTTGAAATAATCCATTATCGCCCGCCAGTTGCTCTCGTCGTTGGCGCCGCCGCGGTGACATTCGTCGATAATTATCAGGTCAAAGAAATCCTCGGGGTAATCGCCAAAGTAAGGCGAATCGCCCGGTCCGGACATAAAGGTCTGAAAGATCGTGAAAAAGATACTGCCGTTCGTCGGAACGCGGTCGTTGCGTCTGATCGAATCCGGACGGATGCGAACCAGTGCATCTTCGCTGAAAGCCGAGAACGCATTGAATGCCTGATCGGCGAGGATGTTCCTGTCAGCGAGGAAAAGTATTCGCGGGCGTCGGCTGCCGTCGCGCCCGAGGTTCCAACGGGTTTGGAATAGCTTCCACGCGATCTGAAATGCAATGAAAGTCTTTCCGGTTCCTGTCGCGAGCGTCAGCAAAACTCTTTGCTTACCGTCCGCGATGGCCTTCATCGTGTTGTTGACGGCGATCTCCTGATAATAGCGGGCCTGTTTGCTGCCGCCGACACTTTCCAATGGAACTGAGTCGAATTTGCTCTGCCATTCCGTAACGTCGCCGAATACCCGGTTGTACAATTCGTCGGGCGTAGGGAAAGCGGGAATGATCCCTTCGTTTCCGGCACCCATTTCGATCTCATATATCTCGCGGCCGTTCGCGGCGTAAGCGTATTTCAGCTCGAGCTTTTGCGAATACAATTTGGCTTGCATCACACCTTCGGCAACGTCCGTTTCGTCGGATTTGGCTTCGATCGCGGCGAGCTTCCGGTTCTTGTATTCGAGAATGAAATCAGCCCAGAGAGCTTTCGTGCGGGTTCCGCCGGCCTGTATCTTGCCGGCGGTGATCTGTGCGTTCTGCTCCCGCAAAATGCGCGAACCATCCTCACCCCAGCCGCTTGCCCTGAGCTGCGGTTCGATCAGTTCTGCTCTTGTATCGGCTTCGTTCATTGTTCTTTCGATTCTGACAGCGGCGACCAGATCATTTCGCAGATATTACGAACCAGTGCCTGTCGTTCGTCAATATCCGCTTTTGTAAACGACGTATGAGGCTTGAAGTTAAGTCCGAGAGTCCTAGCCATGCCCGTGAAATTGGGGTTATTCTCGTATGCTTTCGGGTGCAGGGATTGTGCCCAAAGATTTTCTTTTAGGTAATGATCCACTTTGTCGGCAAACGGATTGGCGCCGAATGATTGATTCGTTCCTTGAGGAAGCAAAACTAAATCGCCGATCCTGTTTCGGTAATTGTCGAAATCGTTTCTCTGGTCAAACTCGTCGCGATGTTCTTCGAACTTATCAGCCCAGATATGTTCGACTTCGAACGGTTTGGTACCGGGCTTTCGAACGTAGTACTTTGAGAAACTCGTCTTCATTCCCGCATGTTGTTCAACAAATCCGGTAATTCTCGCAAGGAGGTAATGAACAAACCACTTATTCATCCCATGCATTCGAAAGTCACTGAGCCCTTCCCATGTTTCCTCCATCTTGTCGAGCCTATCTTGCAGAATCACCGTAAGTTCTTCTAAACCCTTGCCTCGTATTTCCTTCACGAGTGTGTACATCGTATAGCGAAGTGAACTCGCGCTACACGTTCGGAAGTTGATCGACCTCTTGATCACAAATGTCTCGTTAAAGGAGGCGACTGTTTTGATCTTCTTCTGAATCTCGTCTGCACCATCACTGGGCTTGAGCGGAGCCAGCATCAATGGAAAAGCTAACGATGGTGCGATTCCGCAGATCGAGGTGTAAAATAATTGTTCCGAACCAACACGCTCTTCTTGCCGGGCATCGACGATGTCAAGGTAAGCCTTGACGTAAAAGTCCATATCCCGGTGCACAAAAGTGCGGAACGCGACAGCAGAGTCGGCCAGTCCTACTTTCTCCAAATTGTCTCGAAACCAACTGTGAAATCTAGTTCCAATCTTCTCGAAATCCTCATTTGATGAACCCGCCCGCCCTTGTCGAATGGTATCGGCGTATTGACTTCTCAGCAATGCTTGAAAGAATTGTTGGTCTTCGTCCTTACTGTGTTGATGGAGTTTGTGAATCGCATCTCGCCAAAAATTATTTGCTGTGGCCCGATCGGCCGAGTCAGGGAAGCGCGAAAGCACATAACCTTTCAGCATCTCGGTTGAAGTGAGGTTCAACCCCCGGTCATTCATCGCCTCAAAGATCGTATAGGCGTTATCGTCAGAATAAGCCGTGATCTCAACGAGAATGACGTTGTACTTAAGCCAGTCTAGGAAGTATGGCAATGCTTTGCCTTTAAGCTCTTCCGGAAAAGCTTCGGCAATGTCGGCATATCGCAATGCCATATTGACGGTGGATTCGTCATCATCCGGCATGATCTCATACTCTCCGTCCTCGAAAAGGTTCTTAAGGCATGCCTTTCGCTCCTCGACCTGAATGTTGAAGGATTTTTGGCCGCGTAAGTCCGAGAATATGAGCGGGGCGATCGTTTCATTGTATCCGAGTCCTTTTTGCAGGTGATTCAGAAAGATCAGGAATAAGGTAAGTGACGTCAGTCTTTGCTGGCCGTCAATAATGCTCTTCATGCCATCTCTACTGCTTACGACGAAGGGCCCGAGGTAGTAGTTATTATAATGCTCACCGGCAGTGCGCGGATCGCCTTCTTTATAAACATCGAGAAAGGTCGATGTCAGATCCGTTATGAGCTGCTCAATGTGCTTCTGCTCCCAACTATATTCGCGCTGAAAATAATCGACGGTGTATTTTCGTTCGTTCAATACCTCAAAAACGGTACGGTCGTCTGCGTCTATTTTGTGATCATCTTTACTCATATTCTTACAGGGCTATGTTTATCGCGGAGCGACAATTGATTGTAGCCGTGGGTTTGAACCCACGGTTACGATTCCCGATGTTTTTACGTCGCGTCAGCGACGGTTGAATGGTTCGTTGCCATTCATGCGGTCGCTGCCGCGACGCGGATCATTTTTTCACATCATACCGTGGGTTCGGACCCACGGCTACATTCACGCCACCGCTACGCGGTGAAGAAACGCGAGCCGTTCTCTCCCCAGCCGCTCGCCCTGAGCTGCGGTTCGATCAGTTCTGCTCTTGTATCGGCTTCGTTCATTTTTTGGGGGCCGGTTTCTTTCGTTTCAGCTGTTTTCCTGAAGCCTCCGGCAATTCCTTAAAATTGGCCCGCGTCGAAACCTTAGTACCGCTTTTAGATTCGAGCTCGCGTCGTGCATTACCGGCGACACGTCCGCCAGCAATGGCCGCCTGTTTATTCCCGACAAACCCTTGAGCATCACGGTTGCGCGCGATCTCGGTTGTCGAAGCTTCGCCGAGCATGGTGAAGATCAACTCAAGGTCGGTCATGTGATCGCGAAGGTTCTCGCTTGGTTTTTCGAGCGCCTTAAACTTTTTATATTCTCCAGGCGTCATTCCAAACGTTGCCTTACTGATCTCCGCAGTAAGTATGGCGAACTCCTTCTGCTCCTTAACGCCACGCTTTTTCCACTCACCTGTCAACTCATCACGAACGGCGATGCCTCGCATTCGCTTTTCGATCCATTCGTCCGAATATCCTTTCTGCTTATATATCTCGCGTATTCGGTGAGTGGCGAGTTCGGGGTCTTCGATCTCCTGTAACCTTTCGTAGCCGACCTTCGCCAGCCATCGCTTAAAAGGCTCAGCTTTTGTTGAAGGTACGGATTGAATAATACGAAAAAGGCCTTCGGTATTCGCCGCCTGTATCTTTCGCCGTTTACCATCGGCGGCCGTCATCTCAACCAGGGTACAAATTGTACCCCAGTTGGAGCTTAGTTCAGGGTCGCGGCTCTTGAGCCGCTTCACATATTGTTTGATATCTGAGCTGTCCGTCAGGATCTCGACCACGTCCTGCACCGAGAAATACCACTTCTGCTCTTCGTCGTTCCACACCCGACGAACATTTCTAGATTCGAACAGGATAATGTTGCTCATATTGTCATCTGCGGTTCGATCAGTTCTGCTCTTGTGTCGGCTTCATTCATTATTTCGACGGATCAAGTAGCGATCAAATGATCGTAGCCTCGGGTTTCAACCCACGGTTACGGTTCCCGATGTTTTTACGTCGCGTCAGCGACGGTTGAATGGTTCGTTGCCATTCATGCGGTCGCTGCCGCGACGCGGATCATTTTTTCACATCATACCGTGGGTTCGGACCCACGGCTACATTCACGCCACCGCTACGCGGTGAAGAAACGCGAGCCGTTCTCTCCCCAGCCGCTCGCCCTGAGCTGCGGTTCGATTAATTCTGCCCTTGTGTCGGCTTCGTTCATTTTAACCTGTCCACTATGTCCATCTCGTCCACCAGGTCCACTAATTCTTTCTCGCCGCTTTCCTTACCCGATACAGCCGCTCGGTAAAACCGCCCTCTTCGACAAATGCTTTTTCCAGGGCGGCGATCTGCCTGTCGAGCAAGCTGCAAGCTACTGCTATCAGAGCTAGAGCACCATTGGCCGCGATCTCTGGAAAGGTGGCAGAGGAGGTGGACATTGTGGACATTGTGGACTCTGTGGACTCAATGGACTCTGACTCTTGTCCACTCGGTCCACTATTCTTAATCGCCCTCGCCCATCCCGCCACATCATCAGCCGTAACGGGTCTGCTGTCTATCAGCATTGCCCGACGCTTATCGTCGCGGGGCCACGTCGTCAGCCCGCGTTGCCGCAGAAAGTCTTCATAGTCTAGTTTTAGTTCTTCGAGGCTGGCACGCCCCACGCTGGTCAGTTTTAGCTCAAATTTTTTCGAGGTCCCGCTTGCCTGGCTGCCCTCGGCGATGTTCTGGACGCCGCTCCGCGCGGCCTGCACCATCTGGTCGTGCGTCCGGCTGCGTTTGTCGATATATCTGTCACAAAACCGAACCGTTACATCATAGACAAGCTGTGAAACCTGAAAACTCTTGAGCTTTCTGTAACCGCCATGCGCCGGGATCAGTTTTTCTGGTTCCTTAGATCTGTCCATCCTGTCCACCAAATCTATCTTAGTCCACTCCTTTTCCCTGCCGCTACGCGGTGAGATAGATCGTCAAAGCTCGCCGCTGAAGGCTTTTTGGAGTAGTGACTTCTTTAGTTCGTCCAGTTCGACGATCCTGTGTTGGTTCACGGATTGAAGCCGTTGAGCTTCTTCGTTCAGACGGTTAAGCCCATCGACAATTCGGTGTTGCTCCGTAACTTTTGGAAATGGAAAACGCTCGTTCTCGAAAGTGCCCATGTTGATGTTGGCTTGAGCGCTACCCTTTCCTTTTGCCTGTATACTCACCTTAAATGCCTGAAGTAGATATTCGATATAGTCAACGTCAGCTTTTTCGGGATTGGGCTGGACGCCGATTACACTATCCGGAAAGCAAGCGTCAAATCCCAAGATCGCTGTTTCGGCAATATTGGCTGCAATGGTAATACACACAGTTCCTTTCGGCCAGAGCTTACTTTGAGCGAGACCATCTTCACTGTAAGTCTGCGAATACTCGGTGATGATGTGGTCAGCGTTGCGAATATCTCCGGTTTGCACAAAAGGATATCTGCCTCCATAAAGATGCCCAGCGTTCCGCGGCCTATGACGTGATTTTCCACGGCCGAAGTTTATTGATACTTCATCCAACGTTTTCTCTTCCCAATCGGGGCCGGGGTTGGAGAAGATGTTGTTTAGGTATGAGTCGAAGAGTTCGCAGGCGTTTTGGATGTTTTTTTCGGTGTTGGCTTTTGCCTTGTCTATGCAAGCGAACGCTTCGTCAAGGATCGCAGCGATCCGCCTCTGCTCCTCGATCGGCGGAACGGGAATTCGCGTGCTGTGGTCGATGATCTCGCGTAGGTTGTAGCCGCTCTGGATGCGGTTCTTTAACTCACTGAATATCTCGCCGATCTTGTATTCGATCGTATCGGCTCGCTCGGCATCGCGTTTGAATTCTTTGAGATAGGTAAACAGCTTTTGATCGACGAAATCAATAAGATCGTCGCCGGTCATCGCTTTGTGATGGTCGAGCTTGCCGTCACCGGTCTTTGGCGCCGCCCAATTGCTCCAACGGTATTCATCAGCGAGTATCGGCGTGTATTCCTTACCCGCGAGCTCGGCCGACTGCTTTTTTGACCGCTCAAGATCGTCAAGATATTTGAGAAAAAGTATCCACGACGTCTGCTCGATGTAATCGAGCTCCGTAGCACATCCGGCCTCTTTGCGAAGCGTGTTATCGATATTCTTAAAAGCTTGTTCAAACAATTGAGTCTTCTCCGTAGTAATGCGCCGTGTTCTTTTTGGACCGCAGTCTGTCGGCTGTGCGTCCGGTCGGGTCGCTTGTTTCGTTGTCCATAGGGAAAAGGAAAGCTTTGGAATTTTAGCATGGAGTGCAAGGGGGCGACAGTGGATGGTGCGGTCGGGCGGTCGGGGGATGTGGAAATGCTGTGGAAAAAGGTTAAAGTGTTGATCTGATAGGGGATAGGGGGAAATGTAGGTTAGTTTTTAAGCCAAAGTTGTCAGTTTTTGGTCTGTTTTTGTACAAAAGTAAGCCAAAGTCTGACGTTTTTGGCTTAAAGTCTGACGTTTTTGGTCTAAAGTCGAACGTTTTTGGTCCAAAAAGGGAAAAACTTAACAACGGATTGAAGCGAATGATGAATGATGAATAATGAATTACGAAGAGATTTAACAACGGATTGACGCGGATTTTCACGGATTAGGACGAATGATGAATTGCGAGCGGGTTTTTTATATCAGGTGGATGAAGAGGCCGTCGTTTAGTTTTGGTTCGAACCAGGTGGATTTGGGGGGCATTATTTCGCCGGCGTCGGAAACTGCGAGCAGATCTTCCATCCGCGTGGGATAAAGCGAGAACGCGACCGCGGCCTCGCCGCTATCGACAAGCCGTTCGAGTTCGCCGACACCACGGCCGCCGCCGACAAAGCCGATACGTTCATCGGTGCGCGGGTCTTCGATGCCAAAGACAGGCTCCAAAAGATATTTGTGCAAAATGGTTACATCGAGCCGCTCGATCGGGTCGGGTTCGGCAAAATAATTCACCGCAAATTTCAGCGTGTGCCACTTGCCCTCCAGATACATACAGATCAGGCCGTGGTCTTCGGGTGTCGTATGTGATTCGTCCAGCACGACAAAATTTTGCTGAATGCCTTCGAACAATTGGTCTTTGGAAAGCCCGTTCAGGTCCTTGATAGTTCTGTTATAAGCAAGTATCTGGAGTTCTTCGGCCGGAAACAGGCCGGCCATCACAAAATTTCGGTCTGCGTTCGCATCGGCAGTTTCCGATTCGGCATTGAGCGTGTTCCGTGCCTTCGAAGCGCTTTCCAGCCGGTGATGTCCGTCCGCGATATAAAGTGCCGGAACCTCTGCGAAAGCTTCGGTCAAACGGGAAGTTTCGCTTACACGCCAAACCGTGTGCTTCACTCGCTTCGGGCAAATAAAATCATAAAGCGGTGTATCAGCGGTCACCCTTTCGGTCAGCTTATGGATCGTGTCAGTCCCGCGATAGGTTAGGAAGATCAATCCGGTCTGTGCTCTTAACGCAAGCATATGCCGTGTTCGGTCATCGACCTTGTCGGGCCGTGTCTTTTCGTGTTTCTTTATTCGCCCCTGTTCGTATTCGTCCAGCGAGCAGCATGCGACAATGCCTGTCTGCCGGTGATCGCCAACCTCAAGCCGGTAAACGAAATACGACGGTTCGTCGTCCTGGACAAGAATTCCCGATGTCAAGAATTCTTCCAGATTCTGTCGAGCCTTTTCCAGGCTCTCGCAATCTGCATCTTCGGATTCGGGCCGCGTTATCCGCAAAAAGCTCAGCCGATTTTCGAGCACCGAACCGCGCGCCTCGGCTTCGTGCACTACGTCATAGGGAACACTTGAAACCTGTTTTGCTTTTTCGGGAACGGGCCGAAGCGCCCGAAAGGGTTTAATTAGAGACACATTCTCTCCATAAAGAAATGATATTTAATCGGGGACCGTTGGATCCCCAGGAGCAATCGGATCGGCTTGCGGTGCAGGGTTCGCCGCCGGGGACGTCGCCGGATCGGTCGGGTTTGTCCTTTCTCTATTTATCTGCTCGTCCATCTGCCGGTTCTTTTCTTCCATTTCAAGCAAGATCCTGTCCGCGTATCCCTTTTTATCGATCTTCCACTGATTTTCCTCAAATACAAAAGGAATAATTTCCCAATTTTTACCTGAGGTTCGAATTTCGATCGAAGCTCGTTCGCCTTCGATCTTTTCGTTTCGGTAATCCACAGAGGATTGAGTCTCGTTGAAGAGCGCCTCACGCTTTACGATCTCGTCAACAGTGGTGTTCTGGATCTTTGCTTCCTGCTCGTGCATCTTTAGCGATTCGCTAGAGAGCAGCAGTTTCATCGTGGTCGTATCTTTTTGTTTGACCGCTTTAGTGTATGTCCGATAGGTCTCGAGCGGTGTCGAAGGTTTCTTTTCGCCTCCGCAGCCTGCAAAAAGACTGAGCAATGCAAAGAGAATTATTAAAGAAAATGGTCGCATCTCAAAAAAGCCCAAAAATAAAGTAAACTGTTAAAAACCGTAATTATAACCCAACGACGGGAGCAAAAAAACTTATGGAACGAAGAAAGCTAAGCCGCGAAGAATTGACCGATCGCCTTTCGGAGATAGCCGGATGGACATTTGAAGACGAAAAGCTGGTAAAGCGGTTTGAGTTTTCAAACTTTGCCGAGAGTTTGGCGTTCGTCAATAAGATCGGCGAGATCGCGGAAGCGGCAGATCATCACCCCGAAATCAAGCTCGGCTGGGGTTATGCCGAGGTGGAAACGACGACCCACGACCGCAGCGGCGTAACGGACCACGACCTCGCGCTTGCGGGAAAGATCAATTCGATCGGCACCCAAACGAATTGATTGAACCCGAATATTCAGCTAAACTCTAGGGTTTGACCATTTACATACATCTAATTAAGGAAAACGAATTTTATGTCTAATGTTCCTATTACGGTTGCGCATGGCGACGGCATCGGTCCGGAGATCATGGCGGCGACACTGCATATTTTGAAAGAAGCCGGTGCACGCATCGAAATTGAAGAGATCGAGATCGGCGAAAAGGTTTATTTGAGCGGCAACACGGCCGGGATCGCACCGGAATCGTGGGATTCGCTTCGCCGGACGAAGGTTTTTCTAAAGGCGCCGATCACAACTCCGCAAGGCGGCGGATTCAAATCGCTGAACGTTACCGTCCGCAAGACGCTCGGGATGTACGCTAACATCCGCCCGTGCGTTTCTTATAATCCGTTCATCGAAACAAAGCATCCGGTGATGGACGTCGTTATCGTTCGCGAGAACGAAGAGGACACCTATGCCGGCATCGAATATCGCCAGACCGACATGGTCGAACAATGTTTGAAGCTGATCTCGCGTCCGGGCTGTGAAAAGATCGTCCGATATGCGTTTGAATACGCAACGAAAAATAACCGCAAGAACGTGACCGTCTTTGTGAAAGACAACATTATGAAGCAGACCGACGGCCTGTTTCACAAGGTGTTCGACGAGATCGGTGCAGAATATCCGGATATCGAAAAAGGCGATTGGATCGTCGATATCGGTGCCGCAAAGCTCGCCACATCGCCACAGGACTTTGACGTTATCGTGATGCCGAATCTTTATGGCGATATTCTGTCGGACGTCACGGCACAGATGACCGGTTCGGTAGGCCTTGCCGGTTCGGCGAACATCGGCGAAAAGATATCGATGTTCGAGGCGATCCACGGAAGCGCTCCGCGGCGTGCGGGACAGAATTCGGCGAATCCGTCGGGCCTGTTCCTCGGTGCGGTCATGATGCTTGTACATATCAACCAACCGGACATTGCCGAGCTTGCCCACAACGCGTGGCTCAGGACCATCGAGGACGGCGTCCACACATATGACGTCGCCCGCGAAGGCGTGACAAAGGAGAAGGTCGGCACAAAAGAATTTGGCGAAGCGGTTGTAAAGCGGCTCGGGCAGAAGCCGGAAACGCTGAAGGCCGTTGAATACAAGAAGATCGAAGAGATCGCCGAAGCAGACAAGAAACCGCTTTATTCGATCCGTGAGCCGCAGAAGAAAGATCTTGTCGGTGTAGATGTGTTCCTCAATTGGTGGAACGGCGATTTTTATAGTGCCGCCAGTGAACTCGGCCCGTTAGTTGAAAAGGCGAACGGCGACGGCCTAAAGCTTGTGATGATCTCGAACCGCGGAACGAAAGTCTATCCGGGTGGCCATTCCGATACGTTCTGCGTCGATCACTGGCGCTGCCGTTTTATGGCCGAAAACCAGGGCGACACCATCACACATCAACAGGTGATCGACCTGCTCGGCCGCGTGGCCGGTACCGGACTCGATTTCATAAAGACCGAACATCTTTATAACTTCGACGGCAAACCGGGTTATTCACTCGGTCAAGGGCAGTAAAGAATCGGTTGTAATTTTGTTAGATCTCAGTTTGGGGCAGGACTTAGGGACTGCCTCAAAATTTTGCCTTTTTTTTCAGTAAGGGTCGTTTAATCAGTCAAGGACGATCAACGCAGAAAAAGGAAAATAAGCACCGCGGCCACAAGTACGACCACGCCGATCAAAAGTAGCTTTGAATTAGTCAATGCGGATTTCTTTATCTCGACATTCGTAGTTCCTGATGCCGTTTCAAACGTCGAATTGATCTTGAAATCGCCAACCTGCTGATCAAGCAGCCGCGCATTTCTGACAAGATTATTCATTTCTTCATGTGCCGCCGCATTCCTATATTCGGCCTTCCTCTTTTCAACTGCGATCCGCACGATCTCATCCGCCGCTTTTTCCGTAACACGCTTGGCTTGTGTCTCATCTAAATTGTGCAGAGCATTATCAACAATGTCATCCGCAGAAACCGGGAAAAGGGATTGCTTTTTCGGGACAATTTCTAATTTTTCGTCATCCATTTGTTCATGCCTCTCGTGAGATATGCAGTGTGATCGTGCCGTACGGAAATTCTAACACGTGTTTCACACGGGGCCTTAAACCGGGTTCAGCCAACAACCGGTTGATAGCAATAAATTCACTCTGAAGATCTGAGATCATTATCCGACTTTCTTCGACCTGTGATCGACGCAAGATCTCTTGTGCGGCTTGCATATCGCCTTCGCCAAGCCAAGCTAGTTTTTCTTCGACCTCGGCCGGTAGTTGTGATGTAAACGCCTTTGTGATCATCTGATGTACCAAGGGCTTTAACTTTTCCTCCCAATCAGCGGTTGTTACTTTTAGTTCATGATGATCCTTTGCAGAAAACTCTTCCATGAAATGACGAAGCACCTCGCATTTCAGGTCAAAAGACATCACCTTCGGCATGTGGATAAGAAATCGACGAAAGGTCTGACTTGCTGCACGAACTTCGCCCGACTTCCATTTCTTGTAAGTTTGGCGAGCATATCGCGCCGGTCCGGGACCGAATTTCTTCTTGTAAAGTTCGAACAGCGTGGAAAGCGATGAATCATCGAGCTTGAGTAATGCTGAAACCAATTCAGAACGAGAAAATGCGTCACTTCTTCTTCCGTTTGCAAAAAAGTTGAATCCACCGTTGATCGACCAATATAAGATTCCGACCATTACCACTAAAAATACAATTGTAAGGAAAGCTACCATTCCTTTATTTACTGCGTCTCTGTAAGTCCTGTGTTTGGCCTATTAGTCGGTATTTGTGCCAAGTCGTAGGCAACAATATACCAAGTTAGTTGATTTAGAGCCTAAACTCCTCTAACTTTAAGAGGGTGTTACTCAGTTTCGGTACAGCCAGGCTTGTGAACCTTATCATTGGCATCGCATTGGCGGCAGGCATTTGTTTTGCACAGCCAACGTCGCCGAATGGCCGTTCAATATTTCTCGATCCGGACGGGCGGGAGATCACAAATAATGAATTCGTGGATATCCGTATGGCGAATTTTCATCTGCCGGACCGGACGCTGATGAAAACGTTGGAGGACGGCACGGTCGAGTTCCGATTACAGAAAGTTCCGCAAGAAGGAATGCAGCTGCCGGGATTCACGGTGACGACGATTGATGGACAAACGCTTTCGACCGCCGAACTGAAGGGCAAGGTCGTTGTCCTGAATTTTTGGTTCATCGGCTGTCCGGTGTGCCTCGCTCATAAACCGCAATTGAACGAACTGAGAACCAAATTTGCCGGAAACGGCGATGTGGTCTTTCTTGCAATGACAGCCGATAGCGCTTCAGACGTAAAGAAATTCATCGCGAAAGAACAGTTTGATTACCTTCACGCTGCGGGCGCCAAGACCGCGATGGACAAATTCGGCTTTACGGGCTATCCGAAGAACATCGTCGTATCTCGGACCGGCGAGGTCGTCTATTGGCGAAGCACGATCAAGGCCTGGGAAAAATTCGAAGCGGTGATCAGGGCCGAGATCGACGCAAAACAAACTAAATGACACTGCTTCTCATATATCTTTTCACGGCGCTGATCACTTCTTT
>CAZXTS010000076.1:0-12595 GCA_964643745.1 uncultured Chloracidobacterium sp.
GCCCCTGCCCGGCGGACGCAAGAAACTTATCCGCTATCCATCCGCCGAATTGTCCAAGGAACGTTGTATGCAGCAGGGCATTTATCAGCATCGCCTCGACCACCACACCAATGAACAACAGCGCGAAAAGCACCATCAATATCTTCAGCATCAGCGGACTGACCCTGCCGGCAAAATGTTCATTCAGAGTTCGATAGGCTCTTCCGCCTAACCACGCAAGCAACGCAAGCGTTAGCCCCGCCGTGATCGCGACCGGTATCGCACCGATCAGGAAACTAGTGTTCGGGCCGCCGAAAACCGAAAGCAATACGATTACGACCAAAATATATGGGATCGAGTAAACGATATCGACGACGCGCATCATTATGTTGTCGATACGCCCGCCGACAAATCCGGCGACTGCTCCCCACGAAACACCAACGATCAAAGATACGACCGTGGAGATAATGCCGACCATCAATGATATCCGTCCGCCCTGCAGCACGCGTGCCAGCAGGTCGCGACCCTGGTCGTCGGTTCCCATCGGATGCATCAGCGAAGGTGCGAACGAACGCACACGGTCGCCGCCGTCGATCCCGGTCGGAATGTAGTCGGGCGTAAATCCGTTGAGCAAATAAACAAGCGTGGGGCCGACCGCGACAAGCAAAACCATCGACCAGACGACTATCAGGCCAAACACCGCAAGCTTGTTTTTCAGCAGCCGCTTCCATGCATCAGCCCAAAGCGAATTTCCGCGGCTCGTCCGAACGGACCAAACTGCGTACGCCGTCAGCGATAAGAAGATAATTAGAAAGACGATCAGCCCGAAACCCGAAAAATATTCTGTGTATGAGCTAAAATGCAAAGCGATCAGCGATAAGCCGACGAGCATCAACAGACCGAGCCCGACCAGCCGTTTCCGGTCGTCGTGCTCAATTTCGCTTAGATCTGTAAATTCACCTTTCTGCATAAAAACTCGAGCGTTCGTTTAGTCGTATCGGATCCGCGGATCAAGAAAACCATACGAGATATCAACTATCAGATTAAAGACCATTATCAGGATCGAAAGAAAGGCAACGATGCCGAGGGTCAATGGCTCGTCGCGGTTCAGCACGGATTGAATAAATATGTTTCCAAGACCCGGAATAGCGAATACCTTTTCGACCACGACCGTTCCGGCAAGCAATCCGGCGAGTGCGGGTCCCGTGTATGAGACCACCGGAACTATGCCGCCGCGGAGCCCATGCTTCAAAAGCACATTCTTTTCGTCGAGCCCTTTGGCCCGCGCCGTTCGAATATAATCCGACCGCATTACCTCAAGCATTCCCGCGCGAGTCAGCCGTGCGATATACGCCATATAGATTGCCGAAAGTGTTATGACCGGAAGTACCAGATTTGAAATGCCGCCCCAGCGCGCCGGCGGCAGCCAGAAGAGCCAAAGTGAAAAAACGATCACCAAGATCGGCCCCAAGACGAAGTTCGGCACCGAAAGTCCGAGCATCGCGGCCGTCATCGATGAATAATCCCACGCCGAATTTTGTTTCAATGCGGCAATATTTCCGGCGAACAGGCCTATCGCGAGCGCAAGGATATATGCGAGAAAACCTATAGTTGCCGAATAAGGTAGATGGCGGATTATGATCTCGTTGACCGACTGGCCGACGTATTTTACTGAATCACCAAAATCAAAACACTTTATCGTCGTCCCAAAGGCATTGAAACGCAGGCCCGACGTCGATGTGTCTCCGGCTGGTGCCGTACGGCAGGTAATATTGCCGAGCATCATCAGATACTGCTGATACCACGGCAGGTCAAGCCCATATTTCTGGCGAATGTTTGCCTCAACCTCCGGCGGAAGATTGCGTTCGTCCGAATAAAAATTTCCGGGCGCAACGCGTATCAAACCCCACGTTACCGAAACCACGAGCAACGCCATCGGAATGATTATTAGAAATCTGCGGAGAATAAATCCGATCATATTTTAATAACCGAACATCTTTTCATCCATATACCCCTGCTCTCGTTCGACGACAGAAGGCTGTGTCGCGATTAGCCGCTGGATCTGGCCGGTCACCCATTCGTCGCGAACGGCGAATATGTTATCAACATTGGTGTCCCATTTTTCAGGGTCTTGTTCAATATACACGAATTTCCACGAATGCAGAGTGCCCGGGTTCGGATAAAGGCCTTTTACATACGGCTTTCGCAGGAAATTAGTTTTCTGGGTCTGCCACGGCAGAACCGGTTGATCCTGCATTACGAAAAATTCGGCCTCGGCCATTTTTTCGAACCGTGCTTTCGGATCGGCCAAACTGTTCGCTTCGTCGATCAGTTTGTCGAACTTCGGATTCGTCCACCCGGTCGAGCTGTCATTGTTCTTTCCATAAAACAATTTCAAGAACGACATCGGGTCCATATAATCGCCGATCCAACCTGCGCGGCCGAGCCCGTTATACTCAAGATTCTTTCGCGTGTTCAGAAACGTCTTCCATTCCTGGTTCTTTAGCTGAAGCGTAATGCCGAGGTTCTGCTTGAACTGCGCCTGAATGAATTCGGCGATAGATTTATTGTTCTCACTTGTGTTGTAGAGTATCTCGACCTGATCGACCGGAAAGCTCGGGCAAGACCAGTTGCCTTCGCTGCCTGTCACCGGAAAGCCAGCTTCACCCAATAATTTCCGAGCCTGCGGCGCATCGAATTTGCGAGCCTTCCATTCTTCGAGCGAGCTGCCGATCTTTTTCAATTCTCGATCATAGACCCTTGCCCGGATCGCTTCATATTCAGGGAACAAACCTTCGGGTGTGAAATCGACGAGCGGCTGCGTCGTCTTTCGAAACTTTGCCATCGCGTCCCGATCGACGGCAAGTGCGAATGCCTGCCTGACCTTCAGATCGTTCATCGGCGGCTTCGTCACGTTAACCGTGTAGTATTCGATCGCCACCTCCGGGTGGTTCATATATTCATGTTTGTATTCACGAAGCATTTCGACCCACGCCGCCGGGACGGTGTGGTTGTAAATTGCATCGACGCGGCCGGTCTTGTACAGGTTGAGCATTGTCGTCTGCTCTTCAAGCGGATAGAACTCAATGCCGTCGAGCCTTACCATCTCGGCGTCCCAATAGTTCGGACTCTTTTCAACGACAACGCGGTCGTATGGCCGATGCTCTTTTAGGCGAAACGGACCACTCGTGACGATATTCTCAGGTTTGGTCCAATTCTTTCCGTGCTTTTCGATAGATTGCCGATGCACAAGCCTGAAGAACTGGTGGCCAAGCAGCCCGATCAGAAACGGTGCCGGCTGTTTAAGCTTGATGCGAAACGTATGATCATCGACGGCTTCAAGGCCGAGGTCGGTCGGTTCGATCGGAATGAATTCGGCACCTTCGGCAAGAGCTTTAAGTTTCGGGTCTTTTTCGAAAAGCGGCGCCCGGCCTTCCGCGCTTGATGGAACTGTCAGCCGCGTTGGGCCATCGATGTATTTCCGAAACTCACTCTTCGATTCAGATTCGGCCGCGGGCGGCGCTTCAGTTGCAGGTGCTGCATTTGCTTCGGCCGCGGGTGCCAGATCGGACTTAAGCAAAAACCTGCCGCTGCGGTCGCGGACGAAGGATTGCTTTGCGTTATATTCCTGAGCGTACTTTATGTAATGAGCAAGGTATGCGTTTTTAGCGGCAAGGTTCGGGTCAAGCGCTCGACTGAATGTATAAACAAAATCGTGAGCCGTTATCGGGTCACCGTTCGAAAACACCGCATTTTTCCTTAGCTTAAAAACGTATTCGGTGTTTTCCTGTCCAACTTCCCAGCTTTCCGCGATGCCCGGGATCGACTGCATCGTCCGCGGATCGTATTCGACCAAGCCGTCGTGTATCGACATCAACAGACGCGCTTCAGGCTGTCCTGTGGGGATCGCAGGATCCAGCGATTCGGGTTCGGAACCGGTGATATACCGCAGCACATTATCCGAAGGTGCCGCGGTTTGCCCATAGAATTCGCTCTTGGCGGAGGCTGTGCATCCGGATGCAGCAATGGCCGCCAAGGCGACGGCTGCGGCAACGATCAGTCGAACACGAAAGCTTTTGAACATAATACGACCTCGCAATTGGCAGTTGCACGTGATATCAAACTACGATATCGGAGAGTAGGATCCGCCCACAAAGTACTGTTTAGACAGCAAGCGAAGATAGATCAAGGATTACGATTCCTGTTTAGCCTTCTTCGGTTGCCAATTGTTATCTATTCTAACGTTTTGCAGCAGCGGCGCATCGAGCACGTTGGACTGAAATCCTAGGACATACGGCCTTACAAGCGAATAAGAGGTCGGGAAGTATAATGGGATCGCCTCGAGTTCGTAAAGCGCGATCTCTTCTGTCATCTCTGTTTCGTAGTTGACCGAGGATGAATTTGTGTTCGAATTACTGTTCGGCTCCGGCGGTTTCGTTGACCGGACTAGCGAATTCAGATCCTGCTCAAAGATCGCTCGGAGCCCGGCTTTTTCATCTGCGGTCGGCAGGACGACACCACGCCGAACAAGATCGTATTCACCGCTGTCGATGGCAGACCTTATTTCTTCGCTTTCTTTTACGATGATCTCGGTCTCAAGGTTTAGGTTTTGCTTCCACATTCTTGCGACGCTGCGTGCGATCCGCTGTTGGGCATCGTTTCTGTTTATGACGAGCCGGATGACGGGAAAGCCTTCACCTTCAGGAAATCCGGCATCTTCAAGCAGATCGCGAGCCTGAACTTTATCTTCTGTGATCTTAGTTTGCGAGGCAGTTGGGAATGGAAATAACGAAAGCGCGGGCCGTGTCGTACCTGCAAGTTCGCCATCAGTCAGCCGTTCGCGTTCGATCGCCATTGAAAGAGCTTGGCGAACACGCCTGTCGGAATATGGAGCAAGCGACGCGTTGACCCTGTAAAAATTCACGGCGGCAAAAGTGCTTTTTCTAAAATCGTCGTACGGTTCGAGCAATTTCAAAGCAAGCGGTTCGAAAGTTGCGTTCGTGACCGCGTCAAGCTCGCCGGCTCGATAGGCTTGAAGTGCGTCTTCAGGCTTTGCCTTCGCAACAAAATGAACGGATGAAAGCCCCACCGCTGAACTGTTCCAATGATCTTCGGACCGATCTACAACTACACGGTCCGCCTCTACCTTGCTGACCGTAAACGAACCGTTCGTAATGTGCGTCCCCAATTCGATCTGTTTCAGCACACGTTGGTGGGTCCTATGGACCGGCCGGAACATCGGATTTGCCGCCAGCTTTGGCAGATCGCGATCGGGCGTTCTCAAAACGACCACAAATGTCCTTGCGTCTTTTGCAAAGAACGAACCGCCGGAGTTGGTATTGTCAGGCAAAGCACGAACATCGCCTGCAGAATTTGTGTTCGTGTTTGCGGCCGTGGCGTTCTTGCCTTCATCCTGTTGAAATGAATCGACGATGAAATCTTCTGATCTCTGCGGAGCATCGCTCGCCGCCGATTGCCTGCTTTTTTTCGGCGTCAAATTTTCAAGTAGCTGCGGATGAGCGACACGGTCACCAAGCTCGATCAGGCGTGCCCACGAACGCACAAGATCGGAAGCCAATAGCGGGTCGCCGTTCGCCCATTTCGCGTCTTCACGAATATTGAATGTCCAGGTACGCAGATCGGTAGAGTGTTCCCAGCTTTCTGCCGCGGCCGGAACCGCCATAAGCGTCTCAGGGTCTATTTCCGTCAATCCTTCGTAAACCGCACGAACAATATCGGTTTCCGGAGCGGCTGCTGCAAATGCCGGGTCAAGATGTTTTGGAAGCTGGCCGTTGCTCCATCGAAATTCCTGTTTGGCTGGCGGCGCGGACTGAGAGAAAAACGATTCCGGTTTGGGTTGGTCCAGTTGGGTGCAGCCGGAAAACACAAAGACCAGGATAAGCGCAGAAATGCGTTTCAGCCGTCGGGGCCATTTTCGAACAGCGGGAGGACTATCCGGCAACGCAGCGATTCGCATTAAAGTTTTGTTACAGGTAAACCTTTTTCAGTTGCTCAAAAACGTCGATGGTCTGTTTTTGCGTAGATTCAAAACCATCGGAAGTATCGATCAGCAGGTCGGCATATCGTTTTTTCTCTTCCTGCGGCATTTGTGCATCGATCCGCTTTCTGGCATCGGCTTCGGAAAGCCCGTTTCGCTCGATCAATCGCGCTAACTGAATATCTGCATTACACCACACAACGATCAATTTGTTAAATCTCTTATAACCGCCGGACTCGATCATAAGTGCCGCATCGACCACGGCGATGGCGTTCGGGTCGTTCGCTTCGACCTGGTTCAGCCAGGCATCCTGTTCGCGCAAAACCAGCGGATGAACGATCGAATTGAGCAAACTACGCTTTTCCACATCGGCAAAAACGATCTTGGCCAATGCCGCCCGGTCGAGCGAACCATCTGCGGAAATGATATGCGGGCCAAAGCTTTCGGCGAGCCGCGCAAGTCCCTCGGTGCCCGGAACCACCACGTCCCGCGCCGTCTTGTCCGCATCCAGCGTGTGGCAGCCAAGCTCCGCAAAATAGCGGCAGACCGTTGATTTACCCACGGCGATCGAACCTGTAAGGCCAACTTTCAGCATTGAACGTTTAATGGAAATTGCTTAAAAACAGCCTATCGCCCGTGCCGTTTTGCAAGCTTACCGACATTGTATTCGGCGATCTCCTCAAGCGTGATCCCGAGTTCATCGGCGCAAGCCGAAATGTACCAGAGCACATCGCCCAGTTCGTCCTTTAGCTTTGCACGCACATCGTCATTCAAAACGCCGCCGTGATCACGCTGGATCTTTTTCACGATGTTCGCAACCTCGCCAGCTTCGCCCGCCAGGCCGAGCGTCGGATATTCAAGGTTGCTTAACCGCCGCGGGTAAAGAGCCGTCTGGCTCGCTTCAGATTGATATTCTTTAAAGTTCATATTCTTTGAAATTTTGCCGCAGAGCGCACAAAGACATTGAGGGCACTACTTACGGAAAACGACCAGTCACACTCGCTAACACAAAATGATCTCTGTGTTCTCTGTGGCTAGATCTTTCTCCTTGCTTTCGCGGCATCGACCGTATTCCGCATAAGCATCGCTATCGTCAGCAGCCCGACTCCGCCGGGGACGGGTGTGAATGCACCGGCACGCTCTATCGCATCTTTTTGATTCACATCGCCGCAAAGCGTAAACCCACGCTTTTCGATGGCCGCGATCCGTTTTTCTTGCTCGTCCGCAGCGAACAGCTCGGACACGAGCGACGGGTCCGAAGCATTATTTATCCCAACATCCACAACAGTTGCACCGGGCCGGATATGTTCGGTCTTGATAAATCCTGTCCGCCCGATCGCGGCAACAAGAATATCTGCCTGATTTGTGATAAATGCAAGATCACGCGTTCGCGAATGACAGACCGTGACCGTTGCATTTTCCTGTAAAAGCAATGCCGCCATAGGTTTACCGACGATGTTGCTGCGCCCTACAACGACCGCGTGGCTGCCCGCGATCTCGATATCGGAACGCTTCAATATCTGAATAACTCCGGCGGGCGTACACGGTGCGAGCGTCCTTTGGCCCTGTGAGAGCCTGCCGACATTCATCGGATGAAAGCCGTCAACGTCCTTTTCCGGATCGATCGATTCGAGGATCCGGCTTTCGTCAATATGCTTCGGCAAGGGCAGCTGGACCAAAATACCGTCGATATCCTCGTTCTCATTCAGCTCATCAATAATGGCCAAAAGCTCGTCTTCGCTGGTTTCGGCCGATAGATGCTTGTGCACCGATCTGAGGCCGAGTTCATTCGAGGTCCTGACCTTGTTCCCGACATAGACCGCCGACGCGGGATCTTCGCCGACGCGCACCGCCGCCAAACACGGTGCAAACCCGTGAACCTCTTTAATATCAATGATCTCAGCGGCTATCTCGGCCTTTATCGCATCGCCGATATCACGTCCGCTCAAAAGTTTTGCCGGCATATGGCGAATTTTACAGGAACGAGCCCTTGATTGTCAGTTTCAAAGGGCAGAAAGGCACGAGTCCGCTCCAACGAAGCATGGTAATCGCCGAAAAATATAGTGAAAACGCCGCTCAAAACATATTCCTCAACGAAAAAAGCGAGGTCCGTCCGATCATATAGGATAAGCCGAACGTTGATCTTTATCGCGGCGATCTTTATTGCGGTACCGGCCGGATCGTTTGCGAACGAGCCTGCTGAATTGAACCTTTTCAACCGAACAAAAGGCGTCTGGTTCGCTTCAGGCCAGGACGAATCAGGCTTTAAGGCGATCAAGCTCGGCTCGCCCGACGCGGTCGCATTTTCGGCCGATGTCGATGGCGACAAGATAAATGACGCAATCGTTTGGGAACCGCGGACCGGCGAATGGATCGTCGTCAGAAGTTCTGACGGTGAGCGTTTCGAGCGTCAACACGGCACCTCGACAGATATACCGCTCGTGTCCGACCTGGACGGCGACGGCATCTCGGATCTGGCAGTTTGGCGTCCCTCAAAAGGTGTTTGGTCGGTTCTTCGCTCGTCGGATTCGTTCAGCAAGGACACCGCTTTGGAATTTTACTGGGGAATGGAAGGCGATATTCCGGTTCCCGCGGATTATGACGGCGACGGCCTCGCGGACCTCGCGGTCTTCCGTCCTGCAACACGAATGTGGCTGATCTATGAAAGCGGTTCGCAAAAGATCAGAGAAATAAAACTCGGCGCAAGCGGCGACACGCTCGTCCCGGCGGATTATGATGGCGACGGCCGTGCAGACGCCGCAGTTTTCCGTGACGGCATATGGACGATCGTGAATAGCAAGACCGGCAACATAGAGAAAACGATCTTCGGAACGGAGAACTCGGTCCCCGTTGCGGCCGATTTTGACGGCGACGGCATCGCTGATCTGGCCGTCTGGTCACAAGGAATTTGGATGGTCGAAGAAAGCAGCAACGGCAGATTGCGTTCTCTCCGTTTCGGACGCGAAGGCGATCAGCCTATCGGCCCAAGCTCGCCACAGTTTGTCGAATAACTTTAGTTCCCCCGGAAAATGGCCCAAAAGGCATAACGGCTGTCCCGAGACTCGATCTCAGGACAGCTATTTTTTTGCTGAGCCACCGCCCTTGTCAGAACCGGGAGCGATAGCGACTGGGTCCATTGTGGCTCAGCCGTCCGGCCTTTTTGAAATCGTCTGCGTCCGGGAAGATCGATCCGTTAAAACCTAACAGGATGAATCCTATATAGAGCAGAAGCTGGAACTTCGTCCTATGTTTGGTGTCTAATATGATGTGACCAGTCTGCAATGCATCCTGTTTTTCCTTGTAATATGTCTAACCTGTACGCTGAATGCATCGGGCCAAGTGACGGATTTGGGCATCATAAACGGCCGAGCTCGAAGTTTACCTAAGCCAGCATATTCGCAATTTCACCGGAATTTTTGCTCGTATGGAAAAGTCGAGATCGAAGTTATTTTGGACAATAAGGGAATGGTCACAGAAGCAAAAGTGATCTCAGGTGACGAACTATTGCACCAAATTGCACTTGACGCTGCAAAGCAAGCCGAATTTAGCACACCATTAAATCAACAAATAGGATCGAAAGGAGTGATTGTTTATAACTTTCCATCCGAACGGGAATGTCAGATTGAAGGTATCTTCAACCACAAAGCACTTTCGAAACCCGCACCGCCATTTATCCAACACATGAAGATTCGCGAACCAGTTGCATTACGCGTTCGCGTGCTAATTGACGAAAATGGAAATGTCGGGTCTGCGTATACTTTGACTGGCCACCCGTTGATGAGAGCAGCCGTAGAAAATTCCGCACGTCGGACAAAGTTTCCCGTGGGAATGGTTAAAGGTGCGGACCGAATAAGCGCGATTTTGATCTACGTAGCCAAGCCCGACGGAACGATCGAGTTTGCCGATACGATTTCGCCATAGAACTGGTTTAATACCCGGTTACCCTGCCTATAAGAACCCAGTCGCTATCGCTCCCGGCTCTGACCGCGCCTGACCTTTAAATTGTCGAGTAAATTGCACGGTGCCGGGATGAAACCGCAAAGAACAAACGGATCTTTTTCTGATAAAAGATCCGCCATAGGATTTCTGCAGCAAGTGTGCTCTTCGTGTTGAAAAGCCTAAACGTCCAGGTTCTTTACATCAAGAGCGTTGTCTTCGATGAACTTTCGTCGCGGCTCGACGTGGTCGCCCATCAGGATCGTGAACAGGCCGTCCGTTTCGACTGCATCTTCGACGCGAACCTGAAGCAGGGTCCGTTTTTCCGGATCCATTGTGGTTTCCCAGAGCTGTTCGGGGTTCATTTCGCCGAGGCCTTTATAACGCTGAAGCGTAAGGTCCTTTTTGGCAAGCGAGGTGACCTTTTCGAGCAGATCGGAGCGGCTCGTAAGGGCTTCGCTGGTCCCATTATTTCCAAGGGTGAACGGGCCCGGATAGTTTGCCTCAAGGTCGCGGTGCAGTTCGGCAGCCTTTTGGAATTCGACGTAGCTCGCCATATTCCAGTCGAAGATCAGCGTATTTCCATTCGGATAGGTTATCTCAAGCTCAAAGAGGCTGTGCTCAAGATCGGGTATCAATTCGACCTGAAAACCTGCATCGGCAACGCGGACGACGACCTCGGCCATCAGCTCTTCCTGTGCAAAGACCTTTTTTAGCCGAACGCCGTGTTTTTCCAGCACACCTTCGCGGCCGGCAAACGCGTCGAGCAATGTATAAAGCAGCTTTTCGTCACCGCCGAGCCGACGGGCAAAACGATCGAAATAGTTGTTGAATTCGGTCGTTTGTTCAAGGGTCTTAGCTAGCTCCCGGCCTTCGAGTATCTTCCCGTTCGTGTGTATCTGAACGTCATTCGTGCCCATACGCATCAGGTATCGAAACATCGATTTTTCGTCCTTGATATACTCTTCTTTTTTGCCGCGTTTCACCTTATAAAGCGGCGGTTGGGCGATGTAAACATATCCGCCTTCAACAAGTTCCGGCATTTGGCGATAGAAGAACGTAAGCAGCAATGTCCGAATGTGCGAACCATCAACGTCGGCATCGGTCATCAGGCAGATCTTGTGATATCGCAGCTTGCTGACGTCAAAATCTTCTTTGCCTATGCCCGTGCCGAGCGCCATGATCAAAGCCTTGATCTCGCCGTGGCCAAGCATCTTGTCAAAACGAGCCTTTTCCACATTTAGGATCTTACCCTTCAGCGGCAAAACGGCCTGATTTTTTCGGTCGCGCCCCTGTTTCGCGGAACCGCCGGCGGAATCGCCCTCAACGATGTAGATCTCCGATTTCATCGGATCACGTTCCTGGCAATCGGCAAGCTTTCCGGGCAGGCCGGAGCCGCCCATCGCGCTCTTGCGGACGATCTCGCGGGCCTTTCGTGCGGCCTCGCGAGCACGCGCAGCATCGACAGCCTTGCCGACGATCTTTTTAGCGACCGCAGGATTCTGTTCGAAAAACTCGCCAAGCTTTTCGTTCAAAAACGATTCGACCGGGCCTTTTACTGGAGAATTTAGCTTGCCTTTCGTTTGTCCTTCGAACTGCGGCTGCGGGATCTTAACAGAAACAACGGCAACGAGCCCCTCACGAACATCATCGCCCGAAAGCGTTACCTTAGCGTTCTTCGTCAAACCCGAAGTTTCAGCGTAGGCATTGATGGTACGCGTTATCGCACTGCGAAATCCCGACAAGTGTGTGCCGCCATCGACCGTATTAATGTTGTTTGCAAAAGTGAAGATCTTTTCGTCATAGCTGTCGTTGTACTGCATCGACACTTCGATCGAGAGATCATCCGCAACTTGTTCAAAATAAAGGGGTTCGTCATGCAGAGGGCTTTTGTTTTTGTTCAAATGCTTTACAAATTCTGCGATCCCGCCTTTATAGTAAAATTCGTGCGATTTTTCGGGCTGCTCACGCTCATCACGGATAGAAATGCGAATACCCTTGTTGAGGAATGCTTTTTCTCGAAGGCGTTCGGACAGCTTATCAAAGCTATAGATGGTGGTCTCAAAAATATCGCCGTCGGGTTTGAACGTGATCTTTGTCCCGCGTTTCGATGTCGTGCCCGTTTCTGCAAGCGGCGCCACCGGAATTCCGACCTGAAACTCCATTTCATGCGTTTTGCCATCACGCCAGATCTCGAGCTTGAGCCATTCCGCAAGGAAATTTACGCAAGAAACACCAACGCCGTGAAGGCCGCCAGATACCTTATATGAATTTGTATCGAACTTGCCGCCTGCGTGCAGAACGGTCATAACGACCTCTGCAGCCGAACGGCCTTCCTGTTTATGGATATCAGTAGGAATTCCCCGGCCGTTATCCACAACCGTGACCGAATTGTCCATATGAATGGAAACATCGATCGTGTCGCAATATCCGGCCAATGCCTCATCGACCGAATTGTCCACCACTTCATAGACCAAATGATGCAGCCCGATATCACCTGTTGAACCGATATACATCGCCGGACGCTTTCTTACTGCGTCGCGGCCTTCTAGTACTTGTATTGACTCTGCGCCGTATTCTGTTTTTGCTTTTGCCAAGTGTGTTAAATCCCCTAATCAACCAGCAATCAAAATAACCCGAATTATTTCCTGGAAATGCTGTAAAATCCTGTATAAATCAACA
>CAZXTS010000077.1:0-12305 GCA_964643745.1 uncultured Chloracidobacterium sp.
CATGCCTATACAGATTACCAAATTAGAGAGTAAAAAAAACAACAAGTTTAAACATTTGCCGGAGACTCCTGAAGTTTGAGTAGGGAAGGTTATCACAGATCTCCGCCAAAATACAAAGAGGGCAGGCCTTTCAGCCCACCCTTTTCTAACCATTAACTGGTCTGACTAGCGAACAGCGTTAGTGTTCGGTCCCGTGGCAGTGATCATGAACTGGCTGCCCTGTTCAAGTTTCAGATTGTCACGTCCCTGGATCAGAACTGTTCCTGCTCCTGCTCCGGCACCAACACCTGCACCGATCGCAGCACCGAGAGCGGCACCGATACCTGCACGGGTCACTGTTCGCGTGGTCTGATTGCCATCGCGGACAGAGCCTTCGTTGTTGATATTGATGGTGTCGCCGTCAGCTTCGCGTGCCGAATCGATTATTCCGGCAAACCTGTACGTCTGGTTTCTGAAACGGATCGAATCAAATTCCATAGCCAAATTTGCACGGCCTGAAACACGGCCCGAGCTTTCCACCTGTGCGATACGTCCGGTGATAACAGCACCGCGATATTGGTTAGGCGAGGTCACTTCCATCGTGAACTGATCGCCGGCCTGCGAAACGTTTGTCGCGATCCGGTTCTGCAAAACGGCCGTAAGCTGCGTGCCATTAGGAATGTAAAAATTCCCCTGCACGCCCGTGTAGTTCCAACCAGGCTGGTTGTTCACATTCGGCCAAGACGCTACTTCCGACGTGCGGTCATAAACGCTGTTCGCGGTGATCAATTGTTTCTGGTTCTCCAGATAGATCTGTCGGGTTACACGCATTCGATTTCCGCCAACTGAAGTGAACGAAACCTTGAAATCCTGATTTCGGTCGCCATCGGTTACGATGTTGAGCGTGTTGCCCGTCATCGAAACCGTAGTTCGAGTTTGTCGACCCCGTGCGTTCGTTTCAGTAACGACGCGTCCGTCCGCAGTCAGTGTAAGCGGTTCACCAAGATCGGTCGCCATCGTTACCTGATTTCCTTGTGTCTGGATCGCTATGGTTTGCGGTGAAGCCAAACGGCGTTCTAAATTTGTCTGCTGTCGCGCCCGAACCGTCGTGTTGCTGATGGTTCGCGTAATAACGTTCGATACGTTATCGCTCAAACCAACGTTTAGCCGATATGTCCCGTCAAGACGGCTGTTTGCTGAATTGTTCTGGCCCCATTGGTCTTGTGAAAAAGGCGGAAGCGTCTGGTTCCAATTCCAGCTTACATTGTAAAGGTTCGAGAGCGTATTCAGATCGGTTCGGATCAAATTCCACTGTTGCACCGCAGGCGCGTTCAAACGGGCACGACTCATAAAATCGTTGACATACCAACCGTAGTTCATCACGGGTGTGACATCCGAATTCTGAACCGTCCGGCCGTTGAAACCATTGCGGAGGTCGTTCGTGGCTTGTTCAAAGCTCTCGATGTATCCCAATGCATTCTCGTCCATTCGAACGTTGTTTCGCGGATTATTCATCTGACGTTCAACGGTCAAGCGGAATGAATCCGTACGGGTCTCCAATCGCTGAAGAAGCGCTCTAACCTGTTGTTCATTAACGCGAACCGGCTGCACCTGCCCAGTATTGAACGGCGGAAGCGTTTGGTTCCAGTTCCAGCGTACGTTGTAAAGCCTCGCAAGCTGATTCAGATCGGTACGGATCTGTGTCCATTGCCGCTGAGTAGCCGCATTTAGCCGGTTCCGGCCCATAAAATCATTAATGTACCAGCCGTAGTTCAAGACCGATGTTACGTTCGCGCTTTGAACGCGTCGACCGTCGAACTCACGACGAAGTTCGTCCGTGGCGTTTTCAAAAGCATTGACGTAAGCAATGATGTTGTCTTCTCTCTGTGTGTTGTTCAAGCGGCTTTTATCAAGCTGGCGATCGACCGCCGCTCGAAATGCATCCGTCCGCGTTTCCAAACGTGTCAGAACGTCTCTGACCTGCTTTTGATTTACCTGTGGATTCCAATGTGCCTCTACGCCGATCGTTGAGACCAGCATTGTAACAACTAATGTATAGATAAGATTTTTAGTACTTCCCATGATTCGATTCTCCTTTAAACTGGTTCGTCTCGGCCACTGAAAGCGCCTTTTTCCAACCTTCACCTATATTGGAGCGCAATGCTCGTGCCGCTTGGCCTAAAGTGCGTTTATATTGAATTTAGACGAAGATCGGAGTTTATGCCTGGCAATGCGACCTCGCGCATATAAGGTGTGTAAGTACTCAAATAATAAAAGGAATAAAAAGGGTCGATCATTCCCATTCGATCGTGCCGGGCGGTTTTGAGGTGATGTCGTAAACTACGCGGTTTACACCGCGGACCTCGCTGGTTATGCGTGACGAGACGGCGGCGAGAAAATCGTGCGGGAGGCGTGCCCAATCGGCGGTCATGCCGTCGGTGGACGTGACTGCTCTAAGCGCGACCGTCTTTTCATACGTGCGAAAATCGCCCATCACGCCGACCGATTGTATCGGAAGCAAAACGGCGAAAGCTTGCCAGACGTCTTTGTAGATACCGAAGTTGTGCAGCTCCTCGATAAAGATCTTGTCAGCTTTCTGCAGCAGTTCGACCTTTTCTGGAGTGATGTCGCCAAGTATGCGAACGCCAAGGCCCGGGCCGGGAAACGGATGCCGTTGCAGAATTTCGTCGGGAATTCCAAGATCTTTCCCGATCAGCCTTACTTCATCCTTGAATAATTCGCGGAGCGGCTCGATCAGCTTTAGGTTCATTTTCTCCGGCAGGCCGCCGACGTTGTGATGGGACTTGATCGTCACCGAAGCACCGCGAACCGAAACCGATTCGATCACGTCCGGATAGAGCGTTCCCTGCACAAGCCATTTGGCGTCCGTTATCTTGTCAGCCTCTGCCTGAAATACATCGATGAATTTTGCACCGATCGCCTTTCGTTTCTTCTCAGGGTCGGTTACGTCCGCGAGCACAGAATAGAAATCTTGCGAAGCATCAACACCGATAACATTAAGGTGCAGATTTTGGTTATAGACTTCCATAGTGTCTTCGAATTCGCGGTAACGCAGCAGGCCATTGTTCACAAAAATACACGTCTGCCGTTCGCCTATCGCTTCGTGAACGAGCACCGCCGCCACGGTCGAATCAACACCACCCGAAAGCCCACATACAACGCGGTCCGTCCCACCAACTATGGAACGAATTCGCTCGATCTCTTCGGCGATAAAACTCGCCGGCGTCCAATCGCCCGTGCAGCCGCAGATGCCGAACAGGAAATTTCTTAAGACCTCTTTCCCAAGAGGCGTGTGCGAGACTTCCGGGTGAAATTGCACACAATAAATGCCGCGATCTTCATTTTCGATCGCCGTGATCACGTCGCCGGTAGTCGCTGTCTTATGAAAGCCTGCGGGCAATTCCGTCACGTGGTCGCCGTGGCTCATCCACGCGTCCAGTTCGAAAGGCAGCTCGTTAAAGAGCTTCGTCTTGCCGCTTAATACCTTGACCTTCGCATGGCCATACTCGCGGCGTGCGGCAGGCTCACTGTGACCGCCAAGGTCGATCGCCACAAGCTGCATTCCATAACAGATCCCAAGTATCGGAGCACCCACCTTGTCATAAAAATCCGCAGCAACGCGCGGTGCATCCTCGTCCGTGACAGACGAAGGCCCGCCCGAAAGTATCACGCCCTTTGGCCGCTTCGCCGCGACCGTCTCGGCCGATAAATGAAACGGATGTATCTCGCAATAAACACCCTGCTCACGCACCCGCCGCGCGATAAGCTGCGTGTACTGCGAACCAAAATCGAGAATTATTATTGTTTCGTGCTGCAAACAGATAGCTCCTGTCAGAACCGCCTGCGTAAGTGGGCGGCCAGTTCGTAAAGAGCGATTATACTTGGAAATTTTCGGAACGGCGACCGGGCAAGGCTACTGAATTCTTGTCATTAAGAGAGCATTTTCGTTGGGATATCGGTCGGCCCTGATCAATACCTGACGCTCTAGAACCCGCTCATCGTCGTTTATCTGAAGGATCCGTACGGTTGTTTCGCCGGTGTCCGTTAGCGGAATGACTTTGGCTCCGTCAAGCCGAAAATGTACGCTCCATATATCGGATCTTGGATCGTAGAAACGAACCAATTCACCTGCCGCGTTCAGCGAAGCGATGTCGCTCCCTTTGTTTCGATTACAGAAAATACATGCTAAGGCAAGATTTTCGGGGTCGGTTAAACCGCCGTGTTTTATACTGATAATGTGTTCGATCTGGTGCCGATAATAGCTGTCTTGTTGGGCAATTAGACAGTATTCGCAGATCTCGCCGGCGCGTTCAGCAACATGATCGCGGACCTCTCGGCTGACATGATTACTCATTAGAAAGGAAATCGCGGGCACGGGCCTTGGCGAGCCGCATCAGGTGTTCCATCTGCATGTAGTGATCGAGCTCCGATCTTTCACCCGGCGTTAGTTCGCTGTTCTTTTCCCGGAAGAGTAGATCGGAAACACGATTCTGCGATTCCTCAGATGGCCGAAAGTCGATGACGTTCTGCGGTGTTGTCCCGGCAGCAATAAAGTCAACAACTTCTTCGTATGCCTTTATGGTGTGCATATTAGTTGAAGAATACTGCAATTCGGTGAATTGTTCCAATCCTTTTTCGCCTGCGACATTTACGTCCTGTACAAAATTGCGACAATGTTTGGAGTCTGTCCGATCAAGGTTTTTACTTCCAAAAAAGGGCCCCACAAAACTATTCCTTTTCGGGAAATACTCTAAGTACGTCTTCCAGTCTCAGCCCAAAAAGTTTCGACTGCAGATCAAGCAGATCATTAATCTCATTCTCGGTCAGATCGGTTTCTTTATCGGATACCTTCACAGTAGTTCGTCGAAGTCGATTCAATAAGTTTCCGTACGATATCGAATGATCATAAGCAGATTGAGCCTTTTCATTCGCGTCGGAGGAATAGCGTTTTGCAGCGTGATACTTTGCTAATTTTTTCCAGACTTCATCAGCCGCAGAATTATCATCTTTCAACAGTTCAACCCGAATAATTTCGCCGTCTGCACCTTCCAGTTCAAACCACATTTGCGGCGGCTCCAATTTTAGAAGGGTTCTTTGCGCACTTGTTCCAACGACGAAAGGTTCGTTTTGGCCCCGAGCCTCTAATTTCGGTCGGTCTGGTGGGGGGTTTTCAATCATGACTGCAGAACCAGAAGTATTGAAGCCACTATTTTCGCTGGCATTTCGATCCTGGTTACAAGCTGAGAAAAGGATCGAAGCGGTTAGAACGATCAAGAGAATTATATGCTTGGCAGAGAATACGTGCATCATTGCTCGATTAGCGGAGGTACTTCAAATTTTCACGACTTTGTTGAACGAAAAAACGCTATTGCCGATCTAACCCAAATGAAGGATGGCTTCGATCGTGTCTGACAACCAGAATTCTGACCGTCTGTTCGTCAACGAGACGAAAGAGTATGTTATACGGAAATCTTGCAAGCTTTGCCCGCCTAATTTGATCGCGGTGAATACGAAAGGATTCCGGTCGGCTCGCAATTCGGTCAATGAAGTCCAGAAGTTCGTCAAAGAACTCAGATGCCAATTCTGTACCGCCAAGATCTTTGTAATATTCAACAATTTCAAGAACTTCCGGATCTACAGCACGATTGTATTCGAGATTCATCCTCGGAGCCGTTTCTCGATCGATCTGACGAATTCCTCGTGTGTCATTATCACGCTAGGGTCATCGTCCATTTCTTTGTCACGACGCATTGCCTCGGCTATGCCGTCATCGTCATGATCAAAGGCGGACGCAGGCGAAAGCGAACTAAGTAGTCTTGAGGCAAGTTCCGCCCGCTCTTTCTCCGAAAGACTAAATGCAAGCTTTTCAATATCTGCAACGGCGATGCTCATAATCCCAATAATACTTCATCGGGTAAGCTGATCACAATACATTTTGGTTGTCGAAAGACGGTAGTTCGGAAACACGATTCTGGGATTCTTTGGTAAAACTAGAACTCCAGAATACGGTTTCTATCTTCTTCTTGCACCAGGCCCGGGACCACATGAGCGGCAGTGAACCAGGAGACACCAAATGCGAAAAGGGCGAACGTCTCGCCGAGAAACAGGTTCCACCATTTGAAGTGGGCACCGATCGAATCCACGAACGAAGTTCCTGCCAATGCCAGGCTCAAGATCATTATCCAACCGCTCCACAAATAGATACGCGCCCGGAGCTTTGCGGTGCGGGCTTTCTCCTCGAATTTTTTCTTTTCGTCGCCTTCTGCTTTTTCGGCTTCTTTCTCGTTGAAAACGACCTTTTCTAATGCTCGTTTTCGGAAAGAGCCAAGACAAAAATAAGTGATGATGGCAAAAAGAGCGAATGCCGAAACGTAGTGTAAAACGGTATCAGTTTCCGGACTGCCGCCCGGCCGTGTCGTTGGAAACAGTGCCACGCCGACCGCCATCAATGCCGCTACCTTACTCAGCCATTTTTCACTAAGCCATTTCTTTAGCGGATGCGGGTCGGGGTCGCCGTTCGTTATCCTATGAGCATTACCGCTGGGGTCGTGCCCATTGTAAGCAGCCATCAGCGTTGCAATAACAAAAAGCCCGCCAACGAAATAGTCTCGAGCACTGTTAACCCAATACGACGCGCTGATGGAATCGATTGGTGGGCTCGCGGCCCGGGCTGCCAACAATACGACGACCGGCAGTGCCAACGCAACTATCCCTACGAGTAGGCGCAGCGTTCTGTAATCAAATATCGCATGCTGGTTAGAATGGGGTGATGACATAATGCTGCCTCCGATGTTCTGCCGGGTATTTACTGGGTACTCTAAAGCACTGTGGTCAAATTGTTTTTAGTCCGAACCGCAGATCGCTAAAGTCGATGCGCAACAATATATGCGATTTCCGCACATAATGAAACAAGTTTTGCAATCGCGGCTAAATAATGTATGTTCTAGCCTCGCATTGACAGCGCCCGAACATTGGTGTTAGAAGTCGTAGGTGTCAGCCGCTTCAGTGCGTCTGACTATTTTTTTCGGATCTTTATAAACCGTGGACGAAAAGCTGGTACAGATCGGCCGTGTCAGAAAGCGAGACCTACACGAGGCGGTGGTGTCGTGGAATGCCGAACGCAGGCGGTCTATATTGCCGCCGCAGTTGCCGCTCGACAGATTATCGAAAGACCTGAACGAACGTGTTACGGTGGCGAAAGATTCGCCGATCCCTGATTGCACGACATGTGGGGTCTGTTGCGAATTTGCGGTGTTGGTTCCCGTCTCTTTTGAGGAATCGAAGCAGATCGCGCGCACGATCGATGTTTTATTGGACGACGTGGAGGAAGAAATAGTAATCGATCGTATTCTTCCCAGAAACAGTGACGGCCGCTGCGAGAATCTGATGGGCCGATTGGGTGAATCGATCGGTTGCTCGATCTATGAAAAGCGTCCCTCGCCGTGCCGCGATTTTGAAGCCGGCAGTGACCGGTGCCATGAATTCCGACGAATGTACGGCATCGAAAAGCAGCTTTCCGACGAAGAATTTAAAGCGGCTCTAGCAAAACTAGAAGAACCCGGAAAGAAAAGGGTCATCGAAGACGTTTCGATCGTTTCAAGCGGAAAGGTGGAACGGATGTCCTTTTCGGCAAAAGAATCGGTTTCAGTTCAGACAACTGCGGAACTATTGACAATAGTGGCATTCTTGAACGACGATACGCAGCACGAACTTCACTCATTTGAATATGGGAAAGAAGTATGGCTGGAAAGCGATCTTTTGGGACTTACGCTGGACGAAGCAAAGAAAAGAATAGAATAGTAAGAACAAGCGGGTTGGTAAGTTTATGTCAAAGAATCTACTAATAGTTGAAAGCCCTGCGAAAGCAAAGACCATTGAAAAGATTCTCGGTAAGGATTTTCAGGTAAACAGCTGCTACGGCCACATCCGCGACCTTGAAAAGGCCGGTATGGGCATCGACGTCAAGAACGATTTCGAACCCAGCTACAAAGTCCCCGACGACAAAACGAAGGTCGTTAACGAGCTAAGATCGCTTGCAAAAAAGTCGGACGAAGTTTGGCTCGCAACAGACGAAGACCGCGAGGGCGAGGCGATAAGCTGGCATCTATGCGAGGTACTCGGCCTCGACCCAAAAACAACCAAGCGGATCGTTTTTCACGAGATCACAAAACCTGCCATCGAAGCTGCCGTACAGAACCCGCGTCGGGTAAATATGGATCTGGTGATGGCGCAGCAGGCGCGTCGCGTGCTGGATCGCCTGGTTGGATTTGAACTGAGTCCTGTTCTCTGGCGTAAGATCAGCGCAGGCGGCAACAACCTGAGCGCCGGGCGTGTACAGAGCGTTGCGGTACGGCTGATCGCCGATCGGGAACGCGAGATAAATGCTTTCGAACAATCGAGCCATTTCAAGATCGAAGGCATTTTCGTCGCCGATGACATAACCGGCAAATCCGTCACATTCAAAGCCGAGGGACGCAAACAGGACAGTCCCGAAAATGCAGAAGCGTTCTTGAAAGGCTGCATCGGCGCCGAATATAAAGTTACAGACGTACGGGTCAAACCCGGCAAGCGCACTCCGGCCCCGCCGTTTACCACTTCAACCCTGCAGCAGGAAGCATCAAGAAAGCTGGGCTATGGCGTCGGACGAACTATGCAGATCGCTCAGAAACTATACGAGAATGGGCATATCACATATATGCGTACGGATAGCGTTAGTCTGAGTGATACTGCGCTGAGCGATATCACGCAGACCGTAAGCAGCATGTTCGGCGAAAGGTATCAACAGACACGCAAATTCAAGAACAAGAACGAATCAGCTCAGGAAGCTCACGAGGCCATTCGCCCGACCAATGCAAAGGCAACGACCGTCGTTGAGCCGGAATGGCAAAAGCTGTATGAACTTATCTGGAAGAGGACCGTGGCTTCGCAGATGGCAGATGCCGAATTAGAGAAGACCACGGTAAAAATAGAGATCTCCACGAACAAAGAAGAATTGACGGCCTCAGGCGAAGTGCTCAAGTTCGACGGATTTCTAAAGGTTTATCGCGAAGGTAAGGACGAAGACGAACAGGAAGAGTCTTCATCGCAAAGTTTGCTGCCCCCAATGACCATCGGCCAGTTATTGCCTTTGTCCGAACTCAGAGCCACCGAACGGTTCACCCGCCCGCAGCCGAGATATACGGAAGCGTCACTCGTAAAAAAATTAGAAGAACTCGGCATCGGCCGCCCGTCCACCTACGCACCGACGATCTCAACTATCCAGAAGAGAGAATACGTAGAGAAGAGAGATAAAGAAGGAACGCCGCGGGCTTTCCGGATCCTGGTATTAAAGGATGACCTCATCAGTCAGGGAGAAGACACCGAAAATACCGGCGCCGAAAAGGCAAAGCTGTTCCCGACAGATCTGGGACTCGTAGTTACAGATTTTCTTAAGCAATACTTCGACGACATCATGGATTACGGCTTTACTGCCAGGATCGAAGAAGAGTTCGATGAGGTCGCGGAGGGGAAACTGCAGTGGAACGAAATGCTCGAAGAGTTCTACTGGCCCTTCAAAAAGGAAGTCGATAACACGATGGAAACCGCGGAGCGTGCAAAGGGCGAACGAATACTGGGTACCGACCCCGAAAGCGGTAAACCCGTGATCGCCCGAGTAGCACGCTATGGTCCCATAATCCAGATCGGCAGCGGCGATCAGGAAGAAAAACCCCGCTTTGCAAAGGTACCTTCCGGGCAGAGTATCGAGACCATTACATTCGAAGAAGCTCTCACTCTTTTCAAACTGCAAGATTCGATGGGCAGTTATGAAGGCAAGGAATTGTCAGTAAGCGTCGGCCGTTTCGGTCCTTATGTAAAGTGGGGCGACGAATTTGTCTCCATTCCGCGCGGAACGGATCTTTCGTCAGTTGATGCTGAAAAGGCGATCGAGTACATAAAGGCTAAGCAGGTGGCGGATGCCCCTATAGGAGATTATCAGGGTAAACCGATCACGAAAGGAAAGGGACGTTTCGGACCCTTTATAAAATGGGACGGAATGTATATCAACGTGCCAAGCCGTTATGACTTTGACAACCTCAGCCAGGAAGAGATGAACCAGCTCATCGAGGCAAAGATAAGCAAAGAAGCAAACCGCTACATCCAACGGTGGGAAGATGAAAAAATATCGGTCGAGAACGCCCGCTGGGGCCCGGTGATCAAATTTGGCAAAAAGGTGATCTACATCCCGAAAAAAGCCGATGGAACTCGTGCCTCAGCGGAGGAAGCAGCGAACCTAACACTGGAAGATGTGAAAAAACTTATCGAAGCCGAGGTGCCTGGAGCATTCACCAAAAAGACGAGGGTTCCGGCAAAGCGGGCTTCCGGCAAGAACGCTGTTCGGAAATGACAGCTTACACTGTAAACGGTTCGTTTTTGCAAAAAAGAGGATTGTGATTATAAAATGGCTGTCGGCGATCCCGAACCAACTTCGACTGGCACCGAAGCCCAGGCCGCGACCAAAAAGTCCGGATGAATGAAAGTATAGAATTTTTTCAGGCCTTCCTAAAGAACCCGGCAAAGGTTGGTGCTATCGCGCCGAGCTCGCCCGAACTCGCGCGTAAGATGCTAGAAGGCATTGAACCCTCTCCGGATAATATCGTTCTCGAATTAGGTGTCGGGACAGGAGCTATCACAAAATTTCTTCAGGAAAAGGTTCCGGACGAGCGCTCATATCTAGGCATTGAACTTGACCGCAGCATGGTGCGCAACCTGAGAAAGTCCTTCTCGGGGCTTTCGATCATTCAGGGAAATGCGCAGGAAGCTGTTGAGATCCATCGCCGTTCCGGTTTTGGAAAGGTCGGGGCGATAGTCTGTTGTCTTCCGTTCGTTTCACTGCCCAAAGATGTCGGCGAAAATATACTTCATCAAGTTGAAGAATTTATGCAGCAAGGGTGCACTTTTCGCACATTTCAATACGCACACGGTTATTATTTTCCGTCCGCTATAAGGCTGCGTGAATTTATGCGCAACCGCTATGGCCGCTCAAAACGGAGTCCGCTCATCGTAAGAAATGTTCCGCCGGCTTACACTCTGACTTGGAGTTCACAATAGGGCGTTATTCAGCGTTCCTATTCTTTGCAGAAATTCACTTTTCGGCTATTATCTCAACAACCAGATCTCAGGATCTACCGCTGGACGCATGACAAACATCCAATATTTTAGAAGCGCCATCGACGTTACTGGCTGCATCAGCAACGGCTGGAACCTGATCAAACCAAATTATGGAATGTACCTTGGCATCGCAGCACTTGCCTGGGTTCTCGTCTCGTGTATTCCTTGCCTCAACATTTTTCTGCTTGGTCCTGTCATGGGCGGAGTTTATTTCGTCATGCTTCGCGATATGCGCGGCGAACCGGTCGATTTTGGAATGATGTTCAAGGGGTTTGAGAAGTTTGGCCAGACGCTGGCGGTCGGGCTAGTTCAGGCCATCCCGGGCATAATTTGGCAGATCTTTGATCTATTTGCGAACGTATCAAGCACGCTGATCCAGATAGGGCAACAAGGCAGCCGGGGGAGCGGAACCTTTTATCAGTCGGACGGAACTGATATCGCAATAGCGGGTGGGTTTCTCGCTGTTTATATCATTTTCATTTTGGTCTATGCGGTGTTTGCGATAATTTGGTCGATATCATTTGTATTCGCGATCCCGCTCGTGATGGAACATAACGTTGGGCCGATCGAAGCATTGAAACTCAGTGCGAAAGGCGCATGGTCGAATGTTGGCGGAGTGATCGGATTGGCGATCCTGATCTGGCTGATGATGATCGTCGGTGTCCTGGCACTTTGCATCGGCTGGATCTTCCTGCTTCCGCTAGTAACTGCATCTTTCGCCTTTGCGTTTCGACAGGTGTTTCCGGCCTTGGAAAACGGGCCGGCCACATTTAACACGCCGCCGCCGCCAACCGAATACGCGGGAAGCTTTGGACAAGGGAATTAGCCTGAGGCCGATGTTATGAACAGATTTGTAAAAGGAACTCTCTTGATCTTGCTTGGACTTGTGATGCTCGCATGGTTCGCCTATTCGATAATGAATCCGCCTCAAAGGCCGAGCGAAACCTATGCCTTGGATTGGGTTATGGTCTTTGTGCGATTGATAGGCGGGCTTGCAGCCCTGCTGGGCGGGATCTTGGCATTCTTTGTGAAAACAAAATGACAGCCGTCTAAAGGTCAAGTTCCATAAACAGAACATCACTGTGCGGGTTGTCATAATATGGCGTGATCTGGTGAAAGCCGTAACCCGCATAAAGGCTGACGGCTTTTCCCATTTT
>CAZXTS010000078.1:0-12281 GCA_964643745.1 uncultured Chloracidobacterium sp.
CAGCCACGCACGGCCGCCAATAGCAACTGGCGCAGTTGATGGCAGTTGGGGCAAACGAAACGATATGATTCCGACGTAATAAGTGTACGTGCATAAATTCGAAGTTTGGGACGCGAATACATAAATGCACGCGGTCGTGGCGATTATCATACTAAAATGCGGTTTTGCCGTTGACGAAAGGCCTCCAATTCGCTAGAATTTAGGTTTTTCGGCTGTGCCTACGGTGGCAGTTGGAACTTTGTTGGAGAAGATAAAAGCATGAGCTATGCAATAATAAGAACCGGCGGAAAGCAGTTCCCTGTTCAGGAAGGTCAGACGCTTCGCGTTCCTTCGATCGAAAGTGACGAAGGCAGCAAGGTCGATATCGAAGCACTTGTCGCAGGCGAAGGTCCCAAAGCGACGATCGGCGGGGCGACCGTTTCGGCTACCGTTCTCGGACATGGCCGAGGTGATAAGGTCATTGTTTTCAAAAAGAAACGCCGCAAGCAATACAAGCGCAAGCAAGGCCACAGGCAAGGCTATACAGAGATCAAGATCGAGAAGATTTAAGGGGATTTGCGATTGTCGATTTGCAATTTGCGATTGAGGAATATCACTCTGAAGATCGCAAATCGAAAATCTCAATTCGAAAATGGTATATGGCACATAAGAAAGGTGTAGGCTCATCACGAAACGGCCGCGATTCAAACGCTCAACGCCTCGGCCTAAAGAAATTTGGAGGCCAGAAGGTCCTTGGCGGAAACATACTTGCTCGCCAGCGTGGGACGAAATGGAAGCCCGGCAAGAATGTTGGCCGCGGCAAGGACGATACGTTGTTCGCATTGATCGAGGGCTTTGTAAAGTTTGAAGACAAAGGCCGAAAAGGCAAGTTTATCAGCGTTTATGCCGAAGGAGCTGCTGAATTGGCTCCCAAAGTTGCGGCTGCATAGTTCGCATTGCAATTGGCGCTAACCGATATCCGACCTGTGTGTTTAGGGAATTGATTTCCCTGAAAACACAGGTTTTTCTTTAATGATCTGCCGGAATCAGTTAAACTTCAAAAATGAATAGACCAGGCGAAGATCTCATTCACGAAGGCTTGGCCGATCTTGATTCGGGCAAGGAGTCCATAGCCTCTCTTTTGGTCTCGATAGGTGCTCCGCGTCTTAAACGGGCGGGTGTAAACATCCCGCCGTTTCTATTTGCTGATCCCGAACACCGTCTTTATTCTTTACTCAGCATTGAAAATTCTGACAATGCTCATTCGCGATATAACGCTTTGATCAGAAAGCTAGTTAGTTTCGAACGCGCCCTAGAATGCGGGACCTAGCCACGAAAAATTTAATATTTGAGTTCATACGACATTTCAGCCAACCTATTCGCACGAATGCAAAGGTTTATCTGACGGGGGGGGCAACGGCCGTTTTGAATGGCTGGCGTGAAACTACTATTGATATTGACCTTTGCTTTGTCCCGGACCGCGACGACTTGTACCGGTCAATACCGCGCTTAAAAGAAAGGCTAAAGATCAATGTTGAGCTAGCCGCACCTTCCGACTTCATACCTGAACTCCCTGGATGGCAGGAGCGTTCAATATTCATTTGCCGGGCCGGGAGAGTCGAGTTTTTTCATTATGATCTTTATAGTCAAGCACTTGCAAAAATTGAACGTGGACATACAAAGGATATCAGCGATGTTCGATCGATGTTAGATGAGAATCTGATCGACCCGATCAGATTACTCGAACTCTTTGATGCTATTCAGCCGAACCTCTACAAATACCCTGCGATCGACGCCGCTTCCTTCAAGAATTCTGTAAACGAAGCCATCTCGGTAAGGTAATGCGACCTGCTTCGTGGAAAAAAAGCTTCGTGAAAAAAAAGTTTCGATGAGAAGTTTTTCTTTTTCCACAGGTAAAAGAGCCGACCAAACGCCCGAATCTTTTGGCAAGACCATGAATTCCTCTGTAAATCTTGTTTTCCACAATTTTTTCCACAAATGCGGTCGAAACTTTTCCACAACCCGGCAAAGTTCTGACGTCATTTTCGGCCAAAACCTAAAGTATTTTCTACTTGACTTCGAAAAAATCGGGTGTATCATCACAACATAGTCGAGATCATCTACGGGGATTTTGACCGGCACTGAAAGGTGGGATCAAAGCGGTGACGCTAGATCCGAGAGCATCAGGGAGCGGAATCCGGTTGCTTGGTACGTTCAGAGCCGAAGCCGAAAGGCTTAGCGGGCGTTCTTCGGAATGCTTGTCCGTCGGATAAAAACGACGGAAGCCAATGAGGATTGATCATCTCATTCGGTGCTTAGTCGCTCAGAGACTTTCGGGTTTGTGAGCCTCGTTGCCGGGAACGTAACCGGCGGTGGAGGAAAAGCCACCACAAAAAAAACCTAACGGTACCTCGCGATAAAACGCGACGAACGGCTTCGGTCTTTCGGGTACTGACCGGAGAATGGATTCCCCGCTGAATCGCTTCGGGATATAAAATCCGCAGCTTGAGCGTGTACATGTGAAAGCTGCAACATCATTCTGATTGCTTCGGTGATCATTATGGAAATCAAAAGCGTTGTTTTGAGCAATCGAGACGACGCTTTTGTTTTTTTGCGCTTGTTATTTACTTAGCTGGTTGCCGTTCGTCTGTTACAAAACTAGACTAAAGCCTTAGGATGTTTTTAGATCGGGTAAAAATAAGAGTTAAAGCGGGAGACGGCGGAAACGGCGTTACGGCGTTTCGCCGGGAAAAATTCGTGCCCCGCGGCGGCCCTTCGGGCGGCGATGGCGGCGTTGGCGGCGACGTCTGGCTCGAAGCCGATGAAGGATTCAACACTTTGCTGCATCTCCGTTATAACCCCGAACATAAAGCGGAACGAGGCAGACACGGCGAGGGATCGAACCGATCCGGAAAGGACGGCGAATCGATCACAGTAAAAATGCCTGTGGGAACCCAGGTCTTTGACGCGGCTTCGGGGGAGTTGTTAGTTGATCTCACCGAATCCGGGCAGCGATTTCTGGTCGCAAAGGGCGGAAAAGGCGGTTGGGGAAACGCTCATTTTGCCACACCAACACGCCGGGCTCCGAAATTTCACTATACGGGGCGGCCGGGCATTGAGAAGGAACTTCAACTCGAGCTGAAATTGATCGCTGACGTCGGACTTGTTGGTTTCCCGAATGCCGGAAAATCAACTCTGATCAGCGTGATCTCCGCCGCAAAACCGAAGATCGCGGATTATCCTTTTACAACATTGGAGCCGAATCTTGGCGTTGTGGATCTTGGCGATTTCCGATCGTTCGTCGTTGCGGATATTCCAGGCATAATCGAAGGCGCGTCCGAAGGTGCAGGCCTGGGCGACCGGTTTTTAAGGCACGTTGAGCGGACAAAGCTGATCCTTCATCTTGTAGATGTATCATCGGCATCCGGCCGCGATCCGATCCAGGACTACGAGATAATCAATGCGGAACTTGCTGCCTACAATATTGATCTGGCTGACCGGCCGCAGATCGTCGTGGCAACGAAGATCGATTCGCTCGATGAACCGGAACGGCTTGAGCGCCTTAAAGATCGAGCGGCAAAGGATGGTAAAGCATTTCTTGCGATCTCATCTGTCGCTGCAATGGGCACTAAAGAACTGATCTTTGAAGTTTCGCGTATGCTCGACGGCCTGGCGGAAAGCGGATCGACGGAGCATGGAGCCGAAGCAGTAACTTAGTCGCGTAGTAGTTGTTATTGATGGATCGGATCGCATATTTTGGAGGAACGTTTGACCCCGTTCACAACGGCCACTTGAATATTGGCCGCTCGCTGGTCGCACGTTTTCAGCTCGATGAGTTTTTCTTTCTGCCCGCGTTTCATGCGCCTCATAAGCCTGACCGTCCGCCGACCTCTGCTTATCACCGACACGCGATGCTTGCATTAGCCACACAAAGCGATCCAAAGCTGAGCGTCTCGACGCTTGAACTCGAAAAGCGCGAAAAGAGATACACAATAGACACGCTCGCTGACCTGCGGGTTTTGCATCCCAAAGACGAGATCTTCTTCGTAATGGGTGCCGATTCCTGGAACGATATTCGGACATGGCGAGACTGGGAAAGCGTGTTGCTCGGCGTCAATCATCTCGTGGTAACAAGGCCGGGTTTCCCCCTTTTGACAGACCATGTTTCAGACGCGATCCGCGAACGTATCGTCGATCTCCGAAGTGATCAAGGTTCATCGTCGGTCAAGCGAGGTGACGCTGACCGGATATATTTTACGGACGCAGTCATCTATGATGTTTCTGCAACGGAATTGAGGACGGATCTGGCGGACGGCCATCTGGATCGCAAGGACGATGTTCCGGCCGAGGTTGCAAAATACATCGAAAAATACGAACTTTATAGATAATGGAAGAACTTCAGGAAAAATCGCTCCAACGCGAACAGATAAAGATCGAGTTGCCGGACCTCAAAACAGCCTTTGAAGACCTTGACGACGACCTGCGTTTGGCTATCCGCTGTGCCGCCGAGAAAAAGGCGATGAATATGGTGGCTCTCGACCTCCGCGAGATCGCCAGTTTTACTGAGTTTTTCGTGATCGCCTCCGGTGCAAATCAGCGTCAGGTTCAGGCAATTTCCGACGAGATCGGCGAACAGCTAAAAAAGCAATACCAGCGAAAGCCGGTGCGGATCGAGGGATATTCGGGCGCCGAATGGGTCTTGCTGGATTATGGCGATTTCGTGGTTCACCTTTTCGATAAAGAAGCGAGAGATTTTTACGATCTTGAACGCTTGTGGCGCGATGCACGGAAAGTAGAGGTCCCGGCGGACCTATAATAACCTCAGCCGATGAAATTTCGATTTATTTGGGTTGGCCGCACACGGGACAAAAGTTGGAAGACGCTCCAAGATGAATATCTTCAGCGTCTTTCGCATTTTGTACGGACGGAGATCACGGAAATAAAGGACGCAAGCGGCCGCGACGCCGTTGAACTTGAGGGCGCAAAGATCATTGCGGCGATCCCGCCTCGGGCTAAAACGGTGTTACTTGACGTCAAAGGCAGGACCATTGATTCGTTTCAGTTAGCCAGACAGATCGAGGCCTGGCAGAACGACGGTATCGCCGAGATCGCCTTTATGATCGGTGGTGCGCATGGTGTATCTTCCGCAGTTGCCGAAATGGCTGATGATAGGTTATCCTTATCGTTTCTAACTTTTACGCACGAAATGGCTCGTGTCGTTTTGTTAGAGCAACTTTATAGGGCCTTTACTATTATTAAAGGATTTCCATATCAGAAATGAATAAGACGACCCTCAAGGCATTCAAGAAAAAGCTGGAAGAAGAGCGAGAGTTTCTAATAACCAAGCTAAACGGCAATGACCTATCGATAGATGATTCCGAAACTCCGGATCCGGTCGATCTGGCTGTCCGTAATTACTCAAAAAATGTGATGCTTGCGGTTTCAGAAAATGAAAGCAAGCAGCTAGCTTTTGTCGATCAGGCCCTCCGGCGGATCGATGACGACGAATACGGCATTTGTCAGAATTGCGAAAAACCGATCAATCCAAAGCGTCTTGAGGCGATCCCGTGGGCAAGGTATTGCCTTGATTGCCAGGAGCTTGTTGAACAAGGCCAGCTCGATGACGAATAACACAGATCGCCGCCGCGACCAATCGGCGGCTTTTTGATGCGTGCACGTGAGCTTCATGTTGATGAATGCTGTCAGGGATAATATCGCAACGGCATTTGCGAAGATCGCAAATATCGCATTTCCGGCGGTGTGTTCGGAATGCGGCAGCCGGGTTGAACGAATTGGACTGGGCAGCACTTGTTCGAAATGCTGGGGCTCGACCCGCATCTTTTCAGGAGCCGAGGTGTTGTGCAGAAAATGCGGCCGTGAACGGCCCACTCAAAGCGAAAGCTGCAATGAATGCACTTCGCATTACTTTGATTCGGCAGCTGCGGTTGGTGAATACACCAGTTCATTGAAGGCTGCGATCTTGAGATTGAAGTCTGAACCGCACATTCCCGCCACACTTAAGAATTTGATCGTAAAACGACTGCGTGCCGTTGAAACTGACGCAGACCTGGTGATTCCGGTTCCTCTTTCCCGCACAAGGCGGTTCGAACGAGGTTTCAATCAGGCGGAGGTCATCGCACGGTTGGTTGGCAGAGCTTTGTCACTTCCCGTTGACGCTTATTCCCTGACGCGGATAAAACACACCGCGATGCATCGGGCAGGAATGGACAAAAAGGCTCGAGAAAAGACGGTCGAAAAGGCATTTGAGGTCACTCGGCCAAAGCTCGTTGCCGGCAAACGGATACTACTGATCGACGATGTTTTGACTTCGGGTTCTACGGCATCTTCCTGTGCCAAAATTTTAAAGGCTGGCGGAACCGAATCCGTCAGCCTTTTTACCATTGCCAGAGTCTGATCGATTGCTACGGCTTGTCGTAGCTGGGAATCGGAAGATCCCCATCCAGGCCAAACTGGAGGATCAGGAATGACGCGTTCGAACTCCGGCGAACATACCAAACTCCTGTCGAAGGCCGGAAAACCGCCACATCGTCGATGCTGTCGCCGTCATAATCACCAACGGCAGGAATGTCTCCATTTATTCCCCAGTTCAGGATCTGCACCGAATTGTTCAGTGAACGCAACATGTACCAAACGCCCGTTGAAGGCCTGAATACTGCAAGATCAGAGATGGTGTCGCCATCGTAATCAGCGGCGACCGGTATATCGCCGTTTAATCCAAAAGGACTAATGACCACATTTCCGTTCGAGCTGTTCATCCGATACCAGGTACCGTTTGATGGACGGAAAAGAGCGATATCAAAACGGCCGTCACCATCAAAATCACCACCGGTCGGAATATCTCCGTTCAGGCCGAAAGTAGTGGCCGAAAACCCGCCGTCGGTGGTCCTAAGCGTGTACCAAACACCTGTCGTGGGGCGATAAACCGTAAAGTCCGATTTGCCGTCGCCGTCATAATCACCGGCAACAGGAATGTCCCCATCGAGACCGAAATTGACCCCGCCGACGGTCGAATCGCTGCTGCGAAGATAGTACCAGATTCCATTCGAAGGTCGGAAAACGGCTATGTCGGCTCTCAGGTCTCCGTCGAAATCTTTCGTTACGGGGATGTCGCCCGGTAATCCAAAATTAAGGACGGTGGTGTTAGCGTTCCCGCTATTCCTGATGTACCAATTCCCTTCCGACGGCCTGAAAACGCTGATATCAGTCTGAAGGTCACCATCAAAATCGGCGGATGGACGATTTCCAAGGACTTTGTCGATGGTTCCGCCAAGCCCGACCACGTACAATTCGCCATCTTCATCTTCGCCAAATGAAGATATATTGCGTGAGGTATCCAGCCATAAATTCTGCTGGCCGTTGAACCAGGTCAGGATCTCACCCGAACAATAGTCGCCGTACATATATTCGCCTTTGGTTCGTGCGTTCTGCACACCGCGATAAACGTATCCGCCTGTGATCGAGCACCGAGGACTTGATCGGGGATAGTCGAAAACAGGTGGAGTGTGATTGAGAGTAGGGCAAAGTGACGCATCTAAATTTGTGCATTGATTTCCTTCAAAAACACGCCAGCCGAAATTTGCTCCTCGTGTGATTACGCTGACCTCCTCACGTGCTCCTTGTCCAACATCGCCGGCCCAAAGCTGATTTGTTCCTCCACGATCGAACGACCAACGCCAAGGATTTCTTAAGCCGATCGCATAGATCTCATCCGCCCCGGCTACACCAACATATGGATTGTCCGGCGGATTCGTGTAAGGTGGATTTGTATTAACACCGGAGACATCCGGCGTGATACGAAGGAATTTGCCGAGGAGAGAATTAATGTTCTGCGCACGATTATTCGGATCGTTGCCTGAGCCGCCATCGCCCATTCCTATATAGAGATGCCCGTCCGGGCCGAATTCGATCATGCCGCCGTTATGATTAGAAAAATCCTGCGGGATAGTGATCACGATCCGTTCGCTGGTTGGATCGCCGACAGTGTTGCCGTTTATGGCTGTGAATCGCGAGACCACAGTGGCCCCATCACTTTGCCGGGTATAGTTAACGAAGAAATAGCTGTTGGTCGAGAAGTTTGGATGGAAAGCCAATCCCAGCAATCCGCGCTCGCTCCCCGATTGCGATACTCTGTCCGCGAGGTTTATAAAATCGGTGTATGTTCGCGATCCCGGTTGAACAACCCGAATCAGGCCACGCTGCTGAACAATGAACATTCGACGCGTGCCGTCTCCGGCATTGGTCAATAGCACCGGCGAGCTGAGGCCCGTAATGTAACCGAGCAGGAGACGAAAATTCGGCATCGAGGTTTGGCCAAACACCGTTACCGCCGAAATAAGAAGTGTGAAAGCGAACAAAACGAACCTTCTTGATGATGTCATAATGTGGTGGCCCAAAGGGCGGGGCTTGAGTTTCTTCGATCCCGTCACGGATCGGAACTGCCCGGTCAGATTGCTGGTAAGATCCGTTTCCTTATGAAACCGATCAATGGACACAAATTCAAATGTGCAAGAACACCCATCGCTGGAGGAAAACGACGCTTAGAGTTCTTTAATTATAACCGTGAACGGAACCGAAAGGCAATCAAAGATCACACACGATACCGCGGCTTTCTCGACCCGGGCACGGCGTCCGGGTCGATCAGATTTTGAAGACGCAGTGTAACATCAGCCGTAATTCTCGGGTCAGCCAGGTTTCCCTGCCGCAGATGGAAGTAGCCGGCGGCGGCGATCATCGCAGCATTATCTGTGGATAGATGCTTGGAAGGAAAATAGATCGGGAGCCCTGATCGCTTTGCGACATCGCCCGTGGCCTCACGCAAAAGCAGATTGCACGCAACGCCTCCGGCAACGATCAAGGTCTTTGGTTCAAGGTCGCGAGCCAACTTCTCAAATGTCGTCGAAAGCGCGTTTACGACAGCAGCCTGAAAACTTGCCGCCAGGTCGCGCAGTTGAGCGGTAGGTTCGCCGCTTTGCGAGAGTGGTTCGAACGTGTTCTGTTTCAAATATTGTGAGACCGCCGTTTTCAAGCCGCTGAAGCTAAGGTCAGGTTTCCCGTCCGATATCTTTGCCTTTGTGAACCGCACCGCCTTCGGGTCACCGCCAACCGCTACTTTTTCGATCGCCGGGCCGCCCGGATAACCAAGCCCAAGCATCTTGGCGACCTTATCGAAGGCTTCTCCGGCGGCGTCATCCCTGGTCCGTGATACGAGCTTATATTTGCCTGCCTCCGGAGAATAGAAGATGTTCGTGTGGCCGCCCGAAACGATCAATGCCAGAGCGGGATATTCGATCGGCGGATTCTCAAGCGCGACCGAGAAAAAATGACCTTCGATGTGGTTGACCCCGACCAATGGCAGGCCCGTTCCGAACGCAAGAGCCTTTGCGTATGACACGCCCACCAGCAAAGCACCGATCAGCCCAGGCCCCTGCGTGACGGCAATGGCCCCTATATCTTTCAACGACACATCAGCCTTGCTGAGCGCTTCGGCAACAATATCGTCTATCTTCAAAAGATGTTCGCGTGATGCCAGTTCAGGCACCACTCCGCCATAAGGCCTGTGCAGCTCGATCTGTGATGAAATGATCGAAGAGCATACCTCGACGCCGTCCCGCACTACGGCTGCCGCGGTCTCATCACAAGATGTTTCTATCCCAAGCACCAACATTAACTTGAGGTTATCCGCCAACTCCAGTTCCGGCAAGTTCGGACACTTGACCTTTGTAACGTGTTTTGTTACAGTCGGAATAGTTCATGGTGCTCGAACTAAAACTCTGTGGATCGCAATTTTTATTCAGGGTTTTTGCGCGAGCTTCGAACACTAGGTATAATCAGGGTTTTATATTAGGAGATTAAAATGGGTACGTTTGCAAGTGCAATTTCAGATACGAATTTTGAGACCGATGTCCTCGGTTCCGACAAACCAGTTCTTGTAGATTTTTGGGCTGAATGGTGCGGCCCCTGCCGCATGATCGCTCCGGCTGTAGAGGCCGTCGCCGAAGAAATGGACGGCAAGGCCAAATTCTTCAAGATGAATGTGGACGAAAACCAAGATGTTCCAAACAGATTTGGCATACGCGGGATCCCTACACTTATCGTATTTAAGGGCGGTCAGGAACAGGAGCGGATCGTTGGAGCCGTCTCCAAGGATGCGATCGCAAAAGTAGTTGGAAAATACGTTTAGTTAACTGCGGTGGTCTGGGAACGATCGCCGCATTTTTAGATTTGACTATATTCGTCTATTCGCATATAGTTATATTATGAACAAGGAGTTGTCACAAGAAGCATTAGAGATGATCGCGGCGCGATTCAAGACCTTATCCGAACCGGTAAGGCTTCGGCTTATCAATCAGCTTCGTGATGGCGAGATGTCGGGCACGGAACTTACGGTATTGGCTAAGACCAGCCAACCGAATGTGAGCAAACATTTAAGGGCCTTGGTCGATGCAGGCATTTTGCGACGCGATCAGCGCGGGAACACTGCCTATTTTTCGATCAAAGATCAAAGTATCTTTCCGCTGTGCGAAGTGGTCTGCGATGCGCTGAGCGAACAACTTAAGACACGGGCGAGCATTTTCGCCGCAGTATAGAAACAGGAGCATTTTGAACAATGAGTGAATGTACGATCTTAGGATTAAAAGAACAGTTGGTATCGGGCGAGATCCACTTGGTGGATGTTCGGGAGAAGATGGAATTTGCCGGCGGGCGCATTTCGGGCGCGAGCCTTATCCCGATTGGCGAACTTGAAAAGCGGCATCAGGAGCTCGATCATTCAAAACCGATCTATGTGATGTGCCGGACCGGACGTCGTTCGTCCGAGGCACAGCGAAAGCTCAATGCTCTTGGGTTTACGAATGTCGTAAATGTATCGGGCGGGTTTGAGGCATGGAAATCGGAGGGTTTGCCGGTCGAGCGTGACGAATATGCACCCTGGTCAATTGAACGGCAGGTTCGGTTTACCGCCGGCCTCCTTGTCCTTTTAGGGGTTCTATTGTCGTTGTTCGTTCATCCGTACTTTTTGGTGTTGCCGGGTTTGATCGGCTTCGGCCTCGCGTTTACCGCGACCATTGATTGGTGCGGAATGGGACTTTTGATAGCGAAAATGCCATGGAACCGGCGAGCGGTTTAACTGCGAATTGAGGAGAAAACTGTGAAATTCAGACAATTTTATCTAGGATGCTTAGCTCATGCGTCGTACTATCTCGGGTCCGGTGACGAAGCCGCGATAATCGATCCGCAGCGGGATGTTCAGCAATACATTGACGAAGCCGAAGCAAATGGCCAACGGATCAAATACGTGATCGAAACGCATTCACATGCCGACTTCGTAAGCGGCCATCTGGAGCTTGCCGGCAAAACCGGTGCACAGATAATTTACGGCCAACGGGCCAACACGGAGTTCCCTACGCTGAAGGTCAAGGACGGTGACACATTGGATCTCGGTTCGATCGAACTTAAGTTTCTTGAGACTCCGGGCCATACGCCGGAGGGAATAACCATTCTTGCGACCGATCGTTCAAATCCGGATGCACCGACGAAGATGTTTACCGGCGACACGTTGTTCATCGGAGATGTCGGCCGGCCGGACCTGATCGGATCGAAAGGCTTTACAGCGGAAGAGATGGGCTCGATGCTTTACGATTCGCTTCATAATAAGATCCTGCCTCTGCCGGACGAGACCGAGGTTTATCCGGCACATGGAGCCGGTTCGCTTTGTGGTAAGTCGCTTTCAAAAGAAACATGGTCGACGCTTGGTGAACAACGGCGGACGAATTACGCCCTGCGTCCGATGACAAAAGACGAATTTATTAAGGTCGTGGCAGCGGACCAGCCGGAGGTGCCGGCATATTTTCCGGTCAGTGCGTCACAAAATCTTAAAGGTTCAGCCTCGCTTGATGATCTTCCGAAACCTGCTGAATTTTCGACACAGGAGATCCTTGATTTTGATGGCATTGTCGTCGATATAAGACAAAACTCTGAATACGGCGCCGGGCACGTCCGTAACTCGATAAACATCGGTTTGGGCGGGCAGTTTGCATCGTGGGCCGGAACGCTGATACCGATCGGGACGCCCGTTGCGATAGTCGGAGAACACGCTGAACAGATCGACGAGGCATTTATGCGGCTGGCAAGGGTCGGGATCGAAACGGTCAAAGGCTTTATTTTGATCGGAAATTTCACTGGTGAAAAGTTGGCCGTGGAACAGGTCTCGGTCCACGCGGCAAGTGAGAAAACAGCGGCCGATGGGGTTCAGTTCGTAGATGTTCGACGTCCGGCGGAGTTTG
>CAZXTS010000079.1:0-7046 GCA_964643745.1 uncultured Chloracidobacterium sp.
GCGGTTCATGAACTGCTGCATATGATGGCCGGGAATCAATTCGTGATGCGTTACTGCTCGAGCGAAATGCGGATTGTTGCCGCGAAGCGACATCAATTTTTGTTCGTGGGTCATTGTGTCCGTCGGGTAGGCAACAATTATTGTTTCGCCGCCCAAAAAGAAAGGTGCGATCAATTGCCGTTCGGGCGACATCATTTCCATCCGCCACGATTCTTCCATCTCACGCGGCACGGACACAAGGTCGTTGTTCTTAACATAATCGATCGCTTCGCGGGCCTGATCGCGAATCATCTCCGGCTGTTTTCCGGGTTCGACGTACTTCTGCTTTACCTCTTCGATGGCCTTCATATAGTCGTCGCCGTGGCCCATTTCACGCGAAGCCTTCTTAAGTTCAGCGACGCACCATTCGAATTCCTTGTTCGCGATCTCAACAAGTTCCTCCGGCGTGTACGGGATCATCTCGTATTCGAGTTCACGAATGAGTGCCTTGCGGCCGATCGGGTCGCCGATGATCGTCACGCGGTCGTCCGCCGCAATACCGACCAATTTGTTCGAAACAAAATCGGTATATTTTATGAGAGACTGATCCGCCGCCTCATAAGTTCTCTTGTTCCACCAGGAGAATTTCGGGTCGTAGCCATTATGAAAGTTGTACCAATTGCGAAGCGTCGTCCGCAGGGAATTTAGCGTTCGCACCGCGCGATACGCGACCGTGCGTTTTGGCTTGGCGGTCGCTCCGCTGTCAAAGCCTTTCTGCGTATCGGCGATCTGTTTCGCCAATGCGTTCAAAATTGTCGCCGTCTTTTCCGCGTCTATCGTCTCGAGCCGCCGCCTTTGGTCTTCCAGATCGCTGATCACCCTTGCGAACGGAATTATCGAAGCCATTTCTTCAAACTGGCCTGCTGTGCGTTCGACTTCCGCAAGTTCCCGCCGCAGATGATTTTGAAACAGCAGGAAATCCACCTGCTCATGGTGTTCGAGCCGTCCGAAATCCAAACGCCCAAGCTGTGCAAGCCTATCCGAATAAAGCTGCCGAAACCTGTCGCGCCTCGCCCCGGAAGTCTCCGCCGAATACCAGCGGTTAAAAGCCCCTCGGTCCTGATCGTAATTCTCAATAACTTGCCGCAGCCGCGAAGGAGCCTCCGACTCCTGCCCAAAAGCCCCAGCCGCCATCGCAAAAACAAAAAGGATCGCCAAGTATCTCTTCATAATTTCCTGCCGTGTGGTGTGTAACCAAAAAAACCAATAGCTATAACCTAATAGCTGTTAGCTGATTTTTAAAATCGGTTAAGCCCGAACCGCTTAGATCTCATTGAGAAAGCTCTCGCCGGCGGGGGAGTTTCTTCACGGCATAGGATAGAGTTCAGACGGGGCTGGAGCGAGACAAACGCTGCGACCGGTACAGGACGCGGTGCAGCTATCGTCGAGCGGTTCTGTTTGATATTTTCGATCGAACGCAGCGTTGCAGCGGTCAGATAACTTTCTCCACAGTCCGGACACGAGACCACGGGAACGTTCTCTATTACCAATAGATCGGAACCCGATCCGTAGCTACGAGCGACATGTATAACCCTTGCCCCAGCTTCTCCACAAATTTCACAATTGATCAATTCAGTTTTCATAGCCTCCCGTTTCGCGATAAACAGTAATGATTATAAGTTTGCCTGCCAAGCTTAGTTTTGTCACTACAATTATTTCATCATTGGCAATAGTTCTGCCGGCGACCAGATACTTTGGTTCACGCGTGTTCTCATCACGTCGATGCCGCCGCCGTGCCCTTCAGCAATGCCCGCATTGCCCGCAATCAGGTGCTCTACGCCGATGGCACCGGCCTCGTCGACCTCGCCCTCCTCGTCAAAAAATACGTCAAATCCATCTACGGCACCGACTCCCCCCAATACGCCCAGATCTCCGGCCTCGAATTCACCAAATACAAGATCTAACCCCGGCGGCCGAAGAATCCGCGGCCCTGCCGCATTCGCAAAAACGGTCGGGCACTCGCCCGACCGTAAAACTGACATCCGACAACCGAAAACCGACAACTCCCCTAACCACCCCCAGCCCACAGCCGACCACCGACAACTGACAACCGAAAACCGACAACTGCCCCAAGCGGCTCGCCGCCCGATGAGCGGAATGGCTATGCCTTTCCGAAAGCCTCCACCCCAACACCGCGGCTCCGCCGCCCCGCACCGCGGAGAGGCTCGCCTCTCCGAAATCACTCCCCCAACCCCCGAGGCTCCGCCTCGAATAAGAACGTGCTCGGCTCACGGCGAAGCAAGCTTCGCCACACAACATAGCGGAAAGCCGCAAAGTCAGAACCGCCTGCGTGAGCGGGCGGCCAGTCTGTAACGCATTCGGCTTTGTACGCGATCACCGATGGTCAGCAAAAAGTATCTTGACAGCCAAAAAAAAGCGCGTATTATCCACTTGTCACCGGTTTTCCACGAAAATCACAATAATTCGGAGGCCCGCTGGGCCTTATCTCGGAAATTGGCCGGGGTCTTATCTTGAAGGTTCGTTGAGTTTTATGAATGTTATCGCCGTTCGTATTTACAAGGCCGGAAACCCCGAGGCCACCACCGCCCGGAACTCCACCGCCACGTCGAAGAATTACCAATACGGGCGACACTACCAACCCCTTAGTCTAATTCGTCTAAATTATGTACACAGGTTTTTGGATTGAAAACAACTTCATTTATGGTCCCCAGCATTCCGGTCAGTTCTGGATAGAAGATGGCTGGGTCTGGGGACCTATCAATGGCGGACGGTTTTGGCTTCAAGACAGCTACTTTTGGGGTCCTGCAAGAAGCGGACAATTTTGGGTGGAGGAGAACTATATTTATGGCCCAAACAGTACGCTACCGTGGTTTGTAAAGACTTAGTGGACTAGAAATATGGTAGAAAATATTGCTGAAGCAGAGTCTCACCGTCGCATAATTGGCGTCGGAACCCCTTTCGACCTTAGCATGTTAAGGTCGGGCTATCTTCGATTGATCAAAGAAAATCATCCCGATCGTTTCTACGGGGACCCTACAAAATATGCGGCGGCTACTGAAAAGACCAAGCAGATAAATCTGTCTTTCCAATTTCTTTCTGAATATCTTGAAAAGATTGGGGGAACTTATTCTTACACTGGAGCTGCGGCACAAAGCAAAACGTCCAATTCGGCTCCAAAATCTCGTCCGAACTATACCTATGAAGGAGAAAGATACGCGGCCGGATTCCCCGATGCTTCGATAACTGAGATATTTTTAAAGTCGTCCCACATCATCTCAACTGGATACAAAAAGTCCGAACGGCTTCTTTATATCAAGTTTAAGGGAAATCGTGTTTATCGATATTACGACTTCCCCGAAGCTTTGTTTGACGCATTTCTTTCTGCTGAGTCTCATGGAAAGTTTGCCCATCAGAATATTTATAAATCGTTCAGATACGAAAGAGTGTAATGTATGCGTATTTCCCGCGTTAAGATTCAAAATTTTCGAAGTCTTCAAAACGTCGATGTAGCCGTCAGCGACGACTATACGACACTCATTGGAAAGAACGATTGCGGCAAATCTTCATTTCTCAAGGCACTAGAGTACCTATTTGATCCAGAAACTAGGATTGGCGTTACGGATGTCTGCGGATTCATGGAAGAGGGCGAAGAATCATTCATTCAGGCGACCATTTCAGATTGTTGGCATCCAGATTCTAAAGATGGCGTGTTAACCGTTCGCCGAGTGTTTGATGCCGGCGGATATGATCGTCTTCAACGGGAGGGGCCAGTTCCACGACTTCAAATACTGAAGGACATGTCCCAAGGAGTTGGAACACGCAAAAGGCTTGACGAAGATCAATCGATGGAAGCCGGCACGAAGGAATATGCGCAAATGGCAATCCGCGAAATTTGTGCAAGCGGTACGGTTCCGGCCCATGACTGGGTCAGGCTTTATGATCGCATCAATGGTCACTCAAGTATCGAGTTCGAAACTGGCTGGCACCACTTTGCGGATGACGAACTTAAGCGGCTTGTAAAGGTCATTTTTTTGGCTGCCGATGTTCGCGGCGAAGAGGAAATTTCAACGGGAGGTCGATCCATTTTCGACAAGATCGGGCAGTTCATTCTCGGGAGTACAGAGGATTCATTCCCGGCCGTCGTAGAGGCTCGAGATAAACTCACAGAAGAACTAGGGAAGATCGTTGCGAAAAATGATGACGGCAAATGGCAGGTCGAGCGACTTAACGAATTTGACCAAATACTTAAGGAAGAGATCGAGCGTTATGATGCCAACGTTGCTACGGAAACGATGATTCAGGCTCCACGACTTTCCGAGCTTAATTTTTCGTTAGACCTTCTCGTACGTGACAGTTGGGTCGGAAGCGTGGCCCAAATGGGGCACGGGATGAGACGTTCCTTGGTATTCGCAATGCTAAGAGCAAATCGTCGCCTTTTGGAATCCGTCCAAGTGGCGGCCCCAGTCAACCAACGACCCTTGTTTCTATTTCTCATCGAGGAGCCAGAGATTTACCTTCATCCGCAGGCCGAAAGGCCTCGGATGAGTCAATTAAAAGCACTTGCTGGGGATGCGAATGCTCAGGTCGTTTTGTGTACGCACTCGGCGATATTCGTTGACCTTGGCCAATACAAAGGCATCTTGCGGCTAGAACGTCCGACTCGAAGAGAGACATCAATTAGCAGTTGGCAAGGAAATGATCTTCCGGTAAATGATCGCAAAACACTGTCTCTAATTCACCGATTCGATCCCGGCAAATCAGCTATGTTATTCGCCGACCTCGTAATTTTGGTGGAGGGACAATGTGAATCGGATGCCATACCATTTCTTGCGGAGTCGTTAGGAGTGACGGATGTAAATACAGATGTCGAGGTTATTGATTGTCACGGAAATCAAGATATCCCGGTCTTCCAAAAAGTCTTGGAGTCATTCGGGATAAAGTACGTTGCATGGCCCGACTCTGACGTGCAAAGTGTCGTTACCATGATTCAGGGAATACGAACCGCAGCGTACGGAAAGATTGTAATAACAGATCATGACTGGGAGACAATGAACGGCCTTGCACCTGGAGGAAATCGTAAAGTTTATAATAGCTGGATGCATTTTATATACAACGGCAACCCACCTAACGGGGACTTGGAGACTCGAATCCGCGCGGCCTACAGTTGGAATGATTATCCCTAATCTATAGGGTGAGTGTTGGAGACGGGGGGGGGTACCGTGATGCTTTTAGAACTAAGTTCGAGAGAGAAATATTGTTATGAAAGAAGCATCAGCAGAATGGAATGGCGGTATCAAGGACGGCTAGGGCATGATGCGTTAATAGGACGCTGTTCTAAACTGCTCTATGTAGGGTAGCGAACCCTTAGAAAATCAACCCTTCATCTTTTGCTTTCAAGATGAAGGGTTGACGACTGACTACGAGCTGCAGTGGGTGTTAAGTCGAGTTCAAGCGTTAGCTACTGATTATTCACAATTGTGAATACCGCTAGCTTGAAAGCATGAGCTGTACTCTTCGAAAGTGTGATTCAGCCATTCTTCATCATAATCGCCCGTCTTTTCGTTATAAACGGGGTTCTCCCAGCGCGTCTGATGGTTTAAGTTGCATTGATCCCTACGGGCTCGCGCTTCACTACAATAGTCCGGATTGTGGTTACACGGAATGTTGCTCGCGGCAAAGAGTGCGTTCCACGCCTGATCGTAATTGAACCGTCGTATACTCTCACAGTTAGCTGGGCAGTTGTTGATACATGTTTGCCTTTGGATCGGATCTGTTATTGTCGAACATTGGCTTTGACAATTCGACAAACACTGGTCAGGACCTTGGTTTCGCCAGATACTCCATGTCGATAGATAGCTATCGAGTCCGTTATTGTAGGCGTTCCACCGATTCAATTCGCAGAACCAATCGGTTCCACAGACCGAGTTGCCATATAGATAGCCCGGGGTTGCAGACAGTAAACCTGAATTTCCATAGAGGTTAGCGGACGACGCGAGCATGAAGCAAAGTACACTGATGGCTAGTGATGGGAAGATTTTTTCCTTCATTTTTTTCTCCTTAATTGGTGGTAGTTGAGAGCAGCCCGTTCAGTAAACAGAATTTTATTTTAGTCCGAGTGTCAATGTCAACACATTTTTTGTTGATCGGACGTTACGGTGGCTTATTCTCCAGATGTTTGTGCTTGATCCGTATTGTATGCCGTAGCATCAGCAGAATGGAATTGCGGTAGAAGCTCCGCTCGATAAACTAAACGAGGCCCGCGAGATGCTCGCGAGCCTCAAAAATAGCGATTAGGGTGTTCTATACAAATGCGGCGACCGGGACAGGACGCGGCGATGCGATGGTCAAACGGTTCTGCTTGATGTTTTCGATCGAACGGAGCGTTGCAGCGGTCAGATAACTCTCGCCACAATGCGGACACGAGACCACCGGCACGTTCTCTATCACCAATAGATCGGAACCGGACCCATAGCTGCGGGCAACATGTATCACTCTAGCCCCACCCTCTCCGCATATATCACAATTGATCAATTCAGTTTTCATAGCCTTCCATTTCGCGATAAACAGTAATGATTATAAGTTTGCCAGTCAAGCTCAATTTTGTCACTACTATTATTTCGTCGCCATCAACAGTTCTGCCAGCGACCAAATATTTCGCTTCACGCGTGTTCTCGTCACGTTGGCGTTCGACGATCTCACCATTCAACAATGCAGACTCTACATCAAAGATCGACAACCCATCATTGCCCATTTCCTCTTCGCCGTGGATCGTCATTACATAGTCTAACGACCGAACCAAGCTTCGAATCTTATCGCGAATATCTTCGAACATCAGTAGATCACTTTTAGAAAACTCTGGCCGGCGGGTATTTTCAGGGCGAAGTTCTCTGCGATGGTCTGGCCGATGTCGGCGAGCGAGCCGCGGGTGCCGAGGTTGACGCCGGGCTTCGCCGTTTTGCCGTAAACCAGCAGCGGGACGTATTCGCGGGTGTGGTCGCTGCCGGGAAAGGTCGGGTCGTTGCCGTGGTCGGCGGTGATGATCAGCA
>CAZXTS010000079.1:7056-12009 GCA_964643745.1 uncultured Chloracidobacterium sp.
TGTACGGGAGAGAAGGCCTTGGACGCATTCAGGGGTCGGCGGTGATGATCAGCAGATCGCCGTCCTTCATCGCGGCAAGCATCTCCGGAAGCCGCCCGTCAAAGTGCTCAAGCGCCTTTGCGTAGCCCTCGGGGTCACGCCGGTGGCCGAAAAGCATGTCGAAATCGACCAGATTGCTAAAGATAAGCCCCTTGCTTTCAGCATTTAAGGCGTTTATCGTCTGATCGATGGTTTGTTCGTTGTTCTTGGCGACGAGGTCCTCGGTCACGCCCATCGAATCGTAGATCGAAGCAATCTTTCCTATACAAACAACGTCCAAACCGGCGTCTTTGAGCAGCGGAAGCAGATTTTCTTCGGGCGGTGGAACGGCGTAATCGTGCCGGTTCTCGGTCCGCTTGAAGGTTTCGGCCGTCTCGCCGACAAATGGCCTCGCGATCACGCGCCCAACGCGGTCCTCGCCGTCAAGGATACGCCTTGCCGTCTCGCACATCTCGTAAAGCCGCTCCACGGGCACGACCTCCTCATGCGCCGCGATCTGAAAGACCGAATCTGCCGAGGTATAGACGATCGGTTTGCCCGAGCGGACGTGCTCTTCGCCCAACTCCTTGATTATCTCCGTCCCGCTCGCGGGCACATTCCCAAGGACTCCGGGCACGCCCGTCTCCGCAACAAATCTATCGATCACACGCGGCGGAAAGCCCTCCGGAAAGGTCGGAAATGCCTTCTCCAAGACGATCCCGGCCATCTCCCAATGCCCGGTCGTCGTGTCCTTGCCGTTCGAAGCAAGCGTGCACTTGCCAAACGAACCGATCGGCTCAGCCGATGCAAGAACGTTCTCAAGGCTCCGAATATTTCCGAGCCCCATTTTCTGTAGATTCGGTACATTTACCGACCGTGATCTAAACACATTGCCAAGCGTGTCCGAACCGGCATCGCCCCACGCCTCAGCATCCGGCATCTCGCCGATCCCTGCCGAATCAAGAACGACAAGGCATATCCTGTTAAAGTTTTTCATAAACTAATCTTTCGTTGCTGTGTAGCCTTCCCGCGCCCGGACCTGTGTGCCTGCGGGCAGTCCTTTCAATTGCACCGTGATTTTTCTAAATTTGCCGTCGCGGTTTTCGTTCGAGGAATAATATCCGAGGCTATAGCTCATTCCGATCTCAGCCGCGACGCTCCTGAATGCATTTCTCGCCTCGCCGAGGTCGCCAACAGGGAACACTTTTCCGCCCGAACGCCTTGCAAGTTCGTTCATTTCTTTGTCCGCAAGGTCATACAATGCCTTGCTGACGGCAAGCCGTTCAAAATCACCAAGCTGACAAAAATTCGAAGCCTGCTCCCGATTTCCAGGCCCGACCGTCCGGTAATATCGGCGTATCTGGGCCATCGAGAATCGGATCGCGCTTTCACAGTCTCCCAACAATTCAGATTCGAAAAAATTTCGCGTATCGACCTTGATAAAATAGCTGATGATGCCTTGTTCTTCCAATAAGTCTCTCGGCTCAAAAAACTCCGCGGCACTCGTGGAATCAACACCGTCCGTCAAAGCGACCAGAGCCCGGCGCCCACGATAATCTTTTTCGGCGGGCTGTTCGAAAACTTTCGACATGATCTCCACAAGACCGTCATAGAACGGAGTGCCGTTGCTCATCGTCAGCTTTTGAATAGCATCGCGAAGCAAGTTTCGGTCGCTTGTCAGCGGAGCCAGAATTACCGTTCTCGGTGAGCCGCCTTTCTCGCTGGCGAAGGCGATGAGCGCGACCCGATCGCCCGGGCGAAGTTCGTCGATAAAGAGTTGAGCCGAACGCTTTATCAGCTCGAGATCACCGCGAGTCGATCCGGAAGTGTCTAAAAGAAGTGCGACTTCGAACGGGGCGGACACCGTCGAAAAGCTGGTGATCTCCTGTGGTTTTCCGTCTTCGAAAAGCAGAAAATCGGAACGTTTCAGCTCACGCAGTGGTCGTCCGCTGCGATCGGTCACCGAAACCGGAACGTCAATAAGTTCCGTGTCGATCTTGATCACGTCAACTTCGGTCGAAGGCGTTGGGGTTGGCGACTGTGCGTTCGAAGATATCCATGCAAAGCAACAGAATAAGGCAAAACAACATGTCCGAAAGAAAAACATTTTGCAGATCACTGTATCTTCGATATTAGCAAAACGCGGCCCGTTTCGTTAACAGATCATTCCGCACATGGTCTTTCAGACTGTTTTATAAAGCTTTTCGCTGCAAAGTGAAAAACCCATGCGAACTTGGCCGGCCACATCTGCATGTTTCGGGACTTGCCGAATGACGGACCCGGCCTCTTAAACCCTTTGAGCAAGGAAACTAACCACAATCAAATTTTCATGAGGAAAATAAAATAAACCCCAAACGAATTGCTATGCTTTAAGCCATATTAAGGGTCCTTTCTGCAATTTTGACCGTATTTAGCGGATCAGCAACGGCACAACCGCCTTTGTTGGTCGATGACTTTAATTTGGCACCGCTCACCATTCTTACGGCAACCGGTTGGGATGTAAACTAGCGCTTACGATCAAGCTACATCGCTGCCCGCGATCCAGTGAGGCCGCGGGCCTTTTGTTTTTGCCAACAGCAGCGATTCTTTCAGTGCCATTAAGTATACCGGCTGTTTCGTAAACTCTTTTAACTCAATCATTTGACAGGTTATGGGCAAAAGCCTTAGACTGACGACAGACATCTGAACAGTATTCCCTTACTTGACCTGGGTCAGTTTCACTATGAAATGCCTGGAAGTTAACGATCACTGATCTATGCGATCTGCACGGTGGCTCAGGAGGGAAAGCCCCGTATTTTTGATAAGGTTCCTAAAGGAGGAAGTAGTAAGTCATGTTCACTCATCCAGTATCACGTTTTCTGGTTCGATTTGTTTCAAAAAGTTCATTTTCAATATTAACACTTGCGCTGTTTGCGGCCATTATGATGCCTGGAGTGGCATCGGCCCAGCCGATCGAAGAAGATTTTGCGTCGGTAGGCACTTTGCCGGGCTCCGGTTGGTTCCAGCAAAATAATAGCACCACGATCGGCACGGCACCTACTTGGTTTCAAGGCAATTCCACAACGTTTCCATCGCAGGCGGGGGCCCCGACCGCTTATGCGGGTGTCAACTTTAACAGCACGACAGGTTCAGGTACGATCAGCAATTGGCTGGTCGCTCCAAACCGTACGATGAACAATGGTGATGTATATCGCTTTTGGACCAGGACTGTCACCGGCGGTACTTTTCCTGACAGATTGCAGGTTCGCCTTTCGACAAATGGTGCCAGCACAAATGTAGGAACAGGACCGACCGGCGTTGGTGATTTTACGACGATCTTGTTGGACATCAATCCTACATATGGAACAGGTGCCGCGTATCCGAACGTTTGGACCGAGTTCACGATCACGATCTCAGGATTGGCAGGACCCACAAGTGGTCGAATTGCGTTTCGGTACTTCGTCGAAAATGGTGGTCCGTCTGGATCAAATTCGAACTACATCGGCATCGATACGTTCAGCTACACGCCGGCTCCGGTCTCGACTGGTGTAGTAAAGACCGATTTTGACGGTGATGGCGTATCCGATTATGGTATCGTGCGGAACACGGCGGTGCCCTCATTTGGTTCTGAGGTCAAGGTGAACAGCGACCTTTCGGCTGAACGCGGAAGTATGTTCAAGCAGGTGGGTTCGAAAGAGGACAATCTAGGTATTAACCCCGGCACCAACCGAGTTTGGTGGATCGCGAACAGCGATGACAATTCTGTAACGGCACAGCCATTTGGAACCGGCGCCACGGGAGAAATAAACGTTCCGGCAGATTTCGACGGAGACGGAAAGTCTGATATCGCGGTTTGGCGTTCCAGCGGCCCAACCGGCCCCGGAGCGGCATTCTTCTATGTACTGAATAGTGAGACCAGCACTGTTACAGCAACAGATTTTGGTGTTACCGGAGACAATCCGACGATAGTAGGAGACTATGACGGTGACGGCAAGGCCGATCCGGCAGTGTTCCGTTGTCCTAGCTTCCCTCCGGGCGGCCAGTGTTTCTATTTCTTTAAGGGAACGGATAATAATCCTGACGGGAATATTACGTATGTTCCCTGGGGAAACAATGTTGCTAGCGATGTCTTCCCGAACCGTGGTGATTTTGACGGCGACGGCAAGCTTGATTTCTGCATTCAGCGAGTTCGTCCGGAACAACCGGGGCAGGGCCAGTTCGTACTCTTGCGATCATCGGACTCCGGTATCGAATATGTTAACTGGGACACGAGCAGCGCGCTGATCGTTCCGGGTGACTATGACGGTGACGGCAAGGACGACTTTATGACCGTCAGGGTTGTCAGCAGCAACGTGGTCTGGTCGCTTAAGACCCGAACCGGAGCTGAGTCATATCAAACCTGGGGAAGGACAATTACCGGATTTACGGAGTTCCTTGCCCAAGCCGACTATGATGGTGACGGAAAGACGGATATCGCAATTTATCGCCGAGATAACGCGAATCCGGATAATAGTTACTACTACATTTACAGGTCGAGCGACGGAATGCTCCAAACCTACGAATGGGGTGCCACTACCGACACACCCATCAACGGCTGGGATGTGAATTAATATTTTCAACCTAGCGATCGAATGGTCCGTGATCTTTTTGAGGTCGCGGGCCTTTTGATTTGGTAACGGCAGTCATCCTTTTGGTGCCGTCAAATACACCGCCTGTTTCGTAAACTCTTTTAACGCAATTATTTGACAGGTTATGGGCAAAAGGCTTAGACTGACGACAGATATCTGAACAGTATTCCCTTACTTGACCTGGGTTAGTTTCACTCTGAACTGCCTGGAAGTTAACTATCACTGATCTATGCGATCTGCGCGGCGGCTCAGGAGGGAAAGCCCCGTTTTTCTGACAAGGTTCCTAAAGGAGGAAGTAGTAATTCATGTTCACTCAATTAGTTTCACG
>CAZXTS010000080.1:0-11925 GCA_964643745.1 uncultured Chloracidobacterium sp.
ACCCCACTCCTTGTTAATGGACTGGGAGCAGAACTGTATGGCGTCTATGCGCTTATCCTCGGATTCTTAAGCTATTCATTTACCTTTGGGATCGGAAAGGTCGCCGGAAAATATGTAGCCGAGTTCATCGCCGAAGGAAAAGACCATCTCGTTTCGCAGGCTATCACGGCCACTTTTTTGTTGAGCCTGATAGTCGGGACAATTGGAGCCATCACGCTCGGAGCCTTTACACCTTGGGTAGCCGAACAGGTTTTCAACCTTCCCGCGGACCTTCGCCGGCCTGCCGAAACAAGCCTTTACATAGCCTGCATTACCGGCCTATTCGCGATGATCTCGCAGGTGTTTCAATTTACCCTTCAGGGTGTACATCGTTTCGGGACATATCTGCTGATATCCAATTTCGGTGCGATCATGCTCAGCGGCGGTAACATTGCTCTTGCTGTTGCGGGTTACGGCGTAACGGAATTGATCGGTTGGAATTTGTTTACGGTTGCTACGATCGGGACGATCTTTTATGTTTCCTCGGTAATTGCCATCCCTTCGTTCAGATTTACGCTGCGGATCGAACTTCCGATCGTCAAGGCAGTTGCGAAGTATGGCGCGAACATAATCATTTTCCAGATCTTTGCAAACTTTTTGCTTCTTTTTGAAAGATCGCTCATCGTTCGAAGATTTGGCGCGGAGTCACTTACTTATTATGTTGTCCCGATGATGATCGGAATATACCTGCACGGCGTCGTCTCAAGTTTTGGCCAGGTGCTTTTTCCGAACATAAATGAATTGCTCAACAAACCAGACGAACTTCGATCGTTGTACCGGAAAGCAAATCGGCTGATCGCAGTGATCGTAGTATTTTCTGTCGTTACCCTTGTGACCTTAGGAGGAGTTTTACTGGAACTTTGGGTTGGTCCCGAATTTCGTGTGAGGTCACATACGATCCTTGTAGTTCACGGTCTTACATTTGGCCTGCTGGGACTGATTGTGGTGTTAATGAGTGTGGTCGAATCCTTCAGAGCGGCCGGACTGAACGCCTTTAGCACTTTTCTGTTCATGGTCTTCGGCATTGTCTTTATGTTGTACCTGGCGCCGGTATATGGACTTTTAGGTATCGCCGAGGGACGGCTGTTGGGAATTGTGGCGACTATCCCTTTTCTGTTTTACTGTGAAAGAAGATTTCTTGGCAGCGAAATGCTCGGGTTTTGGTTCAGCATTGGCCTAAGGCTGTTGCCGGCGCTCTTATTGCTAGCCATCGTGCAATACTTTATCGTGCATTTTATTCCTGTGTCATACTTTTTGGTTGCAATAGCGGGCATGGTATCTTTTGGAATTTATTTGGCCGTTCTATATTTTTCGGCATACTTTACTAGCGAGGAGATATCCCGTGCAAGGATAGTTTTCGATCGGGCGTTTACGCTGCTCAAACTACGATGACGAAAGGCTCTAATTACCGACCGAAACTCGTCCAACGGCTGGATCTCATTCGCGATGAATGTCGCGGACGAAAGGTGCTTCATCTCGGATGCACCAACTATCCATATACGGATGAAGCAATAAATGCGAATATGCTGCTTCACTTCGAATTAGAGAAGATAGCATCGGATGTTTATGGATTCGATTTTGACGAACGCGGACTGAAGATCTTGCAGGAGCACGGTTCGAAGAATTTGTATCAGGCAGACTTAGAAAAGCTTGAGGATGTAGATTGCGACGAGAAATTCGAAGTGATCGTTGCAGGCGAGATGATCGAGCATTTGAACAACCCCGGTTTGTTTCTTCAAGGTGTGAAGCGATTTATGGACAGTGAAACGCGGTTGATAATCACGACCATAAATGCCTATTGCGCTATGAGGTTCGCGGTTTATGGGCTTCGCGGACGCGGTGGATCGGCTGAACCGGTCCATCCGGATCATGTGGCGTACTATTCGTATTCAACTTTGAATTTACTTTTGAAACGGCATAATTTCGAGGTGAGCGAGTTCTTATTTTACGACCTTGGCACCGAACATCGACCACACAGCCCCAAATTGCATAATATGTTCAATGATGTTGCCGTGCGGATCTCGCCGCAGTTGGCAGATGGCATAATTGCGGTTTGCCAGCTATAACGATCAAGCGTTTATTAAATGAAAGTTCGTGTATTCACAAACGGTTGTTTTGATGTGCTTCATCCCGGGCATATCGATCTTCTGAATCGGGCAAAGGCTCTCGGGGATCATCTGACCGTCGGTTTGAACTCCGATTCTTCGGTTCGCTCGATCAAAGGCCCAGACCGGCCGGTGTTTTCTGAAAACGACCGAAGGGCTGTTCTCCTTGGCTTGGCTGCTGTCGATGAAGTGATTATTTATGATACACTTACACCCGAAACGTTGATACACAACATTAAGCCTGATATTTTGGTAAAGGGCGGCGATTGGCAGGAAAATGAGATAATCGGAGCGGATTTTGTGATAAAGAATGGCGGAAAGGTCTTCTCTCTACCGCTCTATGGTGATTACTCCTCAACCAAATATATTGAACGCCTGAAGAAGACTTCGGAAGAGGTAATTGGTGAAGAAATGATAGATTCACTCGACGAACATTTAGCGGTCTTTGAGGAACTCCGCGGAACTCAGAGTATTGCGATCGAGGAGTGTGGCTCGCTTTTGGTCGATATTGTTCAGGCAGGCGGAAAGCTTCTAGTATGCGGGAACGGCGGAAGCGCGGCCGATGCACAGCACATTGCAGCCGAATTCGTCGGCCGCTATGAGACAGAGCGGCGTGCTCTGCCGGCCATCGCCTTGACTACGGACACTTCGGCTTTGACCGCACTGGCAAATGATTATAGTTTCGAGCGGATCTTCGCCCGACAGGTCGAAGCTCTCGGAATCGCCGGTGACTGCCTTTTGGCGATCAGCACAAGCGGCAACTCTCCAAATGTAATCGCGGCGGCAATGGAGGCACGGTCGCGGGGAATGAAGGTGATCGGCCTGACCGGTAAGAACGGAAAAAAGCTGGCGTCGTTATGTGATATGTGTATTCTCGTTCCGTCTGAGCGGACCGCAAGAATACAGGAATGTCATATCACGATCGCGCACATCTGGTGCGAAATGGTAGATAAAAGCATTGCTGCAAACACAGATGCATAACCTGATCGAAAAATTAGCCAAGGCACGGATCCTCGTCATTGGCGACATAATGCTTGATCGCTACTGGTGGGGCGACGTGACCCGTATCTCTCCGGAAGCTCCGGTGCCAGTGGTCCATTTGAAAAAGACGACCGACCTGCTCGGAGGAGCTGCGAATGTAGCCGCTAATGTTGCCGGCCTGGGCTCGACAGTCTCGATGATCGGTGTCTGCGGAAACGATGCCGATGGGGAAGTAGTGCGAGCATTGACCGAGGCGAATGGCATCACCAACTTGCATATCGTCACAACAACCGACCGGCCTACCACCGTGAAAACACGAGTGATGGCACACGGACAACAGATCGCCCGGATAGATAATGAAACTGCCCGCCCAATAGACGACGAGTGTCTTTCGAAGATCATGGACAAGGCAGTCTCCGAAATTGAGAACTCAGATGCGGTCATTCTCTCCGATTATGCAAAGGGCGTTTTGACCAATGAACTTCTAGCACAGTTGATCAGCAGTTGCCTGGACCGGAACAAGCCGGTGCTGATAGATCCAAAAGGCCGCTGTTATAAAAAGTATGCCGGTGCGACAGTTCTAACCCCAAACCGAAAGGAGGCATTTGAGGCAAGCGGGCTGATCAGCTCTGTAACAGAAACGATCGATGAAGTCGGTGCCAAGCTGCTGCAGAACATAGATGTTACCGCCGTGCTGATAACACAGGGCGACGAAGGGATGAGCCTTTTCCAACGCGGCATGAACAAGCTGCATATCCCGACAGCGGCACGCGATGTCTATGATGTTACCGGTGCCGGCGATACGGTGATCGCGACTCTGGCCGCCGCGATCGGTGCCGGATCTGATCTCGGCCCTGCTGCCGAGCTTGCAAATCTGGCGGCAGGGATCGTAGTCGAACAGGTCGGTACCACGAAGATCACTGCCGGGGAATTGAGCGAACTTTGGCGAGGGAAACAATTAGCAGATGGCCTCTCGGCATAAACGGATCCTGGTGTTCCGGATCGGACATTTGGGCGACACCATAGTTGCCCTCCCGGCGTTTTGGGAGATCCGAAACCGGTTTCCGTCTGCCAATATCGCGCTTCTTTCAAACTCCGATCCGCTGAATCCAAATTATGTATCGGCTTCAAGCGTAATTCCGGAACACGGCCTTTTTGATGAGACTATCTCGTATCCTGCAACGACGGGTGGTATTAGTTACTATTTCGAGATGATCAAATTGGCGCGGAAGATCCGCCGATTCGCCCCAGATACCGTCTTTTATTTGATGCCGCGGATACGGACGCTGAAACAGATTCGCCGTGACGAACTATTCTTCAAGTTGGGCGGCGTGAAGAGTCTGATCGGTGCAGATCATTTGCGGCAGAATCGGCTCCCGGCAAGAGCCGAATATCCGGCCCGCGAAATAAATTCGGAGGCAGATCATTTGCTTCGTTCGTTGGGCTTTGATGAACCCGACCTTGAAAAGGGATCCGACGATCTCTTGCGTCTGAACGAAAATGAGCTCGCTGTCGGCCGTGACCTTATAGAACAGAGCGTCTCTAGCGGGGCTGATCCGGTTCGGATCATTGCCGTCGCTCCGGGAAGCAAGTGGGGATCAAAGGTCTGGGCCGAAGAAAATTACCGTGAAACGGTCCAGCATTTGATCGATGAATTTGATATATTTCCGATCGTCTTTGGTGGGCCTGAAGATGCAGAAAAGGGCGAACGGCTGATCCGTGACTGGGGCCGCGGACTATGTGCGGCAGGTAAATTGAATGTCAGGGAATCCGCCGCTGCGATGAAAATCTGTAAGCTGTATCTTGGGAATGATACAGGCACAATGCACCTTGCGGCCGCGGTAGGTACAAAGTGTGTGGCGATCTTTGCAGCGGTTGATTATCCGGGCCGCTGGTATCCGTTTGGGAGCGGACACAAGATATTCAGGGAACAAGTGTCGTGCGAAGGATGCCAAACGCCGCTGTGCTTCAACGATCACTTGTGTTTGGAGAAAATACAGATCGGATCGGTTCTCGCTGGCTGTAGAGAAATATTGGCATGACGGAAGGCCGATCATTCGTTTTGAACTGTTATTGCTATCTTGAAATTGGTTTAACTGTTGCAGAGCAACACCTAAAGTGTTGCCTTAGCCGCTTATGAAGGTTTTGATACTCGGCGCCGGCGGAATGCTCGGGCACAAATTATTGCAGGTCCTATCGCCAACTTTCGATGTTCGAGCCACTTGTCGTTCCGTGCCCGATGGCCTTCGCCGATTTGACTGGTTTGACGAGCAGAGTTTGATCACCGGCACGGAAGCCACCGATCTCACATCGTTCGAACAAGCTATAAAGAAGTTTGAGCCGGATGTTGTTATCAATGCTATCGGAGTGATCAAACAGATCCCTTCGGCAAAGGATGTTATCAACACTCTTGAGATCAACTCGATTTTTCCACAGCGTTTGGCTCGGTTGGCAGGCGAATACGGTTTTCGGCTGATACAGGTAAGCACGGATTGTGTCTTCAGCGGCGCTAAGGGCTATTATTCCGAGGCGGATGTGCCAGACTGCACGGACCTTTATGGGCAGAGTAAGCGATGGGGTGAGGTGGCTGAAGAGAAATGCCTGACGCTTCGCACGTCGATCATCGGGCATGAGATCGGGTCGCATCATAGCCTGGTCGATTGGTTCTTGAGCAATCGAGGCGGAAAGGTTAAGGGCTTTACAAAAGCTATTTATTCCGGTTTCCCAACGGTCGTGTTTGCGAATATCATAAAGGACATAATCACACTGCACCCGCAATTGCAGGGGCTGTATCATTTGTCCAGCGAACCGATAAATAAGTTCGAATTGATCTCGATGATCAATACGCAGTACCAGGCGGAGATCGAAATTGAAGGTTCCGACTTTCCCGAGATCGACAGAAGCCTAAATTCTGATAGATTTCGCACCGAGACAGGATTTCAGCCGCAGTCTTGGCCGGATATGGTCAAAGCGATGCACGATGATGGAAAATTGTACGGACATTGAAAATGAGCATTTTTGAAGGCAAACGAATATTGATAACCGGCGGCACAGGTTCGCTCGGTCAAACGCTGACCCGGCGGATACTTTCGGGCGAACTCGGCACGCCGGAAAAGGTCATCATCTTTTCCAGAGACGAAGCAAAACAGCATTTTATGCGGCTCGATCTGCTGCACCGGGAAAAGGCGACCGACGAGATCATCTATAACAATTCCCAAAGCCGCTTGGCATTCCATATCGGCGATGTCCGCGACATAAACTCGCTGAAAAGCGCCATGCGGGGCGTCCACACAGTCATAAATGGCGCTGCCTTGAAACAAGTTCCTTCGTGCGAATATTTCCCGTTTGAAGCCGTACAGACGAACGTGATCGGAGCGGAAAATCTCGTTCGGGCGATCGCGGAAACGGGAGACCAGGTAGATACCGTTATCGGTGTTTCTACCGACAAAGCATGCAAGCCGATCAACGTGATGGGAATGACCAAGGCTTTGCAAGAAAGGATCGTGATCGAAGCAAATCGAGCATTTCCAGATATTCGACTGATGTGTGTTCGATATGGCAACGTGATCGCGTCTCGCGGATCGATCGTGCCGCTTTTCGTCGAACAGGCTCGAACAGGCCAGGCGATGACCGTAACATTGCCGGAAATGACCCGATTTCTTTTGAGCCTGGATCGTGCGGTCGATACTGTTTTCGCGGCTATTATTGAAGGCCGCCGCGGCGAAACTTACATACCAAGAGTTCCGTCCGCGAATATCGTCGATCTTGCAAAGGCAATCGCCGGACGCGATGACGTTGAGATCACATTCACAGGTATCCGTCCGGGCGAAAAGATACATGAAATTATGATCTCGGAGGAAGAGTGTTATCGAACGGTAGATCGGGGTGAACATTATGCGATCCTCCCGGTACTTCCAGAACTTCGAAATGGCGAAGTTTTCAAACAGGCGATCTCCGACGAGTATTCGTCAAAAGACGGAAACCTTTCGATACCTGCAGTTCGCGAACTGTTGTCCGGGGCCGGCAGCGAGATCGAAAAGTTTCTAAGCAAGTCCAATTAAGAGAACATTTAGCGATATGAGGATCTTGACTATTTTCGGTACTCGGCCTGAGATCATTAGGCTTAGTCTCGTCCTAAAACAACTCGATGATCTTTGCGAGAGCATTACGGTCCACACCGGCCAGAATTTCGATGAAAGCTTAAGCGATATTTTTTTCCGAGACCTCAAAGTCAGAACTCCGGACGTCCATTTGGGGATCAGATCGGCTGCCTTTGGCGAGCAGGTCGGACAGATGCTCGCCGCGGTAGATAAGATCCTTGAAGAGAAAAAGCCCGATCGTGTCCTGATACTTGGAGACACAAATAGCGGATTGGCCGCAATCCCGGCAGCACGCCGCGGAATTCCGGTCTTTCATATGGAGGCGGGAAACCGCTGTTATGACGATCGTGTACCCGAAGAGGTAAACCGCCGAATTATAGATCATTCGAGTACGATTCTACTTCCTTATACCCGCCGTAGTGCTGAAAATCTCGTTCGAGAGGGAATTGAACGCGACCGGATCTATGTGACAGGGAATCCGATCTTCGAGGTTCTCGAAAACTTCAGGGACGAGATCGCGTCGAGCAGTTCGATGGAGAACATTGGCATTTCACCCAAGAATTACTTCCTGGTGACACTCCATCGTGCAGAGAACGTCGACCGTCCGGAGCGGCTGAAGGGCTTTTTTGAAGCACTCGAGATCATGGGTCGCGAATTCGAGGTTCCGGTCATCGTGAGCGTGCATCCAAGGACGCGTGAAAAGCTAAAAGCATTTAATGTATTGGTTGATGTAGAACGTATCAAATTATTAGTACCATTAGGTTTCTTTGATTTTGTCTCGCTTGAAAAGAACGCGAAGCTGGTTTTGACCGATAGCGGTACCGTTCAGGAAGAATGTGCCATATTTGGCGTTCCGAATGTTACCTTACGCGATGTCACTGAACGCCCCGAGACATTGGAGGCCGGCAGCAACATACTCGCAGGAGGCAACCCGGAAACTATCCTGCGAGCCGCGCGTGTAGCGCTTTCAGGTTCGGGCGACTGGTCGCCGCCTGACGAATATATTCAGCGGAATGTTTCGCAAACTGTTGCAAATATTGTCCTTGGGCACCTCAGCTTGCGAAAACACAGATCTTAGTTCATCGGTTCTCTAACTGTTCGTAAAATTCGATCCATTCGTGGAAATTTTGGCGGATGTCAAAATTATCGTCCACGAACGGCCGGGCCCGTTTCCGATAGCCTTCGTATTCCGCGGTTTCCATTTGCAGAATATGGTCAATGATCCGGGAAAGTTCCTCGGGTGCATTGTCCGTCCAGAACCCGATCCTATTCTCTTCCAGAACCTGCCACGGTGAATGAACCGAGGCGGCAACGGGAGTGCCCTGACCAAGCGATTCGACTACCACATTCCCGAAATTTTCAGCGTAGGAAGGCATAAAGGTAAAATATGCATTCGCATACAGTTTGGTCTTGGCGTCGCCTTCAATATGTCCGAGAAACTTGACCCTATCTGCCATATCGACCTCATGAACCACAGAATCAAGTTGGTTAATCAAGGCCTTTGGCCCGGTCCCGGCTATTTTGATCGTAAATTTCGAATCGCGAAAACGTTTTGAACCAGCCGCGCCACGGATCAGATTTTCCACACCCTTTTTTGGATGGATCCTGCCCAGATAGAGCAGATATTCCTCAGGGGTTCTCGCGTGCTTTGGCGGCAGCTCGACAAAGTTCGGTATCTTCACGACCGATGCGTCGGTGCCAAAACGAAGTTTGATAAAATCAGTTTCTTCGTCAGAGGTGGAATGAAAAAGCGGCCTTCGGCCAATTATCTTTCGAATAAGCCAGAACACAGGCTTCTTTCTGAACCGCGAATAGCTGAGAGAATGGTCGTCAAGCTCACCTCTGGCCGACCAGGCGATCTTTTTCCCAAACAGCCATGCCGCTAGGCCGGTTATAAACGCAGGTGGGAAGAAAAAAGAAGATAAATGGACCGCGTCAACTTTTCTCAGCAACCAAAGAGCGGTTAATGTCTGCCGAAAAGGGAAGTACATATGCCGAGTACGAATATATGTTACCTGTCCGGCTTCGTTATTTACCCACTTGTTTCGCTCGATACTTGGAGCAAGGCCGGAATCCGTGGCAATAACGATCGGCTCATGGCCGTTTTTCTGGAGGTGCTTCGCAAGGAAATAAACCGTGTTCGCAGGCCCGCCGGCCTGAGACGGATAGAATACCTGCACAGGAAATAGAATCTTCATTATCGATTCATGCGAGATAACAAGCGCAAAACCTCGCCTCGTCCGACTATATCAAAGCCCCAAGTTTTGTAATAATTGCATTTACTGCTGAATTATTTAGAATGCCCGAATCAAACAAACAGCGATTGTGGATCGTTTCCGAGCTTTACTATCCGGAAGAAACGTCCACCGGATATTATATGACAAAGATCGCCGAGGGGCTGGCCGGCGATGCCGATGTTCACGCACTTTGCGGACAACCTACCTATTCAAAACGAGGAACTCGTGCGGCGAAAACGGAGATCCACAACGGCGTCAGCATTAAGCGAGCTGCAGGCACAACACTAGATAAGAACGTAATCCCTTTCCGGATAGTAAATATTCTGACCCTCGGTGCAAGCATTTTTCTATCGGCACTCAGACGTTTCAAGAAAGGCGATCGTATTCTGGTGGTTACGACACCGCCGACTATGCCGTTTGTTGCCGCGATCGCGTCCTTGGTCAAAGGCTGCTCCTATACGCTCCTCATCCACGATAGTTACCCTGAATTGCTGGTAGCCGTAGGAAAGACCAAAGAAGCGTCATTTTTTTTCAGGCTAATGTCGATGGCAAATCGGTGGCTATACAAACACGCCTCGCAGATAATCGTGGTCGGTCGGGATATGGCTGAAATGACAAAACGAAAGACCGAAGGCCTTGATATCCCGGTCGTAACGATCCCCAACTGGGCAGAGCTTGAAAACGTTTCGCCCACAGCCCGCGACCAGAATCCTTTGATCAAAGAACTTTTCCTTGAAGATAAACTGATATTCCTTTACGCGGGCAATATGGGCCATCCGAACGATATCGAATCGCTCGTCGAAGCCGCCCATCTTCTTTCTGGCGAAGATGCACACTTCGTCTTTCTTGGAACAGGCGTGAAGAGGAAATGGCTGGAAAGGGAAGTCGCGAACCTGGAACTTTCAAACGTTACGATCCTTGATCCAAAGCCCCGAACCGAACAACAGATATTTCTGAATGCATGCGACGTTGCAATTGTTTCACTTGTGCAGGGAATGAAAGGTGTTTCGATGCCGAGCCGGACTTATAACGCGCTCGCCGCCGGCAAGCCGATCCTTGCGTTGACCGAGGCGGGTTCAGAGATCGATCTTGTGGTCAAGGAAAATAGCATCGGTTGGACGGTTAGCCCGCAAAATACTGAAGACCTCGTCGTCTTGATTAGGGAAATCCTTGAAAGGCGGCCAGACTTAACTGAAATGGCCGAAAGAGCACGAACGGCGGCCGAACGGGACTTTTCGCTGGAAGATACGGTAAAAGCCTATCGCAGCGTTCTTTTGGCCGTTTAAAGTAAAAGTTTAAGAAATCGGGAAAATAGGCCTAATTCTGCATTTATTCCTGGAGTCAATATTTCAATTGACGTTCGGTGTTTAACATGTTAATTTTGCAGGTCGCTATAGATTTGAGATGCGATCCTTTTGATCGATCTTGATTCCATGGGGATTTGGCTCGATCGATCAATTAGGTTCGATCGGAGTTTTGATAATTTGAGGTTTACTGCAAAGTGCATTGTTCACAATAATTTATCACCGCAGGTGTTGAATTTTGTGCAAGGTATGTGGCATAATCCCCAAGGTTTCGCCTTTTTGAATTGATTATTAAAATTAATTCTTTTATTGTCCATTGGTTTTTTTTGGAGGAAGATGATGAGTAATACGACGTTCCCAAGCGCTCGAAAAAGCGGACTTGTAGTTCAGGAGGTTCCTGACGAGGTCCTCATATATGATCTTGAAAGTAATAAGGCCCACTGCTTGAATAAGACCGCCGCCGCCGTATGGCACGCATGCAACGGTTCGAATTCGGTTGATGACATCACTGCAGTTTTGGAACAGGCGACCGGTTCAAAGGTCACCGATGAAATGGTTTGGCTTGCTCTTGACCAGCTCTCGGAGAATAACCTTCTCGAAGCCGAGATCAAAGCAAATTTCAACGGTCAAACACGACGCGAAGTTCTGAAAAAGATCGGCCTCGCATCTGTGATCGCGTTACCCATCGTTGCATCGCTCGTCGCTCCGAAAAGTGCAATGGCAAGTGCCTCGTGCGGTTGCACAGTATCAACCGAGTGTCCCGGCCGCGGATGTGTTTCAAATAATTGTTGCAATGCTGATTTAATCTGCGCACCGGAACTCACGCCGGGTGGTTGCATTCCGCCATTACCGTAAATTGGTGCAATTTAGTTAAGGTCAAAGGCAACGAACGTAGAGTCGTTGCCTTTTCTATATGGAATCAGCTAATTCAACTGAGGTCAACAAATGGGAACTGATCAATAGGAAGCGGCTTGATCAGTTGACCGCTGAGGCGTTTGAGAAGTTTGAATCAGTTGGTCTGCACCCGATCGTAATAAAGGGATCAGCTGTCGCATCCTTTTACCCTGATCATCAGCCGCGTCGGTTCGTTGATATCGATCTTGCTTTTCGAAGCAATGAGTTTTCACGAGCGCTGAAGATTTCCGAATCCGACCATCGT
>CAZXTS010000081.1:0-11829 GCA_964643745.1 uncultured Chloracidobacterium sp.
GGTCGAGATGAAAGATAAAGCCGCCGACGAAAATTTGAAGATCGTTGTCAGGCCAGCGGTTATCGTGCCCCCAGATCGAGTAGTTAAGACCGGCAAATCCAAAAAGAAATAAACATTGCTTGCAGTTACTGTAAAAAAGGCAGTTTGTTAATTTGCCGCTGGTTGATAGTCGAAGTTTTTCGAAACGAGATTCGTGTATTCTTCCGGGCCGGGTGGATCGAGTTTCTTGTCGTTAGTTGGTTCGGTGTACATGTCGAGACGAACTACAACAGTGCCGGCGATATAATCATGCAGAGCCCGGTGTTTAGGACTTTTTAGGCAGACAACTACATCGACGATAAACCAGAGCCATACAGGTATAGTTAGATACTGAATGATTCCATAATACCTCTCAGAGTCAGAACTGTAGCCGGACAAGATCATGCTGTACGAGGCGGCCATTATGATCAGAAAGTGGATGACGTATGCAATATCTCGCATAAATGCTTGTGAAAATGTGATCGGTTTTTCGGTGATATCGACCACTTTGACCTTGGCTACTTTTTTCCCAACCGTTTGGCCATATTTCCAATGAAGCAGGACGTAATATGAGATCATTAGGATATTTGCGAATGGCACTAATGCGTTAAAGACCCAATCATTTGAACCAAAACCCCAAGTCTCAGCGAACGCTCCAGCAAAGATAATAGGAGAAAAAATAAGGCCGTCGATTATCCAAGCTCCAAGTCGATTGCTGAGTGTTGAGTAACGATTCATATGAACAGCTCACAATATTAAACTTCGGACTCGATGATCTCGTAGCTTGTGGTTATTGTGGCGGTGGGGCGGACTGTGGCGGCTACTGAGCAGTATTTTGTTTCGGAGAGTTCTATGGCATCGGCGAGGGCTTTTTCCGAAATCGCGTGTCCGCGCACGATATGGTTTATGTGAAAGGCGGTGAATTTGCGGGGATGATCGTCGACGCGGGTTCCCGTGATCTCGACCAGATATTCGCGGACGTCCTGCCGCTTTTTCCGCATTACCGAAATAACGTCAGCGGCCGTGCAGGCAGCGACCGAGACGAGCAGCATCTCAAGCGGCGATGGTGCCGATTTCCTATCTCCTTTTGTGTCAATAGCTACGGAATTTCCGCTGGGCGTGGTGCCGATAAAAAATTCGTCGCCCGCAAATCTGACCGTTGCCTTGTATTCGTTTTCTGCCATTTGATCCTCCCCGAAATCTTGCTCGAAATGTATCAAAATCTTATCACACCGCACTGTGCAAACAGCGGCGCGAACACCGCCGACAACGCCGGGCACGCGAAATGCTTCTAAGCGCAGGTGCGGCAGTGTGCCGTAGGCAACTATAATCTGGAGATATGAATATGCGACGCTTTACCGGCTCTTTTTCGGCAATTATCATTTCGGCTTTTTTAATAACGGGGCTTGTTTCAACCGCTGACGCACAGCGGCGAAACGAACGCGCGGTGCGCGACGGCGTTCGCAGCTTGAACGCACAGATCGACGAACTGGCGGTAAATCTGCGGCAGCAGCTTCGGTCGTCTTCGGCCAGCCGTCAAGACCAGCAGGATGCGCAAAGTTCGATAGAAGCGTTGCGCGATGCGATGAAAACGCTGTCCGATAATGTCGATCAGCGTCGTGACAACCGCAACGATATGCAGGGCGTGATAGACGCGGCAAATGAGCTGAACGGATTTTTGACATCGAATCCGCAGGGGCCGCGTATTCAGAATCTGTGGAACAGCGTCCGCGACGGAGTTAACCGGCTTGCCTCGAATTACGGCATAGTGCCGGACTGGAACGGAGGTTTTTCGAACAATCCCAGCAACGATGGTATTGACGAACCCGGGCCGGCGATCTACAGCACGCTGACCGGAACTTTTTCGCTTGACGCGGGCCGCAGCGAACGCGTTTCAGACATTGTCAGCGGCGTTCGCGTTTCGGGCGATCAGCGGCAGGACCTGGAATCAAAATTGACCGCGCCGGAACAGATCGCGATCGACGTTCGCGGTGACCAGGTAACGCTCGCTTCGACGAACGGTTCGCCGATAACCTTTCGAGCGGATGGCACCGAACGCACCGAGCAGGACAATGGCCGCACGATAACGGTCCGCGCAACACTGCGCGGCGATGAGCTTGTTATATCAAGCATCGGCGGCGAAACGGATTATAACGTCACGTTCGCTTCCGACGGCAATTCGCTGAAAGTAACGCGCCGCATCACCACGCAATACCTTAGCGAGACCATCTTTGCCGACAGCGTTTACACCCGCACCGACCAGGTCGCAAGGCTCGGTATCGAATCAATAGACCTGCCTGATGACGGCGGCACCTTTTCAGACAACGACGGCTATTCATCGAACGATCCGAACGACCGCCCTAATGACCGCATCGGTGCGAACAGCCCAAACCCTACGCTGAGCAAACCGCGTATCGGGCAATTTATAATTCCGAACGGAATGACCGTTACCGGCCGGCTTGAGAATGAGATAAGCACGAAAGTCTCGCAGAACAACGACCGCTTCAAAATGACGGTCGAATCGCCGACAGAATATCGCGGTGCAGTTATCGAAGGCTATATCTCGGGCGTTGGGCGTTCAGGGCAGGTTTCGGGCCGGGCGAATATCACGTTCAATTTCGAACGCATAACGCTCCGTGACGGTAAGGCCTATGATTTTGCGGGTAACGTCCAGAACGTCACCGACACCCAGGGCAGGAACGTGCGTGTCGATAACGAAGGTACCGCCCGAAGCGGCAGCCAGACGAACGAAACAGCAAAACGCGGCGGCATCGGTGCGGGTCTTGGAGCCATTATCGGAGCCATCGCGGGCGGCGGTAAGGGTGCTGTGCTTGGTGCCATAATCGGCGGCGGTGCAGGCGCTGGCTCAGTTATCGCCACCGGCCGCGACGACATCCGCCTGCTGCCCGGCTCGACCGTAACGATCCAATCGTCATCGCCCGTCCGCAGCAACGACGGAAATTGATAAAGATCATTAGCTCTCGAATCAAAAATGGAGTGCCCATCGCGGCACTCTTTTTTTGTCTAGAATGTTTTGCCGATTTGAGAATTGGCGAAAACACTTTGTGATAAAACTACCTGATTTTCAAGGGAGCATGCCAATGAAAAACTTTGCTTTTTTTGAACGGCTGACGTTCGTGTTTGCAGCCACAGCAATCGGTTTGAGCCTCTGGATGTCGGGCCATTTCTTTGGCTTTTCCAACGGTGCAAGTCTGATCTGTGAATTTCAGTATCCTGTAACCAAACCAATTGATGGCGGCATATCATTCTGGTTCTCCCATGGCGATCCGTATGTGTATGTTGGAGGGCTTACCCGTTATATAGCCGGTATTCTGTTGGCGTTCACGGTAGTAAAGCTCATCGAAAGATGGTGGATCGTAAGCTTTCTCCTGCTACTTCCGTTGGGTTATGCAATTCTCTACTGGTTCGAGTTAAAGCGGATCATGCACCTTGAGATCGCGACCGGAGCATCGGGCAGATACGAAAAAGGGCTGGAATACACGGAATTGCTCCGCTATAGCGAAGTGCCGGTTTGGATTCTACTTGGAATACTAGGTTCGTTGTTCTTGCTCCAGCTATTGACCGCGATTCGGAAGTTTCGAGTACCTAAGTCAAGCCCCACTTCGGCACTAGATTGATCACGGGCCCTTTTTCATCGTATGGCTGGAAATAAAATTCTTGACACATTCAACTGCTGTAAGTCATTATTTCATTAGCGGGTTGCGCGTTCGCTTCTCCCGTTCCGTTATTAGACTTTTCCCCGCGACCCGACAGTTAAGCGAGTTGCCCGGTTCATATTGTTCCCGTTCGTTTTCCGCAACTTTAACAAGATATCCCATGCAGACTCAGTCGATCTCACAGCCAAATGGCCCAGCTATGCCCGATGGCCAAATTCTATTTCCGCCCACATCGACGGCTGGCAGCGATCTACAGACGCTTGGCGACAGTATTTTCAATTCGATAAGGGACTCAATTCTGATCATCAATAGCGAATCGCTCATTGAGCGCGTTAACCCGGCAACATTCGAACTGACCGGATATAGCGAATCGGAACTGATCGGGATGCCGATCAACATTCTGACGCGAAAGAGTTCATTTTTTGAAAAGGTCTTTCAGCGTGCTCTTGATAGGGAGGTCCTTGCGAGACGCCTTGATACATGCTGTGTTCGAAAAGATGGCAGCCGCTACTCTGTTTCTATATCTTTAGCCAAAATACTCGATCCGGCGACAGGTGAACAAAAGATAGTCTGCGTTGCCCGGGACATTACCGATCGAAAACGGCTCGACGCGGAATCACGTGCAGTCTCGCGAATAATCCATGGTGTTTCCACCACTACGAACCTGGGCGATTTTCTTACCCTTGTACACACCGAGGTCAAACGCATCATTTACGCCGAAAATTTTTTCGTCGCGCTGTTCGAGCCGGAAACCGAAATGCTGACGATGGAGTTTTGGGTCGATCGCCACGACCCGATGCCGCCGCCGATAAAACTCGGCCATACCCTAAGCGCATACGTTTTTCGAAAAGGCGAATCGATGTTGTTGACCAATACCGAAGTACAGCTCCTTATCGAAGACGGCTTGGTCGAATCGGTTGGAACTGACGCCCCGATATGGCTTGGCGTTCCGCTAAAGACGAAAACCGGTTCGATCGGCGTGCTTGTCGTCCAGGATTATGAAAATTCAGATACTTATGACCAACGCGATGTCAGATTACTGACCTCGGTCGCCGACGAGATCGCGATCGCCATCGAAAGGAAAAAGAACGAAAAAGAGCTTCGCCGCAGCAATGAAAGGTTCAAGCTTATGACCCGTGCAAGCAGCGACGCCGTCTGGGACTGGAATCTCGAAACAAACGAACTGTGGTGGAACGAAGGCTTCCAAAAGCTCTTCGGCTATTCCGCAGACGAGGCGAACCGCACTTCCGCCGAATGGACCGCGCGATTTCATCCAGAGGACACCGAACGCGTCTCGTTGAACATCAAGCGCACGATCGAAAGCGGGGCTACGAATTGGACCGACGAATATCGCTTTCGCCGGCGCGACGGTTCGTATGCCTATGTGGTTGACCGCGGATATCTTGTCCGTGACGGGAACGGCCGTTCGATCAGAATGCTCGGCTCGATGATGGACGTTTCCGAGCAAAAATCTTTGGAGGAACAACTGACTCACCAGGCGCTTCATGATCCGCTTACAAGGATCGCGAACCGCGCGCTTTTCCGCGATCGGGTCGAGCATGCGCTCGTCCGAGCTGAGCGAAATAGCTCGACCATCGCCGTGCTGTTCTTGGATATTGATAATTTCAAATCGATAAACGATTCGATGGGACATGAGGCAGGTGACAAGCTTTTGATCGCCGTAGCCGAACGCCTTCAGGATTGCCTTCGAAATACCGACACCGCTGCTCGGCTTGGCGGCGACGAATTTGCTGTTCTTGCCGATTCGGTCTCCTCAACAGGTGAAGCAGTAATGATCGGCGAACGGATACTGGATGTTTTCCGGCAACCGTTCAACCTTGGCGCCAAGGATGTTTATGTCGGGACCAGCATCGGAATCGCGTTGAGTTGGGACCAGGCCTCAAGCTCCGAAACGCTGCTCCGCAATGCGGACCTTGCTATGTATCTTGCGAAAAGCCAGGGCAAAGGAAAGTTCGTCGTTTTCGAGCGAAAAATGCACGAAGCTCTGGTCGAACGCGTGGAACTCGAATCAGATCTTCGCCGCGGCATAGAAGCACGCGAGTTCGTAGTTCACTATCAGCCGATCTTCGACCTCGGCATCGGTGAACTCCTCGGGATGGAAGCTCTCGTGCGGTGGATGCACCCGAAGCTGGGCTTGATCCCACCGCAAAAATTTATTCCGCTTGCCGAAGAAACAGGCTTGATCGTCCCGCTCGGCGAATGGATCATTGTCGAAGCATGCAACCAGGTGCAGGAATGGCGCAAAGCTTTTGAAGGAGACATCGACCTTTCCGTTTCGGTAAACATCTCCATAAGACAGTTTCACGAGCGCGATCTGGCACACGTTGTGAGCCGGGCATTGAAAGAATCGGGCCTGCCGCCAAGGTCTCTGATACTGGAAATTACAGAGAGTTTTATGATGGAAGACGCGGAAACGACCATCGTGAAGCTCCAGAAACTAAAAGATCTGGGCGTGCGGCTTGCGATCGATGATTTCGGAACAGGCTATTCCAGTCTTAGCTATCTCCAGCGGTTTCCGGTCGATATCTTAAAGATAGACAAATCGTTCATCGATAAGCTCGGGCAAGGAAGCGAGGGAAATGCCGTGGCCAAAGCGATAATAATGATGGGCGAATCGCTAAAGCTGAGGACCATCGCCGAGGGCATCGAACATCCCGAACAGATAACAGAGCTAAAAGGCCTCGGGTGCGGAGCGGGCCAGGGCTACCACTTTGCCCATCCGCTGACGAAAGAAGCAATGGTCGATTATCTTTCCAACATCTCCGCCGCAAAGAAACTTACTTCATAATTCCGCTACATCGACGAGGGCTCGACATTCGGAACAATCGTTCAAGGATCCGTATAGATCGTCAACCAAGCTTCGTCCGAACTAGTAGATCGTCTTGTCCTCTATATCCGGCGGAAACACAGGGATAGGTTCCGGCGGTCCCGGGAATGGATCAGGCGTCGGCTCGTCGCCCGGACCGGGTTCCGGAAACGGTTCGATTGGCGGGTCTTCGACCGGATAAGGCTTAGGGTTCGGATCGTTTACGTCCGGGCCGCCATTTTCGCGCGGATCTTTTTGTAGTTCGTAATTCATAAAACCTCCAAGTTTGCTGATATCACGGCAAGGCTCGTTCCAGATCATTAAACACGGCACGTTTCTTGCGCTTCAAACTCTTTGTATCGAATCAGTGCAATGATTCGATACAGAACGATCAAGGGGAATTTTGGAGTAATTATGAATAAAATAGATCTTACAAACCGACGAGTTGCGATATTGGTCGCGGATGGCTTTGAGCAGATAGAACTCACCGATCCACGAAAGGCCCTTGACGAGGCTGGAGCGAAGACGAAGATCGTATCGCCGATGAAAGGCGAGGTCGAAGGCTGGCACCATTTCGATAAGGGCGATAAATTTACCGTAGATGTTCCGCTGGCGGAAGCGAAGGTGTCCGATTTCGACGCTCTCCTGCTTCCGGGCGGAGTCGCGAATCCTGACCAGCTTCGGATGGACGAGCAGGCCGTTGACTTCATCAAGGGATTTTTCGACGAAGGTAAGCCGGTCGCGGTCATCTGCCACGGTTCCTGGCCGTTGATCAATGCGGGCGTCGTGAAGGGCCGCAAGATCACCTCATGGCCATCGGTAAAACTGGACCTGATAAACGCCGGAGCCGAATGGGTCGATGCCGAAGTGTTCGTCGATCAAGGCCTCGTCTCAAGCCGCAACCCGGACGACATTCCCGGATTCAACAAAAAGATGATCGAGGAATTCGCCGAAGGTAAACACCAAGGCCAAAAAGCCGCCGCGAACTAATATAAACAATTAACGGGGTTCGGCCGATCCGCAATGGGTCGGCCTTTTAGTTTGCTATATAATGTCTGGCGATTGTGATTTTTCGTTATCAACAACTTTTCTACGCGGCCTTGATCCTTATCGTAGCAACTTATTGTCTGTTCTGGATCGGTGGAATATTTCCAACTATTCTAGGATTGTGGTTTTACTTCTCGGCATTCTCATTGACCGTTGGCTACTTTATTTACGGCAGGTCTTTAAGGGCTTTCGGTTATGCAAAAAGCGGTCAATTGGACGCTGCCGAGAAAATGATCCAGTCAATCCGGAATCCAAAGAAACTGTCGGCTAAAAAGCGGGCTTATTTCTACCTGACTCAAGCGATAATTGACCACTCAAAGAACGTGCTTGGTTCCGCTCAGGAAAATTATCGTAACGCTCTTCTTGAAGGCACGTTGCAAGACGATGCGTCAGCAATTGCTCACGGAGGGCTTGCAAAGATCTATCATCTCCAGGGTGATGAGAAAGAGGCTCTGAAGGAATGTTCCCGCGCGATCGGATGGGCTCGCAGTGAAAAACAGAAAGCAGAGTACGTCGCTTTAGAGTTGGAGATCGAGCGAATGTCCGATGAAACTCGCAAACCAGTTTTTCTTTTCGGATCAGACGTTAATGAGCCGATTGAGCAATAGTAAAAAAAGATCACGAAGTTCGCGATCCTCTTTGTCATCGGTGTAGGTTGTTCTCTAGATCTTGAAACTTACGGTCGTCTTCGCCTTGAATTCCCGCGACATCTTTATGCAGTTTTCAAAGATCTGCGATGTAACGATGCCGGATTCCGGCGGGTCGATCTCGGTTGATGCCGAGGCGCGTGCAGCCTTGATCAGCCATGCTTCGGCGGCGGCCCGGTTTATGTCGTAGGTCGGTGTCCAATCGTCGTTCGACGGCGCGTTTCCCTCAGCATCGGTGACGGCCGCATTTTCCAAAATGTCCTCGACCTCGGTCTCGGTCAATACCGGCTCGGTCTCCCAAGCGGTCAGTGCTTTAAGTTTGTCTAATGCTGTCATCTCATTAGTTGTAAGTGGTGAGCGATAAGTGGAAAGTGATAAGAACTTACCACTAACCACTTACCGTTTAGAATTATTCTTTATCAGCGATCATCATCGCCAGGTTCGCCGCACGCACGACTTTGGCCCCGTAAACGTGCAGCCCTTTGACCGCATCGCCGAAACGCTTTTCGGGTTTGTAGGTCTGTAGGTCAGCAACCTGTTCGACATACGCCGTCGCGATCGAATGCCCGGCGATTATCTTGTATTGCTCGCCTTCTTCGTTCGGCACGTAGTTCGATTTCAAGATCGAAAAACCTGCCGCTTCGCCGACCTCGCCGTTGCGCAGAGCCGCGTCCGAACGCATCGTTCCCGCCTTCATGAACCGCTCGTCCTTGAGCAGCAGCCCGTGGAACCAAGCCGGCACGACGACGAAACGGCCTTCGATCGGCGTGTTCGCTTCATCAAGCAGAACACCGAGATCGACCAGGTATTTATAAGCGTCGTCCTTCGTCGGAACTATCGGTTCTTCATCGGTCCCGAGCGTGTTTCCGCCCGTAACCGCCGCCGCCATCAGCCCTGCGAGAAACTTGTCCGCCACGTCGCGCAGCTTCCATGCCGAACGCGGCATCGCTTCGTCAAGAATGTTGACGTTCTGCTGCGCCCGGTCGATGATTCCGCTGCTGCTCGACGCGATCTTCAGCGTCACCGCAGCGGCACAGAATAGCAACGAAGAACTGCGTTTCGCCGGACAACGAAGGCAAGGCTGCGATCTATCCGAACCGTGCGGTAAACGTTTCGGTAACCTACGACAAAGACCGTCCTGGACTGATCATCCGAGCCTCAAAGTTTTGGCGGACTGCGGACAAACACACGCGGCTGAATCTTTTCTATCCCGACAGCATCGAACGGTACATCACCGCCAAACCCGGCGAAGCAATGCTGCCTGACCAACGCGACTTCGTTCCGTTCACAGGCCGGAGCGCGGACACTCCTGTCCGCATGAGTGCGAACCACGAAAATATTTCAGACAACCACGTCATCGCCAATCCCTACAACTTTATTCCCGTTTTCCACTTTGCGAACAATGCGGACCTCGGAGCGTTCGGCCGTTCGGAGCTGGAATCGGCGATACCCGTGCAGGACGGCCTTAACAAATCTGTTTTGGATATGCTGGTCGCGATGGAATATTCGGCGTATCGGCAACGCTGGGCCGCCGGCATTGAGATCGAGTACGACAACGATGGGAACGCAGTCGCTCCGTTCAAGGCAGGCGTCGATCATCTATGGCTGACGACGAACCCCAATGCGAAATTTGGCGATTTCGGCACCTCCGATCTCTATCAGTTCCTTAAAGTAAAGGACAGTTTTCGCATCGACATGGCATCCGTCACCGGAACACCGATGAATTACCTACTGCCGCACACGCGCGGATTTCCTTCGGGCGAAGCGATGCAGCGTGCCGAATCCCGGTTCATCGCAAAGGTACGCGACCGCCAGTTCGCCTTCGGCCAAACCTGGAGCGAAATAATGCAGTTCGCTTTGCGGATCGATGGCTTTGGCGATCTTCAGCTTGAGACCGAATGGGAAGACCCGTCAAGCACCACCGAACGCGAACGGCTCGAAACCAAACTGTTGAGGAGAAAACTCTCTGTGTAAGAACGAGGCATCTGTTTGGATCATCTCAAACGCGGATTGAGCGGATCAAACCGATATGCGCGGATCTACTCTTCACTATTCACTATTCACTATTCACTTTTCACTATTCACTTCTTCAGATCCCGCGGTCTTTGAAAATTTGAAAGCGCTCGGCGACGGTTTCGGGGCCGATGCGTTCTTCGGTGTCGATCTCGAACGTGGTGCGGGTTTCGAGCCAGGTTCTTGGAATGAGCGCGACGGCGGCCAATGGCCGCTGGTTCGAGCCTGCCTTAAGAGCTTCGATCTTTTCGAGGAAAAAACGCATATCGTGAGAGCGTATTCTATACATCAGACACTGCATCACAACAGCGACAGAAAAGGAAGTTTCAGATCTCGCTCAACAAACACAACGCGTTTCAGATGTTTCATGTGTTTCACAGAAACGCGCGGCCTGATAATAGAAACGAAACATGATCGAAAGCCTTGAACTACTTTGCTTTGTTGCGGAGCGTTCGGTCGAGAACTTTCTTTGCATCGCGGACGGCTTCGACGCGGTCGGCGTGAGTATATGTTTCCCAACCCTGGAAGAAAACTATGCCGAAGTCGGTCGGATATTCGCGGCCGTCATACTTGAACCATTCGCTCATAACGCGTTCCGGATCACCGAACTGCCGGACGGCGGCTTCGACATCGAAAGGCGGCGGTGCATCTATCGCCCCGAGGTTTTGCACCTCTTCGGCGACACGGCCCGACATCTTTTGTTCGATCAAGGCTTCGATCCGCTCATCGATCAGCCGACCGATATCGATCTTGGCACCGGAAAGGAACATCTCGCCGCGGCCCGTAAGCAGCCAGTTGAGCGACACATTCGTTTCATCGGCTATCTTGATCAAAACCTCCGGCGCGGGAAGACGGCCGTTGAAGTAATTTCGTATCGTGGCATGCGGCAGATCAAGGCGCCGTGCGATCTCCGCCATCGTTGCGTAGTCAAATGCCCGCTTGAGCCGGGTTACAAATTCTTCGTTCATCGTTGTCGAAATGATACACCTGATCTTTCGAAATCCAAACGTGAATGTTGACCGGAATTCTGCCCCGGTCTTACACAGATCGCGGGCAGTGCAAAATTTTGAAAAAAGGGCTTGCATTCGGCTTTGGTTAAATGCGACAGTATTGTTGTTAGTCCTTCTCTTGTGCATCAACGGTGGTGCGCCACGAACGGTAAGCTTTAGATTCGACGGCGTTTGGAAGTTCGAGGGCAGGTTGGTTATTTGGTTTGGAAGTGCTTTCGGGCTTTACGAATCCGAGTCTTGGCGGGCAGACCGTTTCCCCCAAAATTCTATTCGAATTCGTTGCTTCTTTTTGATCTTGCCAGTTGCGGGCAACAAATTCGCATAAAATTAAAAATGAAACTCTACGTTGGAAATCTGTCTTTTCAGACATCCAGTTTTGAACTTGAAGAACTTTTTGCAGGGATCGGCACAGTCGAATCTGCTAACGTCGTTGAAGACCGTGAAACCGGCCGCTCGCGCGGTTTTGGTTTTGTTGAAATGGCATCGAAAGAAGATGGCGAAAAGGCCATTGCCGAACTCGATGGCAAAGAACACAACGGCCGCAACCTTAAGGTGAACGAAGCCAAACCTCGCGAAGACCGCGGATTTGG
>CAZXTS010000082.1:0-11815 GCA_964643745.1 uncultured Chloracidobacterium sp.
TTGAAGCGATCGCCGGTAAAGGCGGCAGCCCTGAAAAGCGTCTGCGAGAAATGACAATCGAGCGGGTCGTTTATCGATTCGACAGTGTTCAGCATTATTCGCAAAGCCTGAACGAATTGCTTGCCGCTCTTAGGCCCGAAGTGCTCGAAAGACGAAAGCGATATTTTGCAGAGGAAGCCGGCATCTTTGAACGCGTGTTAGTTGAAGGCGTGCAGAAGAACGCATTTGCCGCTCGCGACGCGAAAGCGATAGCTCAAACGATCATTGACGCCACGAATTCGCTGTTGCCGTATAGCTTGAGTGTAAACGAACTTGGCGAACGGAAGGAGATCGAAAAAAAAGCTGCGCGGATCGCCGATCTGATCCTCTTCGGAATCACAGACAAGTCAATAAAGGAGAATTTTTAGAAGAAAAGGCATTTTTACATCATCACAATAGCATTACTTTTAGCCGTGTTCATTATGATACCCGAGGATGCGTTCGCGCAATCGTCGCACCAACCGGATGGTGTTGTTGATGGGGCCATGCGGAGCGCGGTGATCGAAAAGCTGCTCGGCGAACTCGACACAAAATACGTGTTTACGGAGGTCGCAAAGAAAATGCGGGCGGATATTGAATCAAGGCTCGCTAAGAAAGAATACGATGGGCTCAATTCGTCCATGGCATTTGCCGACCGGCTGACGAAAGACCTGAAGGCGATAAGCAAGGATAAGCATTTGCGCGTCCGCTATTCGCACCAGCCTATTCCTGTTCGCACGTCAGCAGGAGAACCGACCGAAGCCGAGATCGAGCGGCAACTGGCAAGCGTCCGCCGCATATCTTTGGCTTTGAACGGGTAGAGCGAATGAACGGGAATATCGGCTACATCGATCTCCGTGGGTTTTCCGATCACGAAAGCGGTGCCGAAACGGTTGCCGCGGCGATGAATTTCCTGGCGAATACCGATGCCTTGATCTTTGATCGAAGACAGAACGGCGGCGGAGCACACCCGGGGTGGAATGTCTCGTTTGAGCGATCAGTTTTCTGCTTTTGTGCCAACGGGCAGGGCAATAAACCCGATCTCGGAAACAAACTGGGAAGGCACTGGTTTCGAGCCGTACATAGAGGTTCCAAAGGAGCAAGCGCTAAAGGTCGCATACATTGCGACGCTTAAAAAGTCGATGGATGCGGCAAAGGACGAAAACCTGAAGAATGGATTGAAGGGACTTGTCGAGAAGGTTCAGAAAGAGCTTGATGAAATGAAAAACGTTGCGTCAAAGTAATATTGGTTTCCGGGAAAAGGGCCCTGCGCAATTCTGCTGCCGGGCCTTTTATCTTTGCCAATAGTTCCTTATCTTTAGATCGAGCATTGGGAACGCGCAGTATTCAACGTTCCGCCCTGTTTCCCGAAGTTTTTGGACCATCGGAATTGCGGCATCGGCGTTTCGCGTGTGAACGATAATTGTCGCGGCTCGTTGGAGTTCCTTTCTTTCGGTCAAAAATTCGGCGATCGCATATCCGGTATTAGCTTCGTCGCCGTGATCATTTGATTTGTAATGGTGCGGGAGCAGGTCGTGATCCAGAAAAATGGCGTCAAATGAATCGCTCCCGAGAATCTCTTTCGCCTCATCGACGGTTTCCGCGATCGAAAGCTCGTCGCCTGCGAATCTTTTCTCGAACCAGCTATGCCGACGCCGATCGTCGTCCAGTAAAAAGACGCTGATCGGCGCTCGTTCGGCACTAAGATCTGCAAGTTTCAGCTTGATCATCAAGCTTCGAATCAATCCCATAAATACCCTACTCCGTTCATTTACGACTATATCACAGGACCTCTCTTCAATTCCCTGTTAGATAAATGGTAATATCCATTTTCTGACATACTTTCAAAGGCTGACCTTTCCGAAAGGCTAACGATGAACGATCTAAGATTAGTAGAAAACGCACCTGCACAAAATCCCTCTGACGAACTTTTTCCTGAAGACGATCTTTGTCCGAAGTGTTTTGGTTCGGGTATGGAAACGATCGAAGGTAAGGGCGCACGGCTCTGCGAATGCCAGATGAACAACCGGCATTCTAATCCATTCGAAAAGGTAAGAGTGCCTGCCCGGTATTTGGAATGTCATATAAATAACTTTGTTGTGGACCAGAAACATCCGTCGCAGGGAAAGGCTCTGATGGACGTGCGGCATTTTTTGAAGGAATATCCTGCGGTCGATTCGGGCTTGTTGATCACCGGGCCGGTGGGTGTCGGCAAGACACATCTTGCGGTCTCGATATTAAAGGGCTTAACGGAAAGAGGCTTTTCGTGCTTGCTCTATGAATTTGGTGCGTTGCTAAAGGAGATACAGGATTCGTTCAACCCGAGCACACAGACATCCGAACTAAAAGTGCTTGCTCCCGTTTTCAGTGCAGATGTCCTTGTTTTGGATGAACTGGGTGCCTCAAAGCCAAGCGATTGGGTTCGTGACACAATGGCCCATATCATTAACACAAGATATAACGACCGGAAGCACACGATCTTTACGACAAACTATTCCGACGAACGCCGCGGCAATGAAGAAACGCTCGAGGATCGTATCGGCGTCAGACTCCGATCCCGGCTCTATGAGATGTGCAAGATGGTAATGATCACGGGCGATGACTATCGACGAAAGATACGGCACGCAGGCAGATGATCACTTTGCGGTGTTGGGAACTTCGGTTGCGGGCTTTGCCCTTGGCACAAGCCTATAGGCCAAAAGCACCGCCAGAACAACCGCAAATATCGCTGGATAGAAAATGTCGGATTTGACGATCATCCAGAAATGAACGACCCCGAGTATAGCTGCCGGAAAAGCCAGCTTGTGGAGCCTCGCCCAGTTCTTACCGCCCATCCGTTTTATCATCCCATTGGTCGAGGTCACTGCAAGCGGCACCAGCATCGAAAACGCGAGCATCCCAACGGCAATAAATGGCCTTTGAATTACATCGGAAATGATATTTGTGAGTGCCAGGCTTTTATCGAAAACTGAATACGTAAGTAGATGTATCAAGGCGTAAGCGAAGGCGTAAACTCCAAGCATTCGCCGGTATTTGATCAAACCATTCCAGCCGAAAACTTTCCGCAGCGGCGTGATCGAAAGCGTTACGACAAGGAAAACAAGCGTGAGAACACCGGTCGCGCGCAAAAAGTATTCGACCGGATTCGGCCCGAGGTTGCCGCCATACCAGTCGTAAAGCAAATAGCTAAGCGGGATAAGCGCGTTTACCGAAATTAGCAGCTTGTTAAATCGAACGTCGTTCATTGGATCTCGCCGAAAGAAATCGGTTTAGTAATTCTTGGCGAGGTCCATTCCTTCATAAAGGCCTGCCACCTGGTCTCCATAACCATTGAACATAAGGGTTTTGCGCATTGTGAGGTCTTCCCCGATCCGGCGTTCGGTTGCCTGAGACCAACGCGGATGATCGACGGTTGGGTTAACGTTCGAATAAAAGCCGTATTCGTTAGGCGCCGAAATACTCCATGTGGTCGGCGGTTCCTCCGCCGTCAAGGTTATCTTTACGACAGACTTAATACTCTTGAAACCATATTTCCATGGGACAACAAGGCGGATCGGGGCGCCATTCTGGTTCGGCATCTGCTTGCCATAGAGTCCGGTTGCCAATATGGTCAATGGATGCATCGCTTCATCAAGCCGCAGCCCCTCGACATAAGGAAAATCGATGCCGGCTGCAAGAGACGACTGCATTACTTTTGAGTCGTAATGTGTTTCGAAGGCAACGTATTTTGCAGTTTCTAGAGGTCCCACCTGATCTAAAAGCGCCTTTAGCGGAAACCCGACCCATGGAATTACCATTGACCATGCCTCTACGCAACGAAATCGATAGATCCGCTCTTCCTGTGGAAACTGAAGCAGTTCCTCAATTGAAAATGCTTTGGGTTTATTCACAAGACCGCCAACTTCAACAGTCCACGGGCGGGTTACCATTCGTTGCGCAGGACGTGCTACCCCGGATTTGCTGGTCGAAAACTCGTAAAAGTTATTGTAGTTCGAGATCTCTTCGAAAGAGTTCAAACGCTCGTCTGTGCTCAAAGATGACGACCCGACTTCATAGCCGATGGGCACGGTATTACTCGTGGGCGGCGGCGTTGGACTAAACCCACGATAGAGCAACCCTGTTCCCACCGCAGTGCCGGCCAACAACCCCGTTCGAATAAAGTTTCTGCGATTTAAATAGACTGATTCGGGTGTTATCTGATCAGCCTTTTCCTCGAGTTCTTTATTCATTGCGTTAAGTTATACAGATTGTCCGCTTGACCATATATGATCGGCGACAGGCTCAGCAATGCTGTCAGCGATCGATAGATTTGCGTCGGAACTAAGCTCGGAGATCACAAAAACGTCAAACCTCTCAGCTCGAAAACACGCAACCTTAAGCGGGCCTTCGTTGCCGCAATCGGTTGGAGCGGGCCTTTCATTATTTCCATTGGCCTCACCACGTGTCATCAATACCGAGACGACCTTCTTATCGTGCTCAACGATTATATGGGCAAACGCCCGCCCGTTTATCAAACAGTAATGGGCTCTCAGAAGCTTCAATTCACTGCCGAATTTCGATTTCAAAGCATCAGCAATGGTTCTTTCAAGGTCGCGATATACTATGTCGTATCGTACAGCAGCTTCGGCGAGCTTTATCGGTCTTTCCTCTAACCGATGCGAAAGGGCACAATCCCTGTGATCGTCAAGCGCGTCATTTCTTACTAGTTCAAATGAGGCCGATGTTTCGGATCGGCCATTGATGTTTGAATTCGCAACACTCGCACCCGTCGGATTCAATACGACATCGCTCTGTGATGTTCGTTCCTGCAATAAAAACGCAGAAATACCTACGAACATGGCGCCGAGAACCCCTGCGAACGCGAAACGAATGAAGTTCGAATAGGAAGCTCCCCGCTGAATGCCCTGTGTCCGCAACGCTGCTTTCAACTTAACTGCAAAGATCGGGTCAATTATGGATTCTTCGTCGTTATAGACAGCCGAGACCAATTGCTGCCGATGGGTACGAACCTTGGCAAGTTCCTCCCGACAATTCGCGCACGACTCAAGATGATAGATCATTGAATGATTAGTTTCGATCAACAATTCGTTGCTCAAATATGAGTCGGATAATTCTTTGAATTCTCTGCAGTTCATTTTTTAGTTCTCCGACCTAGCCGGCTTTTTTGATCCCGAATCCCTGTGCTTTCTTTGTCAGTTCCATTCGCAGCATCTGCCTTCCGCGATGCAGCCGCGACATAACGGTTCCTGCCGGGATCCCCAGAAGCTCGGAAACTTCGCGATACGTAAATTCTTCAACATCAGCCAATAAGACCACGTGCCGGAATGAGTCAGGCAACCGCCTGAGCGCCGAAACGATCTCTTTGTCCTTGATATCGGTCTCGATTGGAGGCTCAAAAGCTATCGTTTCCGAGATCGTCTCGTCCACATCCTCATAGATCTTGAACCGGCTTAATTTGCGGACCCGCTTGCCGTTCAAGTTGTACATAATTTTGGTCAACCAGGCCCTGCAATTCGTCCCCATCTCGTAACGATGAAACGACCGCATTGCCTGAAAGAATGTCTCCTGGACCAGATCTTGGGCTTCTTCCCGATCGCGTACCAACCAATAGGCGATCCGGTATATATCGGGAATATGAGGGATCGCCTCGCTCTCAAACGAATCCCAGTCCTGTGCCTCGTTTTTGGTAACCGTTCCAAACATTGCTTGTGGACCTAAAATATAGGCAGATAGTTGAATATACCCATAGTACCAATATCTATTTCACTAAAATAAACCTATCCGCAACAAAAGATCACCCTGATAAAAGAGTTTGAACAATTCTGTTGATGTTTGGTCATATTTATGTATAATGGTGATGGCCTCTGGCCCGCCTCGGATCGTTATCTTGCCCTTTTCACCCAGAATATGTCCGCTAATCAAGAACTCTTAAACCAAGGCCGATATCGTATTGTCCACCCATTGCCGTCGGCGCCTGAATCCACTGTGTTTAATGCCTACGACACAGTTGGAAACGTGAATGTCGTCGTCAAAGAGATCCACATGCATGAGTCGCTCGATCCAAACGGAACTCTGTCAGAAAATGCTCTTGGGCACTTCACTGGGCAGGCTGAACACTTAAAGGGCCTGAGACACGATCATATCGTTCGGGTCGAAGATTACTTTTCCGAAACTGGCCGCCAATTTCTTGTTTTGGAATCGCTGCCTGGTAAAACTCTTCGCGATTCACTTGAAGACTCGCCCGGCCCGGTGCCTCTCTTTCGGGCGTCAGAATGGATGGACCAGATCTTCTCTGCGCTCGACTTTCTATCAGCCCAAACGAAAGGGTTCGCACATGGAAAGATCTGCCCGGAGAACATCTATGTTTCGAATTTTGGTCAACTCAAGGTCGGCGCAGTAGGAGTCGGGCATGGCAGTTCATTTGCCGTTGATACAGCGATCGAACCACCGATCCAATCGACGAATCAACTAGCATTCGCTCCGCTGGAAATGATCTGGGACAGCCTTGATCCCGCCTCGCAGAAAGTTATTGGTAATTCCTACGATGAAATGGCAGAGGCAATTCTGCTTCAGCCGCCCGATGCCAGGACCGACGTTTTCTCCCTTGGGGCTCTGCTCTACAGACTGCTTACAGGCCAGGAACCGCTTGATGCTCTGGAGCGCTCGATCGAGATGCTGGAAGGAAAACCAGACCCGCTACAGGAGCCTTCACGCTTCAACAAGGAACTTTCGAAAGAACTTGCCGACGTCATTCTCAAGGCGCTTGAAATACGACGCGAGAACCGCTATGCGACAGTAGCCGATATGGCCGCTGCCCTAAGATCAGCAATGCCGGACGCGAAAAAAACCGAAGCGGTCAAACAGCGGCAGCCAGTGTTAGCATTAGATGCAGGCTCGGCGAATGACTTAAAAGAAAGTGAAGTTGCTCGGATCATTGAGGCCAAAAAGCGCGAATTTGAAACAGAGAAACGGCGTCAAGCAGAGCTTCTCAACGAAAAGCTCCGCCAAGCCGAGGAACAACGAAAGATCGCTGAAGAAAATGCAGCGAAAGCCGAACTAGTATTAAGAAAGCAACAGGCTGCAAAAGTTCAACCCCCGGCAGCACCCGAAGACGATCTGCTCGGACTGGCAACTCCTGATTCGGTCATCAACGATCCGGCGGAACCGGTAATTGTGGCCAAAGTTGTAAGCGAACCAGACGACGACCCAATAGATCTTTCGGTCTCCGCTGTTGTATCTAAGGTTCCTGCTCAGTCGACCACATTTGTGTACGAAAGTGATATCTTCTCTGAGCCCAAACGAGGTTTTCCGATGGGTTTGATAGCGGGAGCTGCCGCTCTCCTACTGATAGTCGTTATCGGCGCGATATATTTCGTGACCCAGTTAGGCTCGGCCCCGCCAGTCCAATCGGCCGTGCCTCAGACCGAGTCACAGCCACAAGAAATCTCGGTAGATCCGGTTGACCCTCAACAGCCGTTGGTGCCTGAAAATGCGTTCTTAGAATCGAATACGAATGTAACTGCAGCGGAGACTCCGGTGAGAACTGCAGCTACACCTACGCCGGAGAAAAAGAAAACTCCCCTACCGGAACCGACGAAGGCAAAACCGGAACCCGCGAAAAAAGTTACGGTTGATGATCTCATTAACGACAATTAGTTGAAGCGACTTTCTGTCGCAACGGAATTCAAGAGGGGGCACCGCCCGCACATTTCAAACCGCTATGGAAAAGAAACTCGCTATGAAAAGATCTCATTCTCGAATAGTTGCGTTTATTTTGTTTGGCATTTTGACCCTCATGCCAACAATGGCAGCAGCCCAAGCCGCCAAACTTAGCCTGGCTGACCTCCTCATTGGTCTTCGCTCGCAAAAGGTCACGCTTGAAGAACGCAACACAATTCTTACAGAGGCTGTAAAGGTTCGTGGAATTACCTTTGCTCCATCGGCGGTCATCGAGGCCGAACTGACCTCGACCGGTGCAAGTGCTGAACTGATAGCCGCGATCCGTGAAGTCTCACAGCCAAAGATCGACATCAAGCCAGCGGCAACCCCAACGCCGGACCATACGTTCTATGCAAAGAGGGCGGACGCGAACGCCGGCAAAGGCGAATTTGCACTTGCAGTGGCGGACTACGATAAAGCACTTGAGATCAAATCGGACGATGCCGTCATCCTCGCCGGTCGCGGCCGCAGCTACCTAAATCTTAGATCGTATGACAAAGCACTAGCTGACTATGACAAAGTGGTCGAGCTCTCGCCAAAAGATGCTTCTGCTTACTTTTTCCGTGGCCTGACATATGAACGCGCCGGTAAAAGGGAAAAGGCTCTTGAAGACTACCGAAAGGCTCTGGAAATAGACCCGTCCGACGAGATGGCCAAGGGGAGTGTTGACCGCTTTGAGGCTGAGGCTGCAAAAGTGCGAGAGGCGGCTCGGCTCGCAGAAGCTGCCAAGCAAAAGCCCGTTGAACCTGCTCCAAAACCTGTTCGACCGGATTTCCTAAACGTGGGCACTCTTACCGCCGACAATGCTGAGCGTTTGGTTACACCAACATATCCTCCGATGGCTCATCGAGCAAATATCGAAGGCCGTGTGGTCGTCGATGTCGAACTCAACGAGAAAGGCCAGGTAACTTCAGCAAAAGCTTTGAGCGGCCATCAAATGCTTCGTCAGTCTGCAGAAGACGCCGCCAAGCGTTCCCGATTCAAGCCCAATATGTTCGACGGAACCCCGATAAAGGCAAAGGGCATCGTTGTTTATAATTTCAACTTGCTGGGCTCTAGAAAATAGAATCTCAGCAAGGTTTGCAAAAATCGTGTTCGGATAACCGGGCACCATTTTTTAATATGCAGCAACTGCCGAGTCCGTCTTTACACCTTCTGCTTCCTGAGCGATCTTTACGCCAACGCTTGCCCCGATCCTCGTCGCACCGGCCTCGAACATTGCCCGTGCATCGTCGATCCCTTTAACTCCGCCCGACGCCTTAACACCCAGAGATCTCCCAACCGTTCTCCGCATCAGCGAAACGTCATCGACGGTTGCCCCGCCCTTAGCGAAACCGGTCGAAGTTTTCACAAAATCGGCGCCAGCGTTCTTTGATGCCAAGCAGGCTCGGATCTTTTCGCTGTCAGAGAGTAGTGCGGTTTCTATAATGACCTTGCAAAGAACACCATTTTCATGGGCGGCCTCGACAACGGCGCGGATGTCATCTTCGACGGCACAGTCATCGCCCGACTTCAGAGCGCCGATATTTATGACCATATCGACCTCTTTGGCACCGTTGAATATCGCACGGCGGGCCTCATATGCTTTCACATCCGGAAGTGTCGCACCGAGCGGAAAACCGATCACTGTACAAACGGGTACTCCGGTACCTGTCAGAAATTCGGACGCCTTTTTGACCCAACCCGGATTCACACAAACGGAAGCAAAACCGAACTTCGCGGCTTCGTCGCATAGTTTTTTGATGTCGGCCTCTGAAGCTTCGGGTTTTAGCAATGTGTGATCGATCAACCCGGCCCAGTCATGGGCAGTTGCCGATTCACCGAGGACGACCCCGATCCGCGAAGCACCGGCATCAACGATCCGCTGAACGTCTGTGCTGCAAAAGCTTGGGCAATCGTCATCTGTCGAGAGCCGCGACAACACAAGGTCGGTTATCTGTTCGATCAATTGGTCGTAATTTCTATTCATCACGGTAAACCTATCGCGCAAATTCCTTTTCAATGGTCATTATCTTCGCAACACGCCGTTTATGCCGCTCTTCTGTGAGGCTGGTCGTGACAAATGCTCTGACCGTCTCGATCGCCTCGTCCAGCGAGCTGATCGAACTGCCAAGCGTCAGAACATTCGCCCCGTTGTGTTCGCGTGAATTCACCGCCAGGCGCGGCGAATAACACGCGGCGGCACGAACCCCGGCGACCTTGTTCGCTGCCATCGCACTCCCGATCCCGGCTCCATCGATCAGGATACCGATATCAACGTTTCCGCCGGCGACCGCACGGCCGACTGCCAGAGCAAAATCCGGGTAATCGACGGCATCGGTCGAGTTCGTACCATGATCGCGAACCTGAACTCCGATCGATTCAAGAAATGGCTTTAATCGCTCTTTCATTTCATAACCGCCGTGGTCGGCACCGATGGCAGCGGTCCGTACGACAGGAACGGCGACCCGAACGTCCTTTTTGATCAACGTGATCCCCCGTTCGCGGACAATGTCATCAGCAAGCGGTGTAAACTTCGCCGACTGCGATATACGCAAGCGAGCTCCGTGTTCAAGCCCGCGCAGTTCGTCTTCAGTGATCAGAGTCTTTGCTGATTCGTCACGATCAAATTCGCGCTCCGCCACGGCTTTTATGGAGTTCACTACGACGTGTTCCGGCTCAAAGTCGGAGCGATTTGGTTCGGGTTCATTTACTGATGCCAAAACCTCAGAAACCAGTTTTCTGATCTGGTCGCGCGTTGCAGAATCTTTCATCATACTTTACCTTACGTCGGCTGGCCGGAGATCGCTTGTAAATTATAGTCTCATTGACTAGTATTTCTAAAAACAAGGAACACGCATGACGCATTATGGAACCTGGAGCCGTTCAAACATTGCCATCCGAATTTACCAACCCGAACCTTGAAGTGCTTTATTCTGCTGAAACCATTGCAGAACGGGTTGCAGATCTCGGTAAACAGATCACTACAGATCATGCCGGCAAGGAACTTGTTTTGGTAGGCATTCTAAAGGGATCATGCGTTTTTCTGGCAGATTTGATGCGGGCGATCGATCTTCCGCTGACGATCGATTTTATGTCCGTTTCCAGTTATAAGGACGGAACCAAGTCCACCGGCGACGTTGAGATCTTAAAGGATCTGAGCAACCCGATCCGCGATCGCCACGTGATACTTGTTGAAGACATCGTCGATACCGGACTTACACTCACGCGCCTGCTGGAAATACTCGGCTCCCGCGGGGCGGCCAGCATCAAACTCGTCAGCTTCCTCGACAAGCCCGAACCGAGGATCAAAAAGGAGCTGGTGATCGACTATACGGGCTTCGTCGTTCCAAACAAATTTGTCGTCGGCTACGGCCTCGATGCCGCCGGGCGCTATCGAAATCTTCCCTTTATCGGCGTCGTCCGCGATCCATCGATCGCCTAGATCGTGGTCGCGTTTTCCCGCAAGTGACGGCTTGCCAGAAGGCCTCTCGTCAAAAAGTAGAGACCGACAAGGTGAAAACCGAATCCGAAGAAATCTTGTAAGCCGATTATCAGCATCGCATCGACCAAATAAAGGAAGATACCGAGAACGAACGCTCGGTCGCTTCCACGACTGGCAAGATACCCGAATCCTGCAAACCCGACCGCGATCAAAATATTAATGACTAGGGCGGTCAACTGCATCGGCGGGACGACTCCATCTGCGGTCAGGGCACCGGCAGTACCGTCGATCCATCGGGTAACGCCAAGAGCTGCCATCGAATTTGGCGTGCTGAAGAAAAATACGATCAGCGAGTTCGCCACCGAGGCCGCCGCAAGCCAATAAAACCAGTGTGCTCCGCCAAATTTCGCCTCTCTTGGGGAATATTGGATCGTGTTCTGTTCAATGTGTTCCATCAGTGAACTCCTCCTGTATCGAATTTTGCCCGAATAATAACACAGAATTCCATTGGACTTGCCAAAATTATTTCCAACTTAGGTCGCATTGACGATGCATTATGAGCGTGGCGCGATTCATTCTTTGTTTCATGTTTGTTTCATTTTTGTCAAAAGTGGAACAGGTTAAGTGCTGCATTTTCAGCTACTTGCGGAGGAA
>CAZXTS010000083.1:0-3277 GCA_964643745.1 uncultured Chloracidobacterium sp.
CAGAATCCGAGACAAATCGAGCCTCGAATTCAAAACGCTCCTCCTCAGGCATTCTGCCAAAAAGGAATCGTCTAATTACATCTTCATTTTCTACTTCCATCAAGATCGGTAAATCCTTCTCATTAGTAGTGTTTTATTCACACGAAACGTTTCTACATTTTCTGTACGCTATGCTCACAGCATTTCCTCGTGCATGCCCCGACTCGTGATCGCAAACGGTATATACGAATCCGCAATGAATTCGGCGTGATCCCTAGCGACTCTGCGATTCGTTTGCGTTTAGTGATCGTGGTAGCTTGGTCTGTGTCGAAATAGTCGATCAAAAGAGCCTTGTCGTCATTCGCAAGATCGCCAAGGCAGGAATCCAGACACTTATGGCGAAGTGCAGTCAGATCCGCTGTGTCCGGGCTTACTTCATTGACGCTACCATTTATCGGAGAAACATTTTCACTAAGTTCCTCGCGACGAAGAGATCTCCGTCGATCCTCAAAGAAAACGAGTTTGGCGACCGAAACGCAATACGCCTCAATGCTCCTAAGCTCTTCCCCATCAACTATCTTTTTCGCGGTTCGGTCAAAGACAATATCTGCAAGTTCATGTGTGTCCTCACAGTTTCGCCACTCGAAAAACCGCTCGATACGCTCGCGCAGGCTCAAATACATCGCAGCCGCACGATCGCGGTCCGTATCAAGCGCTTCTAATAGTGCATCAAACCCCTCTGCCATTCAGAACTCATCTCGCCGCGGGTTTGCTCAAAACTCAAACCCTGCTTCACAAATTTAACATTTACGCGCTTCATAGCGCATTTCTAAGATAGAAAAGTCTCGTCAACTTGGTTGTCAGATGGTTGCACTCTCGCTGATGTTCAACCACCCTTACAGTGTGATTTGCACGCAGAATGTCTATTTATTGAGGCTTTTGTGTGACTGAGAGAACTTACGATTCTCTCTCCGATTCGTTTGGGTGCGGGTGGTCCCAAGTTCAAATCTCGCCGTCCCGACCGATCGATTTTTCTACGGCGTCAGCCTAAAGATTGCTACCGAAGAGACATCCACAACTCCCGATGACCGTTCAACGAAAAGAAATGTTTATTGTTAGCTAAGGGTAGCGGGTCAGGAAACTAAGTTCCGTGTTTGTGCAGAAGGTTACGATAATAGTACAAGAATAGAAAACCCGGATGAGAATTCCGTGAACTGTAAACCGTTGTATGTGTTGGAGTTATTGGAGGCGGCGATCGGAATCGAACCGATGAATAAAGGTTTTGCAGACCTCTGCCTTACCACTTGGCTACGCCGCCCTGAAATCGTTAAAGGCAAAAGGTAAATGGAAAAAGTAAAAACCGAAGTCATTATGCCTTTTGCCTTTTAGCTTTTGCCTTTAGATATGGAGCGGGAGACGAGGGTCGAACTCGCGACTTCGACCTTGGCAAGGTCGCGCTCTACCACTGAGCTACTCCCGCATAGCAAACTCTGATTTTACCTTTCAGACGAAAGTTGTCAAGCAATCTGCAGGCTTTTTATCAACCGCAAAGACGCTTAAACGATAAAAACCTCCCTAGGTAAGATCTACAAGACTTACCCCGGTCAGTTGTCTCACCTAGGTTAATTGTTAACAGTTATGTCTTTTATAAAGCTCCAATCACCGCTCGGGCTGATCTTTATATTACCGATCCGCTTGTTCGCTACGATCATATTTGCCGGGTACCAAAGGGGAAGCAGCGGCAGATCGGCACTGATCATATTCCATCCCTGTATGTAAAGCGCCTTTGCCTTTTCACGGTCAAGCTCCTCGATCGCGGCATCAAGCAGCTTATCTACTTCCGGGTTCGAATATCGGCCACGATTGCAGCAGGGAACCGTTTCGGACGGGATCCTTTTGGTAGTGAACAGATCCTTCAAAAACATTGGATCCTGGTTTCCGCCGGTCCATATCCCGGTAAACATATGAAACTGTCCTTGTCGAAGCTGTTGAATGATCGTACCGCGCTCAAGCGTTTCGATCTGCACGTTCAGGCCGACCTCTTTAAGCGAACTTTGTATGACCTGCGAATATTGGCTTACTGCCGAATTCCCCGCAGAGAATTTGAACACGATCGGCTCATCTCTGTAGCCTGCCTCCTTCAAAAGCTGGCGGGCCTTTTCAGGATCATATCGGTATTCCGTGCCGACCGAGAAGGCTCTCGATTCAGGAGGCACGATAGAGTGAGCAATTCGTGCCTGCTTAAAAAAGAGCTGTTCGATTATCTTTTCCCGATCGATCGCGTAGCCGATCGCCTGCCTGACCTTTGTCTTATTAAGAGGTTCCGACTGTACGTTAAAAATCAGATACTGAACATTTGATCCATCAAACTGCAATACGTTCAAATTCGGCTGTTCGCTCATTAGCTTCAGCGTGTCGGGCGGGAGGTTACTTGGCAGAGGAGCAAGATCCACAGCCCCCGTTTGTAATTCTGCCTGCAGCGAACTTGCGTCAGGTATCACTTTTACCCGGAGCTTTTGGACCTTTGGCGATCCTTCAAAATAGTTGGCATTTGCCTCAAGATCCATCGTATTTTGAGATTGATCAAAAACGGTGAACTTAAAAGGCCCGGTGCCGATCGGCTGCGTGGCAAGACTATCGACCGTTCCCTCGGCAATGATCGGTATCGCAACCAAATTCGAAAGCAATTGGTTTCTTAGAGAAGATCTCGCCACCGTGAACAGCACGGTCTTTTCATCCTTTACTTCTACAGAAGTAATATGAGCAATTCTCTGGTTATTCTCCGTGTCAAAAAATGCCCCGGCTTTATATCCTTCGCTCTTGAACAACTCATCAAATGTGTACTTAATATCTGACGCCGTCAACGTCTTTCCATTGTGAAATTGAACACCGTCCCGAAGGACGAACGTCAGCACTTTTCCGTCATCGGACGTTAATATCTCGCTCGCGAGTTCGCCAACATAATCAAACGATTCGTCCTTTTTTACCAGCGTGTTGAAGATCAGATTTCTGATCCTTTCGTCGGCCGCGGAAGCCGCAGCTTTTGAGGTCAGCGTATTAAGCGTAGAGAATTTGTCCGATAAGGCCACGGTTACAAACTCGGACGTATTTCGACGACAAGCCCCAACAACAAGAAGGGAAATTAGAAGACAGAAAAGAACAAATGATCTCAAGAATTATTTTCCTCCGCGAATTTTTTGAGAGAGTGTTTTAGTTCGACGATCTCCCCAGAGAGGGCATTTAAGCGGGAAGCGTCAAAACGCAAGGGTTGCACAATACGGGCTTTCAAAGCAAGTAT
>CAZXTS010000083.1:3377-11815 GCA_964643745.1 uncultured Chloracidobacterium sp.
TGCAGCAGGCATTGGTTCGACAATGCGGCGTAATCGGTCAACCAGCCCACCTTCCTGATCAAGGCTTAAAAATGGTTCGATCGCCTGTCCCTGTCGAATTTCATCCAAAAATTCCCGGGTCTCTTGGGCATCTTTTATATTTCTTGAAAACAGACAGACGCCGCCCGGTTCGATCGCCGCAAGGAGGTCTCGTGTCGGGGCATCCAAACTTGTGCCTCTGATCCCAATAAAAAAAAGTTGGCCGACCTTTTGTTCGATGGAAAGCTCGCCTATTGTTTCGTGTTGCATTTAATGCTGATCCAGATCGATTTTCCGATATCAAACGATCTTGCCTTTTATGTTCCTTAGCAAAGCTTGACTCTCTTCTAAGCTGAGAGCTTCGATGTCGGTCTGTCGGATCTCATCGATCGCCCGCTCATTTGACATCGCAAATAGCGATACCTGTGCGGCCGCCGAACGAGTTCCCGCTGCGGCAACGCCCGATGCTTTCTCATTGGCAAACACCGCGAGCTCATATTGTTCCAGCCGCTGCAAGACCTCTTTTGCTCGTTCGATGACTGAAACCGGGAGGCCGGCGAGTTTCGCCACAGCTATACCGTAAGACTTTGACGCCTGACCCTTTTCGAGCCGGTGCAAAAATACGACATCGCCGTCCCGTTCGCTGGCTGCCATTTGATAGTTCGTCGCTCCCGGCAGTTCGTTCGCAAGCTCTGTAAGTTCATGGTAGTGCGTTGCGAAAACAGTCTTTGCCGAGTGATCCGGAGAGTTGTGCAGATATTCTGCCACGGCCCAGGCGATCGAAAGCCCGTCAAATGTTGACGTGCCCCTTCCGATTTCATCCAACAAGACCAAGCTCCGAGGGGTTGCGTTGTGCAGAATAACAGCGGTTTCCGTCATCTCGACCATAAACGTCGAACGGCCCGACGCAAGGTCGTCCGAAGCTCCAACGCGCGTCCATATCCTGTCCACGATCGGCAACCGTGCGGACGTCGCCGGGACGAACGACCCCATCTGTGCAAGTATTTGAATTAAGGCGACTTGGCGAAGTATCGTCGATTTGCCGCCCATGTTCGCTCCGGTAACGATCGCAAGCCGGTCGGTCGAATTATTCAGATAGATATCATTTGGAACGAACCTGTCGCCAAGACTTGCCTCGACAACCGGATGCCTGCTTTTCACGATCTCTATCTCGTCGCCGTCATGAAGGATCGGCCGCACATAATTTCGCCTTGCGGCCGTTTCAGCAAGGGAAGCGAGAGCGTCAAGTGTCGCCAATGCCCGAGCGGTGGATTGCAGGCGCTTTGTTTCAGACCCTACTTTCTCGATCACTTCAGCCAAAAGATCGCGTTCCAACGCAATTATCTTTTCCTCAGCTCCAAGAACCTTCGATTCCCATTCCTTGAGCTGCGGGGTCGTATATCGTTCGGCGTTCGTCAATGTTTGCCGGCGTTCATAATCTTCCGGAGCCTTGTGCGCCTGAGCCTTCGATACCTCTATGTAATAGCCGAAAACATTATTGAACCTAACCTTCAGCGTCGGTATCCCGGTCCTTTTGCGTTCCGAATCTTCAAAAGATGCGATGACAGCCTTCACCGAACCTGCTATTTCCCGCAGCTCATCAAGTTCTGAATTGAACCCTTGGCGAATAAAGCCTCCATCCGCAAGATTCGCAGGCGGCTCGTCGGCGATCGATCGCGAAATGAGGTCGCGAATCTCCGGAAGCTCGAAAATGTTCTCTGAAAGCACTTGCAAGAGCAGGGAACTGGCATCCCGGAGCTGAGAATTTATTTCGGGTGCCTGAGAGATCGAACGTTCGAGCGCCAAGAGGTCACGCGGGGACATCGTGCCGAGATTCAGGCGCCCGACCAGCCTTTCCAGATCCGAAACGCCTTTTAACAAGTGCCTCAGTTTTCCGCGAAGGATCGCATCCGAAAGCTCCGCAACGGCAGATTGACGCGTCTGTATCTCGCTTCTTTTGATCGACGGCCGCAAGACCCACGCTCGCAGAAGCCGCGATCCCATGCCGGTGATGGCCTCATCGATTATCGATAGGAGGGTCCGATCTTTTCCTTCACTCCGGCCCTTTAGAACCTCAAGGTTTGAAAGCGTTACGCCGTCGAGCACCAAAAATTCGTTTGTCTCGAAATAACCGATCTCGGTAATGTGCATGACTGCCGATCGCTGTGTCGTTTTCACATATTCCAGGCACATTGCGGCGGCGGCGATCGCAGCATCGCGTCCAGCCAGCCCAAATCCGGTAAGTTGCAAGATGCCAAAATGACTATTCAGGATATCTTCCGCAGCATCCGATCCGCTGAAGCTGAAATCCGTAAACGGTGAACCGCCATCTGACGTCTGACTGCCCGAAGGCTCGAAGTCGCGGGAAACCTCAGCTTGACCTATGTCCTGTAATAGCAGATATTTGCGTACGTTACCCTGATGTGTTGGATCAACTAAGATCTCTTTTGGACCAAAACGCTCGAAATGGCCCGAAATGGTATTCCAGGCATCCGTGCCTTCTGCTTGGGTCGCAAAGAAATCGCCGGTCGAAAGATCAAGGAATGCGGCCCCAACGATATCCTTTCTAAGGGATATCGAAGCAAGGAATAACGGCTCACCCTGCTCAGATATCTGATCGTCGATCGCGGTGCCGGGCGAGATAACCCGGACGACCTCTCTTTTTACGAGCTTTGTGCCCTTGACGGCAGGTTCCGATTGTTCGCAAATGGCTACCCGATATCCTTTTCGCACGAGTCTGGCAATATAACCGGCGGCCGCCTGGTGAGGAACACCGCACATCGGTATCGGATTTTCAGTATCCTTTTGTCGGGCTGTAAGCGTTATCTGAAGTTCGCGCGCACCAACGATCGCATCTTCCTGAAACATCTCGTAAAAATCCCCAAGGCGAAAGAAAAGTATCGTCCCCGGATAGCTTTTTTTGATCTCGAGATATTGCCGAAGCATCGGCGTGACGTTTTGCATAAGCTGCGCGAAGAATTTGAACTCTTAGAGTTTATAGGAATACTTTTTTGTTTTAAAATTCAAGGTTTCCAAAGGTTTAAGTATTTGGTAATCTTACCTTTTGTTAAATTCCGTTGTTGGAGCGAATTATCGGAACAACCCGGCAGAGGTAAAAGCAGTCAATCTTGGTTGGAACATCTATATTTAAAGAGTTTTATATGAAGTACTTAAATTGTCTATTGATTGCCTCAATTCTTTTTGTTGTTTCGGTTAATGCACAGAACGATACCCCGATACAACCTATTTCCTCAACAACTTCTGAACAAAGAGCAGAACAACAGACCGATAGATACAGGATCGGATTTCAGGACACTGTTGAGGTACAGGTTTTTGGCCAGCCTCAGTTGGCTCAGCGTGTAAAGGTGAATTCGAACGGCACCATAAATCTCTTTCGGTTGCCTGATCCGATCTTAGCCGTTTGTAAAACAGAAAGAGAACTCGCAAACGATATAGCCGAGGCCTATAAGCGCGACTATCTGAGGAATCCGGAAGTTAATGTAGTTACTGTCGAGCAGTTCTCTCAATCTTTTGCCATCGTGGGCGAAGTTGATAAACCGGCAAATTATTTCATTAGTCGAAGGATAAGGCTGCTGGAGCTGCTTGCCTACGCCGGCGGCCCAACTAAGGACGCAGGTTCACGTGTGATAGTTGCACGGCAAGGCAGTGCCGCGAACTGCAGGCCTCAAACCCAGGGCTCTGAGGCTAACGAAGAAACGACAGCCTTTTCGTTCGCCCTGCGCGATGTTTTGGAGAACAAGGTTGACCTTGTAATGCAGCCGGGCGATGTTGTTTCCGTCCTCAAGGCTGACGTCGTATTTGTTTACGGAAATGTGAATAAGCAGGGGCCGGTAACGATGGCAGAACCAATTACGCTGCTGCAGGCACTGTCATCGGCTGAGGGTTTGAGGCCGGCCACGAAAAAAGATTCCGTCAGGATAATCAGGATGAAACCGGGATCTGCCGAACCGGATGAATTTGTTATCAGCTTGTCTGATATCGAAAAAAGGAAGGCCCGCGATCCTTACTTGCAGCCGAATGACATCATTGCTGTAAGTGAAGATATGACAAAGAGTATACTTAACGCGATCGGGAAGTCTCTGACGCAGGGCGTTGGGTCAGTGTTTTATCGTGTAGGACCATAGTTTGGGCATTTAGTTTTCAAATGAAAGAAAGTCGAGAGATCGTACCGCGGCCGGTAAATGAGCCGTTCGAATTAGAGCGTCCGTTCAACCCGCACCTTGTTGCCGGAACCGAAAGGTACCCCGGTTACCGCGAGGCGTTCGAGCAGGAAGGTTTTGGCCTTCTGGAATATTGGCGTGCGATAAGAAAGCGCTTGTGGCTGGTGGTCGGGATCGCGGTTCTTGCGACGACCGCGGCCGCGATCTACGTCGCGCGAAAGCCAAACATTTATCAGGCCAGGTCGGTGGTTCAGGTCGATCTCGAACAGGCAAATCCGGACCTGATAACTTCTGACCGTCAGCGGCCGGTCTCGGCGCCTGATCCTTCTTATTTTAATACACAGCTTCAGCTCCTAAGCAGCGACACTCTTCTTCGCAGAGTGATCAAGGATCATAATCTCGACGTAAACAAGGATTTTCAGGACGAAATGAACGCGGGTTCCGCTTCGGCATTGCGGTCAATGTTGAAAGCGGTCGGCCTCGCAAGCGATGATGCGAAAAAGCCGGGCGAAGGGAATCCTGACACGGAGCTTGTTTCTTCAAGCCTCGTAAGTGCCGACGAAATCGCCGATGCGATCCGCCTTGCGCCGTTCGTAACGATGATCCATCAGAATCTCTTTGTCGAACCAGTCCGTGACGCGCGGGCAACCTTTAAGGACACCCGCCTGATTGAGGTCACCTATCGGCACACTAATCCAGACCTGGCTGCCTTTGTCGCAAATGGGATCGGAGAGTCATTCACGACCTACAACCAGGAAAGACGTTCGGGCACAAGCCGGAAGACCAGCGATTTTCTGCAGCAGAGAATCGCAGACCTGCAGACCCAGATCCGCACCGATGAAGTAAACCTCGTCGAACTAAAGAAAGACAAAGGGATCTTGAAAACGGACGGTGAATCTACTCTTGTAATGGCTCAGCTCTCTACCTTGAACAGGCAGCTGCTTGAGGCGGAAAACGATAGAAAACTAGCCGAAGCCGAATTCAATGCAGCGTCCCGAAGCCCGGAAAGCAGTCGCTCGCTCGTTGAAGATAGACTTGCCAGATTTATTACCGAACAAGAAAATTCGATACGGGAACTGCGTACCGATGTCGGAAAGCGAACTGCAGAATTAAGGGCGACAAGGGACCGGCTTCTTGAGGTGTTTAAGGAAACGGCCCCGGAAATAAAAGAGATCGATCGTCAGATCGAAAGCCTCGATCTATCTCTAGCCTCAGCCATAACGAAAAATCGCCTTGAGTTAGAAGAGTTCAGAAATCGTTCTTCGTCGGTTCTTCTTGAATCTCTGCGGACAAATTACCTAAAAACAAAAGAACGTGAAGATAAAATAAGGGTCACTTACAACCAAAAATATAGCGAAGCTCAGGGACAAAACATTGGTGCCGTTCAGATCCGTCTCCTTGAACAGAATATCGAGACGAACAAGGGTTTCCTTGATAATTTACGCAAGCAGGAAAGCTCGAACGACATTGCCGCGAAAGGCTCCGACAACAATATAAGCGTCGCAGCTTTTGCGATCCCGCCGGATAAACCGATCGGCCCGCGGCGGCTAATGACCGTTTTCGCGGTGCTTATGTTGTCAACCCTTTTTGGGATGGGTCTGGCTCTGGCTTTTGAGTATCTCGACGATACGATTAAGACGACTGAAGAGATCGAAGGCCTGCTCCAGCTTCCGGCCCTTGCCGCGATCCCTTCGATCGATTCGATGCCAAGGCGGCGTCTCCTCTTGGTCGGTAAAAATGAAAACTCCGAGCTTGATGAGATCGCAAATTCCGAATTGCTGATCCATGCTGACCCAAGGAGTGCTCTTGCCGAGGCTTATAGACAGCTCCGAACTTCGATCTTGCTCTCAACCGCCGGCCATGCCCCAAAATCATTATTGATAACGTCCAGTCTGCCATCGGAGGGCAAAACGACGACCGCGACCAATACAGCGATCAGTCTCGCACAGACCGGCGCAAAAGTGCTTATCATTGACGGCGATATGCGTCGGCCGCGGCTCCACTCGGTCTTTGGAATTGAGAACGGCGACGGCCTTAGTACGATCCTTTCAAGTGAGCTTTCGGAGGCCGAGATCTTAGGTCTGATCAAGACCGACGACGGAACCAAGCTTAATCTACTGACCTCGGGGCCGATCCCGCCCAATCCTGCCGAACTGATCGGGTCAGAGCCGATGGCGAATTTGATGAAGACGCTTTCGAAGCATTTCACGCACGTTGTCGTCGATTCACCGCCTATTACGTCCTTCACGGACGGCGTTCTCGTCGCATCTATGGTCGATGCGGTCGTGTTGGTCGTTCATGCCGGTAAGAGTTCGCGTCAGGTAGTTCGCCGGGCACGGCAACTGTTGTCGGACGTTGGCGCACGGATTGTCGGCGTTGTTCTAAACAATGTAAATCTTAATTCTAAGGACAATTACTACTACTATCAGAGTTATTACCACCGCGATAATTATTTCCGCTCGGATGAAAAGGAGGATTGATCGGCTGGTGATCTCGTAGTAAAAGGAAGGCCCTGCTTTCTTAGCCTTTCCAAATGATCGGCCGGAACCCGCTTCCAGAAATGGATCGTGGGACATCTTCCGGCGTTTTTGTTTGTAGCCCTCTGCACATTTCTTATGAAACGCCGTCCGAAGATCGTCTTTGTTTGGAACTATTTGAATTGGGGCGGTGCCCAGATATATTTTCTTGCGGTCATTAAAAGCGCTTGTGAAAATTGGGACATCACAGTGCTGCTCCCCGAAGGCTCGTCGGCTGAATTTCTTGGGTTCCTGGATGGCCTTAACGTCACTTACGAATTTCTTGACCATCACATTGAAAGCGGCAGTGCTGACACGGTCTATGAAAAGCTGTGCCGGCAGTTTCGCCGGTTTCGGAGCGAAGCTGAGATCTTTCGACGTCTGTACCGTTGTGACCATCGGCAAACGGTAGTTCATATCGAATGTTCGCCGTGGCAGTCGTGGCAGCTATACTTAGCCCTTTCATTCATCGGGGCAAATGTTTTCGCAACGCTTCATAATTCCTTAAAGGACGGCGGTTCGTTTAGGCGGTTGCTTTGGAAGACAAGGCTGAAGTTCATCTCATTGCTGCCTCGTTTTCATATTTTCACATCGAATCGAGATACCAAGGAACGATTTAAAGGCTGGTTTTTGGATCGGTTTCATCGGACGATCCGGGTTACTTACACATGTGTCGATCCAGTTCAGATCAAAGCCGCAGGCCGATCGGACAGAAATGAGATCCGAGCAAGGTTCGGCCTCGACCCCGCTGACCTGATCGTTCTCACGGTTGGACAGTTCATTGACAGAAAAGGCCGATGGGTACTTTTGGATGCAGCGCGAAGTTCGATCGCAAACGATCCCCGATTAAGATTTGTTTGGCTGATGCCGAGCAAGATCGATGATTGGGATGCCGAGCGGGTCGCAGAATACGATCTCGGTGAAAAATTCCGGCCCATATTGTCCGCGGACGTGGGAAAAGACAGGATCGAGATACTCGAATTTTTTCGCATCGCGGATTTTTTTGTTTTGCCAAGCTTTGTCGAAGGCCTTCCGATAGCCCTGCTTGAGGCGATGGCTCTTGGAATTCCGGCGATCTCTACAGAAGTCTATGCGATCCCCGAAGCCGTGAAGCACGGTGAAAACGGTATTTTAGTTTCGGCGGGCGATGCACGTGAACTCGCCGCCAGGATATTGGAAACTGCAGCGGACAGCCAGCTTAGATCAAGACTTTCAAGATCGGGTAGAGAGTTTGTCCTCAAGAACTTTGACGAGCGTGATGCAGCACGCACTATACTTCGCAGTTACAAACGAGCTTTGAAACATGGCTGAACCGCAACCACGCACACGCCGCAGTCTTTTGCTTAACTCCGGTTTCGGCGTGCTGGCTTGGTTCACACCGATCGTTCTTGGTTTCGTCACGACCCCACTCCTTGTTAATGGACTGGGAGCAGAACTGTACGGCGTCTATGCTCTTATCCTCGGATTTCTAAGCTATTCATTCACTTTTGGCATCGGAAAGATCGCCGGAAAATATGTAGCCGAATTCATTGCCGAAGGGAAAGACCATCTAGTCTCGCAGGCAATCACTGCGACGTTTTTGTTGAGTCTGATCGTCGGGACTATCGGAGCTATCACGCTCGGAGCCTTTACACCTTGGGTGGCCGAACAGGTTTTCAACCTTCCGGCGGAACTACGCAGGCCTGCCGAAACAAGCCTTTACATAGCCTGCATTACCTGCCTA
>CAZXTS010000084.1:0-11628 GCA_964643745.1 uncultured Chloracidobacterium sp.
CCCGGAGCCGATCCGCCGCCGACAACTGAATGGCCTGCCACGATCTGCAGCCTAAGATCTCCTTCCTGTAAGGAGCCGTTGAATTTCGAAACAAAGTCCTCCGACCTCTTGCTGATCTCGGTAGGCGTTGCGGAAAGCATCTTTAGCACCGGGATCTCTTGAAAATGAGTGCCGCGCAGGTATGCGTCCAGAGTTGCGTCGAGCGCGGCATAGATAAGCTTGCCAGCACGGAGTGCCCGATAAAGCGAATGCTTACGGATCTTTTCTATAAGATCTTTTCGCCCAACAATTAGTCCCGCCTGCGGCCCGCCCAACAGCTTGTCCCCGCTGAACGTGACGATGTCCGCGCCATCCGCGATCGAGCTCGAAATTACAGGTTCATCCGCAAGCCCGAATTCTGAAAGATCAACAAGTGCTCCGGAACCAGCGTCATGGTAAAAGACCAGGTCTTTTGAGCGTGCAAGTTCTGATAATTCCCGGTTCGTCGGCGCCGCCGTGAAGCCTATGATCTTGTAGTTCGACGGATGCACGCGGAGCAGCACTGCCGTGTCCGGCCCGACAGCCCGTTCGTAATCCTGTATCTTTGTTCGATTTGTAGTTCCAACTTCGCGAAGGGTCGCGCCTGACTGACTAAGCACATCCGGAACGCGAAAATCGCCGCCAATCTCGACAAGTTCTCCGCGTGAAACGATAACCTCGCGGCCCGCGGCCAACACCGAGAGGACAAGAAAAGCCGCCGCCGCACAATTATTGACGATCAGCGCGGCTTCAGCACCGGTCAATTCAGCTAGGAGATCTTCAGTAAAACCACCGCGCCGACCTCGCCTTCCATTCGACAGGTTTAACTCAACATTAGCACTGCCGGCAGTTGCGAGTACGGCATCGGCAGCGGCTGTCGACAATGGTGCTCTGCCAAGATTCGTATGTATGATCACACCCGTTGCATTGATCACTTTCTGCTGTCGCGACAATATTCTTTCATCGATCAGTCGCTTCAATTTGGCTTGGGTGAGATCGTGTATATGTGACGTTTCAGGCTGTTCCGCAACGGCCTCGAGCCCGCTTCGACATTCAGCGATCGCATTGCGGCAAAGGCCCGCGGCGATCTTTGCACCAAATCTACTCACGGCGCCTGCCCCCAGTTCAGAGGTCAACAGCTCATCTACCGATGGCAGAAACCGGCGCGGATCTTTGGCTTTTGAAGTGGTGCTATCGTTCATGCCCAAATAATTTTATCCCGTGATGAAGAAAAATGTGGAATTTCGATCGTTATCTTGGTTTCCTTTAAACAGGCCGCAAGTGGCTCTCGCCCATCCATCCCTAAAATTATGGCAATCTCAAACTCGAAAATGTACAACCGGACCGCGATGCGCCTGGAACAGGCCGCCGATCTCGAAAAAGAACTCGGGCGGATCGACGATTCGATAAGGCGTCTAAAGATCGAGTTTGACATATACTTTGCCGGTGCAGTGAAACGGCCGCCGCTCGAAGCAAAGGCCCGTTTGGAATCACAGCTAAAACGTGTCAGCGACATTCGAACTCTCAACTTTGCCCAACGATATCAGTTAAATGCGCTGATGGCGAGGTTTACGTCGTATAGAGAACTCTGGCGGCGGACGATGCGGGCCCGCGGAGACGAGTTCTGCTAGAAGAACAAAAGCGAGCCGAACTAAGCCGGATCGCTTTTCTGGAAAAGTCATTAGATGTTGGTGCCGAAAGAGTTGTGCACCAGTCAGAAACTCGTTAGTTACCAACCTTCATTACGTTCTCAGCTTGCGGTCCTTTGGGGCCGTTTGTTACTTCAAACTCCACTTCCTGTCCCTGGATCAAGGTCTTATAACCTTCACCTGAGATCGCCGAATAATGGACGAAAATATCCTGTTCGCCCGGTTGCTCGATAAAGCCATAACCTTTAGCGTTGTTAAACCACTTGACCATTCCTACTGTCTTAGACATAACTTCGAAACTCCTCCTGACCAACCTTGTGCACAGCTGGTTGTCTTCTTAAAAATTCAAGTCTGTCGATCTAATTGCTTAAACTTCGTGGGCGTTTACCGTGATGGATGTGACATTCCGATAAACGTTTTCGCCGCGATGATCATCTCTGCGAAATTTAGCCTTAGTCCTTAAATTGCAAGAATTAGCCTGATGAGTTGATAAGTTTTAGATTGACGAAGGTGAATTTACTCGGATTTTCCGCCTCTGTCAAGAGGTTTTTCGTTTTTGTCCCGTATTTTCACTAAAATTGACATAAATTGTGCCATAACAGATGATTTAGGCGTATCTCCATTAACGACTATGTCCAATGCTTACGGCGAAGGCGGCCTGCTTTCATACAATAAATATTTGAAGGTTCCAGAGTTAATACAGCTTCAGGAGACCCTTTCTGACCCGGAAAGCCATGACGAGCTTCTTTTCATAGTAATCCACCAGACCTACGAACTTTGGTTCAAACAGATACTGCACGAACTTGATGCCTGCATCGGCTGGATGAATGAGGACCGGCTCTTTCGCGCCAACCATTCGCTCCGCAGCGTGCTTTCGATCGAGCGGATAATGGTGATGCAGATCCACATTCTGGAGTCGATGGCACCGATCGGATTTCTCGAATTTCGCGACAAGTTGAACCCCGCGAGCGGCTTTCAATCAATGCAGTTTCGTGAGCTAGAGTTCGTTTCGGGTGCAAAAGACGAAAAGATCCTGGCTTCTTTCAAGGAGGATGAATTTGCCTTCGGCCGCCTGACTTCGAGATTTGCGGCACCTTCGCTCGCGGATTCCTTTTGGTCGCTGGTGGAACGGTATGGCATGGCTACGGGAACTTATGACGATCGGGTCGAAGCAACCGTGAAATTGCTTGCAAAGCCCGAGCAATACGCCGAACTTTACAATATGCAGGACCTGCTTATCGAACACGATGAGTTGATAATCGCATGGCGGTACAATCACATACAGATGGTCGAGCGAATGCTCGGAATGAAACGCGGTACCGGTGGTTCGGAAGGCGTGGGCTATCTGATGACAACGCTGAAAAAGAAATTCTTCCCCGAACTCTGGGAGGCACGCACGCATCTGAAGATCGAGAATATCCAAAATGAAAATGAGTAGAATCTTTCGTCCGGCAACACTGGCCTTCTTATTGTTTTCGCTCGTCTCTGTTGCGATCGGGCAAAGTGCCGATACGGTCCGAGTCACGATACTTCACCTTAACGACACATATCAGTTTACGCCGGTGGACGGCGGAAAACGCGGCGGGCTCGCGCGGGTGATGACCATTCGGCAGAGGACGTTGAAAGAGAATCCGAATACGCTGATGACCCTCGGCGGCGACACGCTTTCGCCTTCAGTTGAGACTCGTACCTATCGCGGCAAACAGATGATCGATGCTTGGAACATGGTCGGGCTGGACCTAAGCGTTCTCGGGAATCACGAATTCGACATCAGAACCAACGAACTCATAGACCGTATCAAAGAATCGAAATTTACCTGGCTCGGGTCGAATGTGATCGATACCAAGACCAATAAGATCTTTGCCGATCTGCCGCCTTATGTTGTTCGGCTGATCGGCGGCGTAAAGGTCGGATTCGTTGGCCTGCTGCTGCCGGAGACCAAGGAAACATCTTCGATCGAAGACCACATTCAGGTAACCGACTATTGCAAAGCTGCTCAGGAGATCATCCCAAAGATGCGAGAGGCCGGAGCGAACACGATCATTGGGATCACACATCTGTTCATGCATCAGGATAAGCGGCTTGCCCAATGTGCTCCCGGCATTGACCTGATCCTCGGCGGCCACGAACATACGCTTTTGCAATCTTCCGCGAACGGCGTTCCGATCTTCAAAATGTGGGCAGATGCCCGCGAGGTCGGCAAGTTCGATCTTTTCATCGACAAAAAGACCGGCAAATTAGCGAGCATGGACTGGCAGATCATTCCGGTAACCGACGAAATACCCGACGCTCCGGAATTTGCCCCGATCATCGCAAAATATAAGGAACTTTTAGACCAGCTCGAGGTTCGCGTCGGGGCGACGGCTGTCCCGCTGGATGCTTTATCCCAATCGGTAAGGACTAAGGAGACGAACATCGGCAATTTTATAGCTGATGCTTACCGCAGCGCGGTCGGTGCCGACATCGGCTTCGTTAACGGCGGGTCTATCCGGGCTGATCTTTCCTACAATCCGGGCCCGCTTACGAAACGAGACGTGCTGTCTATGCTGCCCTTCAATAACCCGATCGTTAAGGTCGAAGTAAGCGGCAAGACCCTGATGGAGATCCTAGAACACAGCGTTGCTCGTTCGGCCGAAGATAACGAGCCGGGCCGTTTTCCGCAGATCTCAGGCATGAAATTTACGTTCGATGCTGGCAAACTTCCGGGCCAGCGGGTCGTCGAAGCGACCGTGAACGGGAAAAAGGTGAGCGATGATTCGATCTACACTTTGGCCACTTCGGATTTTCTTGTGTCTCGTGCGGGTGATGGCTATACGATGTTCAAGGATGCCAAGATCTTGCTTGGTGCCGACAAAGCCCCGAAAGATTCGGACGTCTTCGAACTCGCGATAAAGGACTCGAAAGACGCGACAATTTCCCCCCGACTTGAGGATCGGATAGTTCGTTTGAATTGAGCGGCGGCGGCGATCTGAACGAATTCTGCGCGAATTAAAAAAAATCTCAATAAATTTGAGAAATTACGGGCTATCCAGTAGTAAATCACCCTTGGAACAGTGTATGCTATTTGGTTAGGCATTCTGGGGTTTCGGTCACATCTTGAATCTTACCTTTTCGGTGTTTTTGGGGCGGCGCCGGTACATTCATTAAATTTAGAGATTTGGCGGAAGCATTCCGGCAAACGTGATACACAATGGCATTAAAATCATTATTTAGTTTGTTTTCCAGCGATCTTGCGATCGATCTTGGCACTGCAAATACGCTCGTTTATGCGAAAGGTCGCGGCATCGTTGTCAGCGAACCCTCGATAGTTGCGATCAACAAGGTCACAAACCAGGTCGAAGCTGTCGGCCGCGACGCAAAAGAGATGCTCGGCCGCACGCCCGGCAACATCGTTGCGATCCGTCCGATGAAAGACGGCGTTATCGCGAATTTTGAGGTCACGGAAAAAATGCTCCAGCATTTCATCCGTAAAGCTCACAACGGCAAGACGTGGGTCAGACCTCGTGTCGTGATCGGAATTCCATCGGAGATAACGCAGGTCGAACGCCGCGCCGTCGAAGATTCGGCATATCGGGCAAAGGCTTCCGAGGTTTATCTCGTTGAAGAAGCAATGGCAGCGGCGATCGGTGCCGGGCTGCCGATAACCGAGCCGCACGGAAATATGGTCGTCGATATCGGCGGCGGAACCACGGACATTGCGGTCATATCGCTTTCCGGTATCGTTTATTCGCGTGCGGTCCGCGTGGCCGGAAACGAAATGGATGAAGCCATCACGCAATATATCAAGCGAAAGTATAATCTGCTGGTCGGCGAACGGACCGCCGAAGCCATTAAGATCGCTCTCGGAAGCGCATTTCCTCTTGATGAACCGCTTTCGATGGATGTTCGCGGCCGTAATCTGATTGAAGGCATTCCGAAGACGATCACGATGACCGACGAAGAGGTGCGAGAAGCACTTTCCGACGCGATCTCCACGATCATAAATGCCGTTCGCGTCGCTTTGGAACGCACTCCTCCCGAATTGTCGGCGGATATCGTCGAACGCGGGATCGTACTCACCGGCGGCGGTGCATTGCTGAAGAATCTCGATAAGCGTTTGACGATCGAAACAGGCCTGCCGGTCGTGATCGCGGACGACCCGCTTTCATCGGTCGTGCTCGGGACGGGCAAGATGCTTTCCGACATCGAACTCCTCAAGCGCGTAAAATGGGATAATTCATTGATAACGGGAAGCTAGATCGTTCAATGGTGAATGCGGAATGATGAACAGGCGAACTGAATTCATCATTCTGAATTCTTCATTCAACATTTGCTGGAATGGTTGAGCGAAGTCAAGAAGAAGTTTGGAGATTGACGCCATGGCTGGTGGTCATTCTTTGCCTTGTAAACTTTGTTTTGATGGCGTTCGATGCACGCGAGATAAATTCCGGCCAACGTGTGATACGCGTATGGGCACAAACGGCCGCCGATTTCGTCCAATCGCCGGTCACCACTCTCAGCTCCTCGGTCGGCGGCTATTTTAGCTCGATCGCGAACCTTAGAACCGCACAAGACGAGAATCAAGAGCTAAAACAGCGTATCCAGGAACTTCAGGTCGAATTGAAGGGCAGCCAGGAGCTATCCTCCGAGAACGAACGCCTGCGCGGATTGCTCAATCTACGTGAAGAAGGTAAATACAAGGTCTTGCCGGCCCGCATCATCGGACGTGATCCTTCGGTCTGGTTTGAATCTTCAATTATCAACCGGGGTTCGATGGACGGGGTAAAGCTTAATATGCCCATCGTCACGGACGGCGGGTTGGTCGGCCGTGTTACCGCGGTAGGTCCGCTTACGGCTCAGGTGGATCTTCTAACGCATGACAAATCCGGTGTAGGCGGGATCGTCGGCGCGATCGGCGGATCGAATGCCCTAGGTGTGGTCGGCGGCACCGGCAAACGTACTACGATCGAGATGCGGTACGTGCCAGGCTCGGTCGAAGTGCAGCCCGGCCATGTCGTTTATACATCCGGGCAGGACGGCATTTTCCCTGCGGGCCTGAAGATCGGTGAAATTGTTGAGGTCGTTTCAGGTTCGGCAACGACACCGCACGTTATCTATATCCGGCCCGCCGCGAGGATCGATTCGATGCAGGAGGTAGCGGTATTGCTCTATGAGCCGCCGGCCCGAGGCGAATTCGATCAAACGATACCGAATGCAGTAAGGGACGCAAAGGCTAAATGAACAATCTTAAGATCACAATAGCCTTGATCCTTGCGGTCGCCCTACAATGGTCGCTCAGAAATATAGCTGAGCCCTTCGCCTATATAGACCTCCCGCTGATAATTGTGGTCTATGCCGCGCTTCAGCGTGATGCAATAAAAGCCATCATCTTTGGAACCATAGCCGGACTTGCGATTGACGCATTGAGCGGCGGGCTTTTGGGAGCGAACGGCTTTACCAAGACGCTGATCGCATTCCTTGTATCGGAGCTTGCCCGACGCGTGTATATGGACAACTTGTTGCTCCGCATTCCCGTCATAGCAGGTGCGTGTTTACTTGATGATCTTGTTTATTACGGGGTCCATAGATTGTTCGGACAGGAACCTTCAGTTCAGGTGGTTGTGACGATCGCCTATACGCTGATCGGGACCACAATAGCAGGTACCATAATTTATATTTTTCTGGACTATGTATTTTCAGAACGGACACGCGGACGGAAAAGCGAGACCTTTCCAAAGCGACGAAGTTCCCGGCGCCGAAACCCGATACGGCTTGGTAAGTAATTGATTGGTCGAAGGCTATGAAGATAAACGAAACAGCCCAGAACTTATTCTTACGGATCGGCACGATCCAGGTAGTGGCGTTTATCTTGCTCGCCTTGCTCGGCGTCCGGCTTTATTACCTTCAGGTCGTTCGCGGCGACTATTACAGTGAACGGGCGGAGAATCAGCGGATTCGGTTTATACCGATACCTGCACCGCGTGGAGCGATTTTCGACCGGAATGGAAAGATCCTTGTTGACTCCCGGCCAACGTTCAACGTCGTTCTTTCCAATGAACCTATCAAATCGATCGACGTCACCGACCGTATCGACGATTATGCGGCGGGGCTTTCGATCGATCGGCAATATGTGGTCGAACGGCTCAACGCGATCAAGAAACAAAACGATTTTGAAACGCTTGTCCTGAAAGAGAGCGTTACGATGCAGGACATTGCGTGGGTCGAATCGCATGCTTTGGAATACCCCGAGCTTCGGGTCGAGATCAGGCCGCAGCGATTCTATCCGCACGGAGAGATGATTGCCCACGTGCTTGGTTATGTAGGCGAGATCAGCCCGCAGCAGCTTGAGCGTGACGAATATAAAACGAAAGGTTTTCGCCCCGGGGATATTATCGGGAAAGGCGGGCTTGAGCAGTCTTACGATGAATTTCTTCGCGGACGCCCCGGTTTTCGAAAAGTGATCGTTGACAGCAGAGGCAGGCTACAGTCGGAGATCGAGCGCGTCGAACCTCAAGCCGGCCAAGATATGATCTCGACCATCGATCTTGACATTCAGATCGCGGCTGAAACTCAACTCCAAAATTCGGCCTCAAAACGCGGGACGATTGTGGCATTGGACCCTAGGAACGGCGAACTTCTCGCCCTCGCGTCGGCACCGTCATTCGACCCGAACATTTTCGTACAGGGCAGCAAAACGAAAGAGGGCCGTGCGAAGATCGCGGCTTACTGGCAGGACGAAGGCCGCCCGCTTTATAACCGGGCGACCCAGGGCAGATATCCGCCAGGCTCAACCTGGAAGATACCAATGTCCGTCGGAGGATTTCAAAGCGGCGTTATCCGGGTCACTGATTCTGCGTTGGCGTGCGGCGGCGGTATACAGATCGGCAGTAAATTCACAAAATGTATGGGCAGCCACGGCTCACCCACATTGATCCCGGCGATCTCACGCTCGTGCAACGGCTATTATTATCGGCTCGGGTTAAAGATGAATATCGACAATCTGATCTCGATGATCGAGACGTTCGAATACGACCGCCTGACGGGGATCGATATTCCGAATGAGAAGCTTGGACAAACCCCGAAAAGCTGGCGGCCGATCGTCGAACGTCGCGAAGGCAGATGGCCCGATATCCGAACGGTTTACGCCTCGATCGGCCAGGATACGGTCGTTGTTACGCCTATCTCGCTCGTCCGCACGATCGCTGCCGTCGGGAATTTTGGCAAAATGTATGTGCCGCATTTTCTGAAAGAGTTCAAACCGATCAGCGCGACCGATCAATTCGAAGCCAGGCCAGGATTTGGTTTTCAGCGTCCCGAACCGAAAATAATCGAAATGACGGTCGAGCAGCAAAAAATGATCGCCCAAGGGATGGCTGATGCGGTGACGGGAGGAACGGCAAGAGTCGTAAACATTCCGGGCCTCGAAGTCGCGGCCAAGACGGGCACTGCCCAGGACGGTGACCCGAAGGCCGGAAGAAAGGATCATGCGTGGATCGTGACCTTTGCACCGGCATTTGCCCCGGAGATAGCCGTGATAGGTTTGATCGAAAACGTAGGATTCGGCGGTACTCACGCAGGTCCTGCGGTCAAAGGCGTTTACGAAGCCTATTCTGCCAAGCGTGCTCCGCAACCGGCTGCGGTCGATGAGGTCGCTCGGAGGTAAGTACAGATAAATGGTTGCATTGATCGACAGACGCGATCTACGAGATTTTGACTGGCTGACCGCATTCCTTGCGGTGGCCATTTCGTCGTTTGGCGCTTGGCAGATCTATAACGCGGTCCCGACCGAGGGCATTTGGTCGAAGCAGATAATGGGCATTGGGATCGCCTTATTTGCTTTCGTCGTCGTAGCACTTACTGATTATCGTCGGATCATTGACGCGGCTCCATTCTTCTACGGATTCGCGATGCTGCTGCTGTTTCTCGTGCTCACACCGCTTGGCGTCGAGGTTAATGGACAGCAGGCATGGCTTCGGCTTCCGGTGATCGGCCAGTTTCAGCCGTCGGAATTCGCCAAGGTGCCGACCGTACTGATGCTTGCAAAGTATTTCGGTGCACGGAAAGCGGGAACGCTGCGGTTCAAAGAAATACTGGTCGGATGTGCAATACTTGCCGGTCCTGTGGCCCTGATAATGCTTGAACCGGACGCGGGACAAGCGATCACATATTTTCCGATCCTTGCAGCAGTCTTCTTTCTTTCAGCGGTCAAGATCCGATATGTCGTTCTAACGCTTGTCGGCGCCGCGATCTTTATTCCTGCGGCGTATATGGTCGGCGTGCAGACCGGCGTTATCAAGCTATATCAGCAGCAGCGAATTATGGCGATCATTGATCCGGAAAGCGTCGATCCGCGTGGCTTTGGATATCATACGATCCAATCAATGATAACGATCGGAAAGGGCGGGCTCGCCGGCATTTCAGACGGTGAAACATCACAAAGTGTCTTGAAGTTCTTACCGGAACCCCAAACCGATTTTATTTTTGCGGTAGCCGCAGAGAATACGGGCTTTATCGGCTGCATCTCGCTGCTTCTGGCATATGCACTTCTGCTTTCAAGATTGATGGCAGGCGCACGTGAAGCTAACGAGCGCGCCGGAATGCTTGTTATAATGTGTATTGCGACGGCGCTGGCATTCCAGATATTTATGAATATCGGAATGACGCTGGGATTCCTGCCGGTTATCGGTGTTCCGCTCCCCTTGATGAGCGCGGGACTTTCGGCGATCCTTTCGACGTTTATCGCGATCGGATTTGTTGTTAGTATCAAGATGCGGCGTTTCGTGAATTAGAATTGCCGCGATCGCTTTTTGGTTGTTTTTTTTTTCAGTAGTAACGATATGGCCAGAGAAAAAAAGATCGTTGAACGTGAAGTACGCTCGGTTCAGAAAGGTTCGCGTTGGGCAGCCCGGCTCATTTGGGGCCTGATGGCATTGCTCCTTGCAGGTTCGGCCGGTGCACTGACCGGCTTGCTTGCCTCTTATTACCTAAACAATTCGCGGTATTCCGTTGAGGTCTCTGCACTCGCAAGCTATCGGCCGCCGCAGGTAACGACCATTTATGCGGACGACGGCGAAACAGTGCTTGCCGAGTTCGCCATCGAAAAACGCATCCCGATAAAGGAACAGGACATACCAAAGAACGTTGAAAATGCGCTGATCGCCATCGAAGATTTCAGATATTACGATCATATCGGCATCGATGTTTACCGCACGCTCGGGGCAATCTACAAGACCTTCACAGGTGACCGCGTCGAGGGCGGATCTACACTGACCCAACAGCTTGCGAAGAACCTTTTTCTATACAAAGACCAGACATATACAAGAAAGGTAAATGAATGGATGGTCGCCCTTCAGATCGAACGTTTCTACACGAAACGGCAGATCCTCGAAATGTATATGAACTATGTTTTTCTCGGTGCAGGAGCCTATGGGTTCGAAGCCGGAGCAAGAACATATTTTGGAAAATCTCTGAAAGATCTGAACCTCGAGGAAGCCGCGCTTCTGGCAGCGATCCCAAAATCACCCGAATATTCGCCGACCCGTAATCGTGAAAAGGCACTGATGCGCCGGAATATCGTGCTTGATCAAATGGCTAAGTATGGCTATATCACTGCAACCGAGGCCGAGCGGGCAAAGGCGACCGAAATAAAGCTTGCCGACACTGCTTACTATCAGGCTCTGCCGAAATCGACGGCGTGGGATTTTCCGGTCGAAGAGATCAGAAAATATCTTGAAGATAAATATACGACTCGCGTCGCACAGGGTGGTTTGAAGGTCTATTCAACGATCAACGTTGAAGCTCAGAAAATTGCCACAAAGACGATCCGCGAAAAACTGCGTGCCTTTGATAAAGGCCGGCGTTGGCGGTCGGATTATCAGAACATTCTGGTTGATCCCGACGGAGCTCCGCTGACCGATCCAAAGGAGATCGAAAAGAATCTAAACGCCTTCAAACACGCTGATTGGTACGGCGACGAATACGA
>CAZXTS010000085.1:0-11616 GCA_964643745.1 uncultured Chloracidobacterium sp.
GTTCGTATTCAGGAAAAAATTCATAAACCCATAGGTCGGCTGTGCTGAGGTAGGTGTTCGGGCTTGTTTTAGAAATTCACGCGAGAGGATCTGTTTGTCTCCCCATTGCCCGTTCCGCGAGGTCAGCAGCCCGAACCGGGCCATGTCAAAAGCACTTATGAACATTCCGCCGCCCCAATGTCCGCCGCCGCTTACTGATTGAACTATCCGGCCGTCCAGAACGACGTAGGAATTCTCGTAGCCATACCAACGCCAGGTGTTCGATGCGCCGATCTCGTCCATAAGGCGTTCGCGCAAGACCCCCGGCAATGGCCGCCGCCAAACGTTCAGAGCCGCAAGAGCCAGAACGTTCACACGTACATCATTATATTCATATACGGTCCCGGGTTCGTTTCGCTTTCGCGTAAGCCATGTCGTCGCATCGCGGTCGGGCCGGTCCGCCCATTCGGGTTTGCCCCACAGCGTGCCTTCCCAATCGCTCGTCTGCCGAAGCAGGTGTTCCCAGGTGATCTTGCTGTTGTGCTCACCGGCAAAAAGATCTATGTATTGCGGCTTTCCGAATTGTTCGGCGACATCGAACCGCTGGCCGGGAAAATACGGGGCGGTGATAGTCGAGTAATCGCCGGCCTTGTCCCGAAGCGAACGGATCAGTTTTTGATCAAACGCGAGCCCGACGGTCGCCGTGATAAAGCTTTTTGTAACGCTGTGCGTCATATCGACGCGGTTCGGTTCGCCCCATTCTGCGACTATAAGACCGTTTCGAATGATAATTCCCGTCTGTGCTCCGCGGTCCTTAAATAGGCCGATGCCTTCGCCAAACGGCTCGCGGCCAAATGTCTGCGCCTGCCCGAGTTCCTGGCTGCGCGGTGCTTTGGCTTCATTCGCTTTTGCGAAATCTATCGCCGCTTGGAGCTTTTGCTGGTCCATCCCGGCTGCGTCGGCTGTGCGGCGTTCCCATGAACCCGCCGGCGGAACATACGCGTTCTGTGCCGATGATCCGGGCGCGCCCGAGAAGAAAAGGACACCGACGGCAAAAGCACTGACCAACATTCTATTGAGTTTCATAATAAGACCCCGCGAACGGTGAACAGCATCCAAAACGCCGTCTGTCGATCCGCATTTAATTCAATCGGAAAACTTTCGTATGATAAAGGATTAGGTTATCGCCCGCAATCCACACAATGAGGCGTCGGGACGGAACCGTTAGCTTATGGTTTTATCTCCAGTTGAATTAAAAGCAGAGATCGGAAAGCGACGCACGTTTGCGATCATCTCGCATCCGGACGCCGGAAAGACGACGCTGACCGAAAAACTGCTCTTGTATGGCGGTGCGATCCAGACCGCCGGCGCGGTCAAGAATCGTCGTGCAGAGCGGGCCGCGACGTCGGATTGGATGGAGCTCGAGCGCCAACGCGGCATCTCGATAACATCAACAGTTCTACAGTTTGAGTACCAGGGTTTTAACCTCAATCTTCTCGATACGCCGGGCCACCACGACTTTAGTGAAGACACATATCGAACGCTGACCGCCGCCGACAATGCGATCATGCTGGTCGATGCGGCAAAGGGATTAGAGACGCAAACTCGCAAGCTGTTCGAGGTCTGCCGGATGCGCGATATTCCGATCTTCACGTTTATAAATAAGCTAGACCGTCCGTCGCGCAGCCCGCTTGAATTGATGGACGAGATCGAGATGGAACTCGGGCTGAAGGTTTACGCGGTGAATTGGCCGATCGGCGATGGCGAAACATTTCGCGGGATCTACAATCGGCAAACGGGCAATGTTCATCTTTATGAGCGAAACCCGCGTGGACAGCGTCAAGCGATAGAGTCGATCGTTCCGCTTGGCGATCCGCGGATCGAGCAGGCGATCGGCCAAGCGGCACTTAAGCAGCTAAATGAAGATCTTGAGATACTCGATGGAGCCGGCTCGTCGCTTGATCACGAACTTATCCTGACCGGAAAGAAATCGCCGGTGTTCTTCGGAAGTGCGATGACGAATTTTGGCGTCGAGCCATTTCTTGAGGCGTTCCTGGGAATGTCTGCTCTTCCTGACGAACACATCAGCAGCATCGGCCCGATACCGGCCGACTACCCTGAGTTCACCGGGTTCGTGTTCAAGCTTCAGGCGAATATGGACCCGCGACATCGAGATTGTCTGGCGTTCGTCAGAGTTTGCTCGGGCGAATTCGAAAAGGATATGACCGTGACGAATGCCCGCACCGGGAAAAACGTGCGGCTAACGCGTCCGCAAAAAATGTTCGCACGCGACCGTGAATCGGTGGAAGAGGCATTTCCCGGCGACGTTGTCGGGCTAAATAATCCCGGTGCATTTACTATCGGCGATACGATATACACAGGCAGAAAGCTTGCGTTTCCGCCGATCCCGACTTTTTCGCCTGAACTTTTTGCAAGGCTGCGCAATACGAATTCGGCGGTTTCCAAGAAATTCAAAAAAGGCATCGAGCAGTTGGAAAAAGAAAAGGCGGTTCAGGTCCTTCATCCATATCAAGGCGGCGGTTCGCAGGAACCGGTTCTTGCGGCGGTCGGCGAGCTACAGTTCGAGGTAGCTCAATATCGCCTGCGTTCGGAATACGGAGTTGAAACAAGCCTGGAGCGTCTCCCGTATGTGGCCGCAAAGTGGGTCAACGCCGGTTGGGATGTTTTGCTCGGGATCAAAGACCTGTACGAAACTGCGATCTTTAAGGATCGTGACGATAATCCTGTGCTGCTTTTTAGAAGCGCGTGGCATATCGAACACATCGAAAAAGAGCATCCGGAATTAGAGTTATCGTCGGTCGCGACCTCAGATTGGAAGCCCGGCGAAGCGATAGTCTCTTTGGAAGCTTCCGCTAATCCATAAATGAACTGCATTTTGTGCAACTCAAGGTCCGAAGCATTTTTCAGCGGGCGGAATGGAGATTATTTCCGGTGCGCGAAATGCTACGGAACTTTTCTATCACCCGATTCTTTTCCTGATCCTGCGGCCGAAAAAGCTCGTTATGAAACACATAATAACGACGTGACAGATCCGGGTTATCGATCCTTTGTCGCGCCGCTGGTCGATGCGATACTCGGGTCCCATTCGCCCAAACACCGCGGCCTGGATTTCGGATGCGGAACCGGGCCCGTAATTAAGCATTTGCTCGAAGAGAAAGGTTTTCAGATCGCGATCTACGATCCTTTTTTTCATAACGACAATTCAGTACTTTCGAATCAATATGATTACATCGTCTGCTGTGAAGTGATCGAACATTTTCACGATCCCGCTCAGGATTTCAAGCGACTGTTCGCGTTGCTTAAACCGGGCGGCCGACTTTATTGTTATACGCATTTGCTGAGCGATGAAGTGGATTTCAGTAAGTGGTATTACAAGGATGACCTGACGCACGTATTCTTTTACCATCCAAAGTCGGTCGAGTTCATTGCGCAGGCATTTGGGTTCGCTGATTACTATATTGACGCTCGGCTTGTCATTTTTTCGAAGAACGACGCCTGAACGAAGGGGAGACGTATCACGCGGACGACCGGATCGCCGATTTGTGCCGGAATTGTGACCACTTTCTCGCTATTGCATTTCCCACCTGTAAACCTGTTAATATACCGAAAGAATGTTGACCCGGGAATTAGAAGAAACATTGAGCTTTGCCGTCGATCAGGCGGTACGGCATCGTCACGAATATGTAACGCTCGAACATCTGTTATATGCGCTACTTCAGGACAGCGCGGCAAGAGACATTTTATTTCATTGCGGGGCTAGGATCGATGAGCTCGCGAACGCACTCGAAGAGTATTTTCAATCCGTGCTCGAACAGCTTCCGGAAGATGTAAAGATACTGCCGGAATTGACCGCCACGTTCCAATCAACAGTGAACTATGCCGTGCTTCAGGCCGAAGGCAGCGGACAGCCGGCTGTTGACGGCGGCAACATTCTCGCCGCTTTTTATCAGGCCGAACAAAGCTATGCGGTATATCTGCTTCTTCAGCAGGGCGTTTCGCGACTAGATATTCTCAATTTTATCGCCCACGGCATTTCCAAGGTCGACGATAATAGCGACCCATGGCTTGGCGAGCTCGATGAAGAAGACGAGTTTGGCGGGCCCGGACAATCAAGGCCGCCCGCAAAGCCGCTTGAAAGTTTTACGGTCGAATTGGTCGCTCGGGCGAAGGAAGGACTGATCGATCCGCTGGTCGGCCGCGAAGCCGAGATCGAGCGAACGATACAGGTACTCTGCCGCCGCAAAAAGAATAATCCGCTTTATGTAGGCGAACCCGGAGTCGGCAAGACCGCTTTGGCCGAAGGCCTGGCGCTAAAGATCAGCGGCGGCGAAGTTCCCGAGATACTTGCTGACGCAAAGGTCTTCGCACTCGACATGGGCGCGGTGCTTGCTGGAACGCGATATCGCGGCGATTTCGAACAACGTTTCAAGGCGATCATTACCGACTTGAAGAAAGAAGAGAACGCGATCCTCTTTATCGACGAGATACATACGATCGTCGGTGCGGGTTCCGTTTCGGGCGGGGCGATGGACGCCTCCAATATATTAAAGCCTGCTCTTGCGGCCGGCGAGCTTCGCTGCATTGGCTCGACGACCCATGCCGAATACAAGGCAGCCTTTGACCGCGACCGTGCGCTTGCCCGCCGTTTTCAGCGGATAGATATCGAAGAGCCGACGATCGATGAAACTTTTCAGATCCTTAAGGGACTAAAGAAATTCTACGAGGCTCACCACGGCGTCAAATATACGAACGAAGCACTTCGCACAGCATCCGAGCTTGCCGGGAAATATATCAATGACCGATTTCTTCCCGACAAGGCGATCGATGTGATCGACGAGGTCGGAGCTTCGCTGAAACTTCTGCCCGAAGCTAAACGCCCTAAGCGTGTCTCCGTCCAGATGATCGAAAACACCATCGCCCGCATGGCAAAGGTGCCGCCGCGTTCGGTCGTCACGGACGAGAAGGAACGGCTTCGTTCGCTTGCCGACGACATGAAGCGGTATATCTTTGGCCAGGACGATGCGATCGATCGCGTGGTGGATGCGATCCAGATATCGCGTGCCGGTTTGGGCCATCAGACAAAACCGATCGGATCATTTCTTTTTTCGGGGCCGACCGGTGTCGGTAAGACAGAAGTTTCAAAGCAGCTCGCGGAAATACTCGGTGTCGAATTCATTCGCTTTGATATGAGCGAATACGCCGAGGCACACACCGTTTCAAGATTGATAGGAGCGCCGCCCGGTTATGTTGGATTTGACCAAGGCGGATTGTTGACCGATGCCGTAATGCGAACGCCGCACGCGGTGCTTGTGCTCGATGAGATAGAAAAGGCACATCCGAATCTGTTCAATCTACTGCTGCAGGTGATGGACAGCGCGACGCTGACCGACAACAACGGCAAGAAAGCAGATTTTCGCAACATCATTCTGATAATGACGACCAATGCCGGAGCCCGCGAACTTTCCTCTGGTGGTGTCGGATTCCGAAACGCCGCTGAATCCAAGGGCAACGCGAAAGGAGCGATCGAGCGGACGTTTACGCCGGAGTTTCGCAACAGGCTGGATGCGTGGGTACCGTTCAAGGCGCTGGGGCTGGATGTTATCGGGCTGATCGTGGACAAATTCGTAAAAGAGTTAAATGGCCAGCTTGCCGAAAAGCGGGTGAACGTTGTCCTTTCCGTCGAAGCCCGTGAATGGCTTTCGACGAACGGATTCGACTCTCGATATGGTGCGCGGCCGATGGCTCGGCTGATACATGACAAGATCAAACAGCCGCTTGCCCGCGAGCTGCTGTTCGGAAAACTTGCGGCAGGCGGTTCGGTTCAGGTCGAACTAGAAGAAAGCGATATTGTTTTGCGATACTGATCGGAAAGCACTACGACGAATAATGTAAAGGCCCGGCGAATTAACGTCGGGCCTTTAGCGTGTGTGCTTATTGTGTGCGGCTATTTCTTTTTAGGAGCTGCTTTCTTGGCCGGAGCCTTTTTAGCCGGAGCCTTTTTAGCCGGAGCTGCCTTCTTAGCCGGAGCCGCTGCTTTTTTGGCCGGAGCCTTTTTCGCAGGTGCTGCCTTCTTTGCAGACGCCGCTTTCTTAGCCGGAGCTGCCTTCTTAGCCGGAGCCGCTGCTTTTTTGGCCGGAGCCTTTTTCGCAGGTGCTGCCTTCTTTGCAGACGCCGCTTTCTTAGCCGGAGCTGCTTTCTTGGCCGGAGCCGCCTTCTTTGCCTTGGCCGCTGCTTTCTTCGCAGGTGCCGCTTTCTTTGCCGCAGGTTTTTTTGCTGCTGGTTTTTTTGCTGCCATAGTTTTTTGTTTTCTCAAAGTTTAGTTTTTGGATAGAGTGTGTCTAACCGATAAATAACGTATCACAAAAAACTTAATTTGTGTAAAGTTTTTCTTTAAGTATTCACCTCTATTTGTATGAAAAAGGAAGCGCTTACCTTACAAGCGAATTCGTTTCATCTATTGCGCGTAGCTGCTGAAATGATATCATTCAGCAGTATCACATTGATCGACCCAAACTACTCCTCTTCTTCGACAATGAACGAAACGAACCGGCCGGCCTCGTCAGTTTCCGCACGCCATAAAACAGTACTCCTCGGCGTGTGCGTTCGTAATTTGTAAGTAGTTCTATTACCAACATTTACGCGCGAAAGGAGATCCAACCGAGTAGTAGCACCGTATGATACTATACGTCCACGGAGGGCCTTTGCTCTCAGGCTCTTCTGCGTCTCGATCAACGTGGCCGCGAACACCTCATCGGAAAGGTCATCCGAAATAAATTTTTGATAGGCCTCTGAAACCCTGCGCGCATCGTCCGGATCGATGTCTTTTTCCGCAGAAATATTTTTTAAAGAAAGTGAAGAAATATATTTTTTTGCGACCGATGATGCGAGCAAACTTCCCATTCCAAGATCGCCGAGGTTCGTAAGCGCGATCACCGTCAGATCATTTTCGACATAACGAAAGATAGCCGCACTGAATCCGGCGGTCTGTCCAGTGTGTCCGATCAGCTTGTGTCCGCGCACATCTGAAATGCGCCAGCCGAATCCATAGAGCGAAGGTGTGCCGTCCGCCAAAACGAAAGATCGCCACATTTCATCTTTCGAAGCTTGTGAAAGAACGCGATCGCTGCGCAGAACGCTTTCCCATTTCACCATGTCTTCGATCGTCGAAACGATCGATCCGGCTCCGGTGAGATCGGTAAGTGTTCCATCACGTCCGGTGTGAGCACCGCCGACCCATTCGTATCCCGTGACGCGGCCTCTAATAATGAAACGCGGATCGCGGTCACCCGACGATGTCATTCCGGTTGGAACAAAGATGCGCTCGCGTAAGAACTCAAGGTGCTTTTTGCCGCTCTTTGCTTCAATGATATGTGCAAGCAGATTGAATCCGCTGTTGCTATACGAAGTCGATGTGCCGGGCGCGAAACCCAGCGGATGTTCGGATAACTGCTTGATGAATTGCTCAGCATTCAAGCGGCGCGAAAGCTCAAATCCGGTCAAACCGGTATAGTTTCTGATCCCGGAACTGTGCGTCAGAAGATGCCTGACCGTTACTTTTTCCCACGATGGCGGTGTGTTCGGCAAATGTTTTGAGATAAGGTCATCAAGTCCGAGCTTTTCGTCCTGAACGAGCAATAAGATCCCGGCCGCCGTCATTTGTTTTGAAACCGACCCGATCTCAAAGACCGACCCTGTCGAAACCGGTACCTGAAATTCGAGGCTCGCCAGCCCATAGCCCTTTATTTTTACGACCTTTCCGGATCGGACAACGGCAATGGCAGCACCTGGTATATTGCGATCCTGCATCCAGCCTTCGACAACGCGGTCAACGTCGTCGGCCAGTGCCACCAACGTAAGTGAACACAAAACGAGCGCAATAAAGAGAAAACGTTTGAACAGCAATTTCTTCATATCAACGATTGTCGTTCGTTGGAGCGAGCTTTTTCAAGCAGCGGATCTCTTTCGCTTTTACATAAGACATTAGGAAAACTAGACTTGAACTATCTATTGAATGAAAGAGAACACGCCAAATAGGACATCGATCGCCGAGCTCGCCGTCCGGTTCAAGCAACTGACGCCTGAGAAAAGGCGCGCTGTTGTCGAGGTCAGCGCCGCTCTCGCCGGCGTGAGCCTTAGGGTCAGCCGTGATTTTGCGGAAGCTGTCCCACGTGCGGCAAAGATACTCACGGCCGATGATCTTCGGTTGTGGGGCGATCTTGGGCGCCGGATAGCAATGGCGAACGCTGAATTGGGCACGCAATTCTTTGTAGCGGGTGTTCGGGAATTAAAGAGCATTCCGCAACCGGCACGTCAGAGCTTTTTTCAGATCTGTATTCGCCAGTTGGTGCTTTCAAGTTCGGTCGCGTTGGAAACTTTTCGGCTGGTCCCGCAGATCGCCGAAGAGATAGGCAATGATGAGCTTGTGACAGAGATGCTCGCGCTTGCAGTTGAGATAGCTAACCGATCGGCGAAACACAGCTTGGATTTTCTTCGTGCATCGCCCTCCGTCGCTCGAGCGATCGATGACAGTAAGGCGCTGTCGGCTGAATCGAACGAAGATATTATCGCTCGCAGCCTGCTTGGCCTGGCGCGTACATTTACGATCAGGACCGGCGGTATGGCGGCCGATCTGTGGGCGGGCCTGCCAAAAATTATCCAGAGATTGAACTCTTCCGACGTGTTACTTCTCTCAGAACGCGCGGCCGGAATGCTCGACCACGGCGGTAGTGTCGCACTTCATTTTCTGACGGCCGGAAGCAAAGTGCTGCGAACCGAGCCCGGTGTTTTCGATACCTGGTGCGCGGTCGTTGATCTTTTTGCGGGCCATGGAAATGCCGCGCTGATCGCATTCTTGAAAGCGACCCCGCGTACATTTGACCAGATCGGAAGCGTGAAACTGAATGGAGCCCTGGAAGGAAGCGTACGAACCGAAGCCCTATCCCGCGTCCTCTTTTTGATAAGCGGTATCGCCGAAACGGATGGCGAAAGTGCGCTCGCGGCATTCAGGTCTTCGGCCTCGGCTTTGCGAACAGTTTCAATCGATCAGTTTGAAGAATGGGTGTCTGCTGGTCTAGATGATCTAAAAGACGGCACTCCAAGATCGCGGCGTTCGTATTTTGCGCTGGAAACGCGACACTCAGGCGACGTTCTTCGCAAGACCAGGACCGGCTTGCATCTGGAATCTGTCCAACATGTTCTTCAGCTATATATCGAGGCACTCACGGGACGCGAGATCGAGATCGCACCGCAGACCGCAATGCCGCAGGAGTCGCGGCTTGGCGATGGGAAGACCATTTATCTTCCGAACAACATCGCCGAATTCGACACCGAAGAAATGGACTTTCGGCTGTACAAAGTCCTCGCCGCCTACGGTGCCGGCCAGATCGAGTTCGGCACTTTTGTAAAAGATACGGTCGAGCTAAAAGCTGCCTTTGCAGATCTGGCCGATCTCTATTCCGCGACCGCCGAAGAGATAGATGCGTTTTCACTTGCCGGCTACATAGAAGATGTTCAGAAAGGCGAACGGGCACTTTCGGACGAGGAGATCCGCGAAGAGATCAAGAAACGACGCAAAGCTCTGCCGAAGGATTCCGACTATCGAGCCGTCCTCAACATTTTCGCGGAACCGCGCCTGGCGAAAAAGATCTTTTCCACGATGGAGAATGTGCGGATCGATTCGCTCCTGCGGCGGACCTATCGAGGGCTTCGAAAAGATCTCGACCTGATGCAGCAATTCCTGCGCAAAAACCGGCCGTTCATTTTCGATGTTCCGTATCATCAGGTCCCGTTCGAACTGCTGTTCCAGATAACACTTTGCGGTGGCGCGACCGATGACGCACGTCAATTTTATGGCCAGATAGTTTCAGAGATCGAAACAGTGATCGAAAAATATCTTCAGGCCGAATCAAGCAGAGATAATTTACCGACGGTTGCCGATTCTCTATTTGCAACGAGCCGCGTTTATAACCTGTTCCAGAACATCACGCCGGAACAGAGTCAGGAGGCTAAGCCGGAATCGGCGGACGACAAAAGCGAATTTGCCTATGACGACAAGCACGCCGACGAAGCCGTCACGGAAGACAAAGTAAAGCGCGAAGAACGGCCGCAGACGATGCAGGACCTCCGCGACCTTTTCAATTCCTGGAACGCAGATGAAGAAGACGGCGAACCGGAAGATCTCCGAGGTTCCGAATCGTGGACGCATAATGAGATGCCCGAAATGCCCCTCGAACCCGGCGAAGAAGCGTTTGCTTATGATGAATGGGACCGTGAGCTGAACGATTATCGCGTTGGCTGGAGCAGAGTTGTCGAAAAGCGTGTCAAGCACGGTGACCGCACCTTCGTCGAACTTGCCCGTTCGCGGCATCGCGGGGTGATATCATCCATCCGGCATCAGTTCCAGTTGATGAAGCCGGAGAACCTGACAAAGGTAAATCGTGAGATCGATGGCGAGGACTATGACCTAGATGCTCTGGTCGAACTTGTTATAGATCGAAAAGCTGATGGACGCCAGTCGGAGAATATCTACACCAAACGGCTGCGTCGTCAACGCGATGTTGCGGTTTCGATCTTGCTCGATCAATCATCTTCAACGGCGCGCACGATAACGCGAAATCCGCTTCAGCCTTACACGCACCCCGGCCGACGAATTATTGAGATCGAAAAAGAAGGCCTTGTGCTGATGAGCGAAGCGTTGGAAGCGGTAGGCGATGTCTATTCGATAAATGGCTTTACCAGCGAAGGCCGGCGCAACGTGAAGTTTTATGTTGTAAAAGACTTTAACGAAAAGTATTCGGAAGAGACCGAAAAGCGGATCGGCGGTATTACGTTTCAGAACAACACTCGGCTCGGGGCCGCCATACGCCATGCCGCTAACAAACTGCTTCGCCAGGAAAATCGCACGAAACTTTTGCTTATCCTTACCGACGGCCGCCCATACGACCACGATTATGGCGACGCTCGCTACGCACGCGAGGACGTCCGCGAAGCTCTGATCGAAGCAAAAGTGAACGGCATCACGCCATTCTGCATTACTATCGACCGTGAATCAGAGACCGAACTCCGTGATCTTTATGGTGACGTCGGCTACACGATTATCGATGACGTGCTGTCGCTGCCGGAGCGAATGCCGAATATATATAGAAGGCTAACAAGTTAAATTTCGTGCTAAAATCTAATAAAATCTAATTATGAAGAACGAAGTTATAGAGATCGACCCGATGAAAGCAAGCGGCGCTCCGGTATTTGCGGGAACTCGCGTGCCTATCAAGAATCTCTTTGATTATCTTGAAGGCGGTGACACCCTTGAGAATTTCTTGGAAGGCTTCCCGCCCATCACCCGCGAACAGGCTGTTGCCGTCCTGCAGATGGCTGAACGTTCTCTTGTTAAGGAAATGGGCTCGCATTGAAAGTACTGCTCGATCACAATCTCGCCCCATTCTCAACTAAAAAACAAAAATTAAATTTCAGATTGCGATCCCTTTCGACTGGTCCAAGGATCTTTTTGGACTAGCGTATTTATCGATTTCCATCAGCTTGCGGTAGAATTTGCGTGATCTATATCCAAGCCTATGGTCTTCCTAACCCAATCAGCGGCAGTTTACGGTATTGATGCCC
>CAZXTS010000086.1:0-11497 GCA_964643745.1 uncultured Chloracidobacterium sp.
TTGATAGATCCGGGCGGAATTTGATGATCACGACGCTGTTGCGAAAGCCGACTGCGGTAGGCTGGGCAGTTGCCTATAGTAGTTTGGTTTATGAGCAAAGGCGGCGAGATAACGCAGATGCTGCTGGAGCTGACGGACGGGAACAAGGACGTCAACCAGATATTGCCGCAAATTTATGATGAGTTGCGGAAGCTTGCCGGAAGCTATTTGCGGCGTGAGGGAAGCGATCATACGCTCCAGCCGACGGGGTTGGTACACGAAGCTTATGTGAAGCTGATCGACCAAAACCATGTGAAATGGCAGAACCGTGCACATTTCTTTGGCATCACTGCACAGGTAATGCGTCGGATATTGATGGACCACGCACGAAAGACCACCGCCGAAAAATGTGGCGGATATGCGGAAATGCTTCCTATCGAGGACGAGACACTCGTCGATTCTAATGACCGCGAAGAGTAAATAACGAATGATGAATGATGAATAGCAACTATTCACTATTCACTATTCACTTTTCCCTATTCCCTATTCGTCAGATTCTTTTCGCGATCACCATTGTAATATCGTCGTTTGCAGGTGCGGTCTTGGTGAATTCGGACAACGCAGATTCGATCTTGTCGCGAACACCCGCAGCGGAAGCGGTTCGGTTCTTGAGTACGACATTCGTCAATCTTTCCATCCCGAACTCCTCATCCGTCGGATCGGCAGCTTCCGAAACACCGTCGGAATAAACGACCAGCAGATCGCCCGAATTGAGCATCACCTCGGCTTCCTCATATTCAGCGAACGACATCAGCCCAAGCGGAAGCCCGCCGGAATCGAGACTCACGATCGAACCATCGGCAACGGCAAGAAGCGGCGGATTATGACCGGCATTTATGTATCGCAGTCGGCCCGACGCTGGATCGAGTTCTCCGATGAATAAGGTAACGAACCGGTTTGCGGGAGTGTTTTCAGCCAAATAGGCATTTACGGAATTTACGGTCTCGAACAAGGAGCTTTTTGCTGAGATCTGTGCGTGGATCGCTGCATGCAGGCTGGACATTAGAAGTGCGGCGGCAGTTCCCTTACCCGAAACATCGCCGAGTGCGATCAGCATATTCCCGTTCGGGCGTCGGATGAAATCATAATAATCACCGCCGATCTCATAGCACGAGAACGAAATGCCCTGGAATTCATATCCCTCAACGATCGGTGGAGCGGATGGCTGAAATCGCTGCTGGATCTCCGTCGCGAGCTCAAGTTCGCGTTCCATTCGCTCGCGTTCCATACGTTCTTCGAGCAGGGCCGCGTTCTCCACACGTATCGACGCAACTGAAGCAAGCGTCGTAAGAATATTCAGATGCTCTTCGGTAAATGTTGTTTCGTAAGTCGGCGAATCCGCATAGATCAAGCCGAATATGTTTCGCTCGTCAACAGAAAGCGGAACCGCAAGGACCGACCGTATTCCCTGTAGCATAACGGTCTGCGTGGCAAAACGCGGGTCTTGCTGTGCATCGGCCGTCAAAACGGACTTGCCGTTCTTAAGAACCTCCTGCATCACGCTTTGGCTGATCCGAACCTCGTCAAGCGGGACTTCCTGACCACGAATACGAGCCACCATTATCTTCATCCCGCCGCTCGCATTTTCGTCGCGAAGCATTATTACGCAGCGGTCCGCCGGCACTGATTCAAAAACAAGCGTCGCGACCTGGTCCAGCGTCTCTTCCAATCCCTTTGCCGAAAGCAGTGCTACGCCTACTTTTGATATCAGTCCAAGTAGATCGTTTCTTGAAGAAAATTGGCCCTGCAGGAATTCAGTTGTCGGGATCTTCCGACTTTGGAACGATATCGTCTTCGATGGATCAAGAGCCTCGGTAAAATCGGCTATCAGGGTCGCTCCGCCTCCGATCTCCTTAGCACCTTCGTCAAAGACCATCACGCTTTCGCCGATCTGGATCTCGTCACGCGTATTAAGGGGAACGGCATGTTTGATGACAACGCCGTTATACCGGGTGCCGTTGGCCGACCCTAGGTCCTGTAGCCAGAACCTGTCGCCTTCCTGTCGAACTTCGGCGTGAAGCCTTGATGCAAATGCATCCGGGATACACACATCGCTCCGGGCTGACCGGCCAATGGTCGTTCGCAGCCGCGAGAGCTCAATGGTCTCCGGAATGCCGTTCGCGTTCGTTAGGATCAACTTCGCCATAGTAGAGAATTAACCGCTACGCCTTTTGGCCCAAATGACCATAGTTCCGGCGAAATAATCGTGAAATGCCCGTGTGCGGGGCGAGATCGCCGACCAAAAGAAAGATAATCCCAAAGTTAAAGGGAAAAACAAAGTCGCGAGGACCTGCCGAAGAAGCATCCGGCCGATAGAAGGTTCGGAACCGTCCGTTGAGACTATTCTGACCCCGGTCGCCATCTTGCCGATCGTCCGCCCGGTCGCCAACGGAAGTATGAATATGCTGACAAACCCGACCAGCGATCCGGTCAGCCAGCCGATATCGTTCAGGCCGCTGTTTATCAAAGTGCTTCCATCGTTTCCGGACAGACGGCTGATCAGAAGGAACGATGCCGGAAGCATTATCACGGCCAGATAATCTATGAACAGGGCTCCGCATCGAATGGCAAAAGGAGCGACGACCACTTCGGGTTCAAAGTCGACGACCTTTAGCTTTGGTTTAGGGACGGCCCTGTCTTTTCGTTCAATAACTTTTGACGACATGTAGATCAGTTCAGTATGAAATGTAGTACGGTATCACCTATTTTTATCTTATCGCCATTGGCCAGGGGATGCGGTCGATGCGGAACCAAACGGAGAGGTTCGTTCAGGTCTACGCTGACCGTTGTTCCATTTGAGGAGCCCAGATCTTCCAATCGGAACACAGTCCCGTCACGCCATATTCTTGCATGGCGTCGCGATATTTTCGTCTGCGGATCGAATTTCGAAAGATCCACTTCCGGAAAGATATTGGACATCGGGTCCCGTCGGCCAACGAGATTTTCATCTTTCTGAAGCAAATAAGTTGGCGTTGCCAACTCGGTAGTGCCTTCGATAACAAGCCGGGCCGTCTTGGCGGCGTTCGAATATATTTCGGAATGTACGCCTTGCTGAGCGATCGGCTGCTTCGCACCGCAAAACGCACAGAACATATCCGTAGCTACTATCTTCTGCCCACAAAAGCCGCAGAAGACCTGCTGACTTGAAAAACTTACCGAAACCGGAGCATTACCGGTGCCGAACGTAATTCGCCCCGATTCCAACAGCTCCAGATGGCTTTCAAGTGCCGCCTTGAGTTCAGCGGCTGATATAAATCGAGCGTCGGCATTGTATTCAACGCACCGCATTAAGATCGACTCGATCTGGTCGGAAAGTCTCGGATTGATCTGCCGCGGCCGCGGATTCTTCTGAAAATCAAAGATAAGCAATGGATTAGATTGCGGATCGGCTCCAGTCATCAAATGGAACATCGTCGAACCCAGGCTATAGATATCCGAACGCGGCTCGACATTTCCGCTGAAGAGTTCAGGCGGGGCGTAGCCCATTGTACCAACGGCCGTTACGCCTTTTTCTTCCTTTTGGCTAATAGACCTTGCGATACCAAAATCGATAAGCATAACGCGATCGGAATTGCCGTCGATCATTATGTTCGAAGGCTTCAGGTCGCGATATACGATCGCGGAAGGCTGGTTGTGCAGATAATCAAGAACTTCTGTGATCTGTATTCCCCATTCAACGACCTTTCGCTCCTCGATCTTTCCTTCCGAAGCGGACCGCAGCCGCGACGAAAGATCGCCGCCCGAGATGTACTTCATCACAAGATAAAAGCGGCCTTCGGAATCGTCGAAAAAGTAATCGAAGATCGTCGGAATAGACGAATGATCGAGGCTCGAAAGGATCATCGATTCGCGTTTGAAATCGGCGATCGCCTTTTCCTGCTGGTCATCCTCGATGTGCGATTGGACCATCTCCTTTACGGCTCGAAGCACGCCGCCGAGATTGTTATCGCTGGCAAGATAAACGGCACCCATGCCGCCTCCGCCGATCTTTCGGACGATCTCATAACGCCCGTTCAATACAGTTCCTTCGCTTAAAGGCTTCAGCTTAGATGACCGGCGGCCATCGGTGTCCGACGATCCGATGCCTGATGCGGTCTGAGGTTTTGGCTGTTCCGATTCGGCCGGCACATCTAAGCCCGCTCCGCCGGGATCAAGTGTCCGCGAGATGCGGGCATCTGTCTGATCGGCCGGGATCGGAAATTGCCCTTCAATGATCCGTACCGAATCGAACATTGAGTTGCCTGCGAACGGATCCGGGAGGTCAAGCTGCTCATGCGGCATCGAGATCATCTTCGCGTCAATTTCATCGGCGACCGGAGTTGGTTCTTCCGTGGAAACGGCTTCAGGAGCAGGCGAACTCTCCGATTCTTGGCTTTCCATTTCGTTCGAAACCATAGCTGGCGGCACTGGATCAGAGATAGGTTCGGAAGAAAGCTCCACGTCGGACATTACCGATTCGGTCGCGGACGGCTCTTTTTCGATCGGCTCTGGAACCGCGTCCGCCACAACCGGCTTTGATTCAACAGGCTCCGGTTCGGCGGAAAGCTCTTCGGGTTCCTCGCGGCTCGGCCTCTCAGGTTCAGGTGCCGCCGTTTCAATATCAAAAACCAAGGCTGGCGGCATCCCGATCAAGGTCGCATCAAGATCCCCGATCTCTAACGATCCTGAAACTATCTCAACGCTTTTCGCTGCGAAATGCTCCGCCGTTTTATTCATTTCCACGGCTTCGCTGGTCTTTCGTTCATCGCGAAGCAATTGCGGCTCGGGCACGTCGTCCACGAAAACTGGCTCATCGACCACTTCCGGAGTTTCTGGGACGTCTGTAGTAACCACTTCGGGCCCGACCGTTTCAAGCGGCTCGTCGGGTACCGCAGCTGCGGCGTGATCATCCGATGGGTTAGGTTCGATATCTGTTGGTTCATCTATCAGGCCTGAATCTTTCGCTTGTGCGGCAAGTGCGGCGGCCTCATCAGGCGACATCATTATCGTGCTGTCAAAGTCATCGGCGGGCGGTTCGGCAGCGGGTGTGATCGCTTCTTCAACAGGTTCGATAGGCGCAGGCTCCGCAGCCTGCAGGGTCAAACCGCAGAACGGGCAAAATGTATCATGCTCAGCAACTTCTGAGCTGCATTCAGTACATAAACGCATTACTTCGAACTGATCCGGCTAACCGAGACGAAATCTCAAAAAGGTCTTTCCGACAATTATCTCGTCCCCGTCATGCAACGCATGCGGAGACCCGGGCAGCAATCGGCGACCGCGGTTCACAAAGGTCCCGTTAGTCGATCCTAGGTCCTCCAGGAAATATTCTTCATTACGCACTACGATCCTAGCGTGCCGACGTGAAACTTTAGCGTCGCCATCAAAGGCATCGAGGTCAACATCCGGGAATATCCCGTTGTCCGCATCCCACCGCCCGATGGTCGAATCTGTTTCCCGCAGAGGGAATTCGGTATCGGCAGCTTCCCCGCGCTCGATTATAAGCCTGGGCCTTGCCTCGATCTTGAGGTCAAGCGGGCCGGACGGCTCAACGTCGCCATTTTCTGAAAGACGCTCCACCATTGGAGGAACTCCGATCGACGTAACCAGAGACCCCGACGGGCCGCTTGCCGGACGGTGTATTGAGGCCTCCTGTGGAGCCGCTCGTTCTTCGACCGAAACCACCGGTTTTTCGACCGCCGCTGCAAATGACGGAGCCTCCACGGCCGGAACACTGGCCGCAGGTTCGTCAATGACCGGAGCTTCCTCGATCGGATCGATCGAAATTATCGCTTCAAGCTTGGTGCCGCATTTATTGCAGAACCTTGAACCGTCAATACATTCATTACTGCATGATTTACAAACGATCATCACTATTCGATCTTGGGGCGACCTAACGACACAAAGACACCAGATAGTTTACAGCTATTGTCGGGATTCGTAAATCCCATACATCGTAGGTCCGATAGCTTTCTAAAGCGTTTATCTTATTCTCCTCATTCAGTTTTTTGAAACAATGGGTAAAATTAAGTCGTATAACGGGCTTGACGATTTTTGGCTGGCAATTTTGCGGTCACGCCTGAAAATTTTGCTCACACGATAAAAGAGGAAACGTTCAATTATGGCTATGAGCCGAAAGAAAAAGATCATCATTGGTGCCATTGCTGCTGTAGTGTTATTGGCGGTAGTGATCGGCGGAGTTCTGGCGACCAGAACCGATGTCCCCGAGGTAACAACAGTAAAGGTCCAGGTTCGTCCGGAACTTCGCTCTACCGTTACGTCATCGGGTGAGATACGGCCGATTCAATTTATGAACCTGACCAGTGAGGTGCAGGGCCGGATTGAAGACATCATGGTAAAAGAGGGTGACAAGGTCGAGAAAGGCCAACCGCTTGTCAGGCTTGACCCTAATCAGCTTGAATCAAGCACCGATGCCCAATTTGCAGCATTGCAGTCAGCCCAGACTCAGATCACCTCCGCCGAGAATCAGCGATCACAGGCGAATCAGCAATTGAATGTGGCACAGATCGCCGTAGAATCGGCACGACAAGGTGTGGTAACCGCTCAGACCGAGGTCGATCGGGCACAGGTCGAATTAGGTGCGTCAAATCGTGAACTTCGCCGGGCCGAGCAGCTTCTGGAAAGCGGTGTGGTCGCGAGACAAGAATTCGACACGGCACAAGATCGGGTCAAAAATGCTGAAGTCGCGTTGAAAACGTCACAAGAACGCCTTGAATCTCAGCGAATTTCTGTTCGCGATGCATCAGCACGGGTACGCCAGCAGGAAGTTGCCGTTAGAGACGCGTCCACTTCGGTCCAGCGAGCAACGAGAAGTGTTGAGCAGCAGGCAGCGGTTCTTCGCGGCCAGCGGAGCCAATTGGAAAAGACACTGCAAGTGGCACCGATCAGCGGCATTGTCGCGGAGATTCCGTCAAAGGTCGGCACCTTCGCCGTTGCAAGCCTTTCTTCGACTGCGTTGATGACCATCGCGGATATGTCCACCGTTAATATTGAGGTCAAAGTTGACGAAACCGAGATCGATAAAGTGGAAGTCGGTCAGAAGGCTAAGATCAAAGTTGACGCACTCGGCGAGCAAGAGATCGAAGGCGAAGTTAAACAGAAAACACCCCTGGCTCTCGGTAAATCAGCAACGACCGGCGGCCTTTCGACGAACATCAATGTACAGGAAGCGAAAGAGTTCCGCGTGGTCATAGAGCTCGTGAATATGCCGCAAGCGGTTCAGGACGCTCTCCGTCCGGGAATGAGTGCAACCGCGACCATCACGACAAAGGTCGTTCAAAATGTGATAGCGGTTCCGCTTCAGTCGATAGTCACTAAGCGGTCAGACGCCTCGCCGGCACCGACCGTTCAGGGCAGCAGCCCCGATCCTGCCGATAAACCGAAACCCGTAGAAGGTGTCTATGTCCTTGACGGAAACAAGGTGAAATTCGTTCAGGTCGAAAAGGGTATTACGGGCGAATCGGATATTCAGATAACCGCCGGACTTTCCGCCGACCAAGAGGTGATCACCGGCCCGAGCCGAATTCTAAACACACTGAAGGAAGACGCGGTCGTTAAGCGACAAGAGAAGAAGGAAGGCGAAGGCAGGACCTAGGGACCTTGCTCAACTAATATGTATAAATTCATGGACGGAGAAAGCGAGAACGGTCAGGTCGAAGAAGCTTCATCGAATGGCCACGCTCCGGATTCGAAGACGCTGATAACAATGTCTGACATCTGGAAGACGTACCAAATGGGCGTTGAGGAACTTCACGCTCTTCAGGGCGTTTCATTCACCGTTGAAAAGGGTGAATATGTCGCTATCATCGGCCCTTCAGGTTCGGGAAAATCGACGCTTATGAACCTGATCGGTTGCTTGGATTCACCAACCAAAGGTCAATATTGGATCAACGGCCAGCTTGTTTCGGATATGACCGACGACGAACTCGCCCGAATCCGAAACAAAGAGATCGGCTTCGTATTCCAAACGTTCAACCTGCTTTCGCGGGCCACAGCTCTGCATAATGTAGAACTTCCTTTGATCTATGCAGGTATGCGTGCTGCCGAGCGTCACGAAAAAGCAGAGGCGTCGCTTACCGCGGTGGAACTCAGCGACCGTATGCTGCACAAACCAAATGAGCTTTCCGGCGGCCAGCGTCAGCGTGTTGCCATCGCGAGAGCACTGGTAAATCATCCGTCTATCCTACTCGCCGACGAACCGACAGGGGCTTTGGATTCAAAGACCAGCATCGAGATCATGGCATTGTTCGAGAAGTTACACGCTGAAGGCAATACGATCATCGTAGTTACCCACGAACACGAAGTCGCCGAACGAGCCCATCGGATCATCTCGATCCGCGACGGAAATATCGAGAAGGACGAGCGAATTAAGTAGTCCGAGGATGAAGAATTGTTAGATCAGACACGGCCATTCAAGCGAGTGGCCTTTTTGCTTTGCAATTCTTTACTCTATCACCGAAAACCAATCGAGCCGGTTTGTCGTATAATAATTAAAGAATTCGAATGAACATCGCCGAAACCTTAAAACTTGCATTTGCGTCGATCATGGCACACAAGCTCCGGTCGTTTCTTACGCTGCTCGGAATGATCATCGGAATGACGGCTTTTATGGTCGTGCTTTCGATCCTGCAAGGTTTTAACGGTTACGTAGATGAAAAGATCGCCGGCATCGGCTCTAGTTCGTTTACTGTACAGCGGTTTAATCCATTCGAGGATTTCAAAGATACTGATACCATCGCGGCCGCACAGCGACGCAATACCGAATTGAATTTTGATGAACTCGACTTCATCAAGGAACGTGCTCAATTGATCGACAAGATCGGTGCTAGGGCCGGAAACACTACTCGGAGCATCCGGGTCGGAAGCAACACTTTGCAGGATGTTTCAATCACCGGCGTCGAACCCATAATGGGCGAGATCGATAACGTCGACATTGCGGTCGGAAGATATTTCTCGGCTCCTGAAAATAACAATTCGGCACGGGTCGCTTACATTGGCGATGGTATCTCGAAAAGTTTATTCCCTGCCGGCGATGCCTTGGGAAATGATCTTTCTATATCGGGTATCCCTTATCGCATTATCGGCATCGCGGTCGCCAAAGGCACGGTTTTCGGCATCCCGCAGGATAATTTCGTTCAGGTTCCGATCAAGACCTTTTCGGCAAATTTCGGCGGTTTGCGCTGGGGCCGAGCTCCGGTCTTTGTTGCAACGGCGAAAGAAGGCGTGAAAATGGCAGATGCTGTTGACGAGGTCCGCACTCTGATGCGGATCAAGCGAAAGCTCGAGTTCGGCGAAAAGGACAATTTCGGCATCGTTACACCGGACGCGATCAGCGGGCTTCGCGACAGTCTTTTCGGAACTATCTCGATAGTAATCCTCTTCGTTCCTGCGATCGCTCTAGTGGTCGGCGCGATCGTCATTATGAACATAATGCTCGTCGCCGTTACCGAACGAACGAAAGAGATCGGGATAAGGAAATCTTTGGGTGCACGTCAATCCGACATTCTCCGGCAGTTCCTTTTTGAATCGGGAACGCTCGCCGCTATCGGCGGTGTAATGGGCCTCATTCTGGCTGTCATCATCGGCCAGATAATTACGGCATTTGTATTTCCGACACGTATTCCGTGGTGGGCGGCCGTTGTTGCGATCGGCGTTTCTGCCGCGGTCGGTATTCTTGCCGGGCTTTTTCCGGCCTGGAAAGCGGCTCGCTTAGATCCTATTGAAGCACTGCGGGCAGATTAAAATGAAAGTTGCAACAAGCAGATTTCTAGAGAATCTAAAGATGGCGTTCGACACGCTGCGGAGCAATAAGCTGCGTTCGTTTCTGACGGTCATCGGAGTTGTTGTCGGCGTTATTACCGTGATGCTCATCTCTTCGATCATCTCCGGCATCGGAATGGCGGTCGAAGAACAGGTCAAATCTTTCGGAACGCGGTCGATCTTCATTTACAAAATGGACATCGGTATTCGGTTTGGCCGTCCGTCCCGCGAAGAAAGAATGCGGCCCGACCTAACGTTGGAAGATGCACTTGCACTCCGCGGTCTTTCCGAGGTCGAAACGTCAGTCCCCTTCTTGAACGTCTCAAGCGGATTTTTCGGCAACCGCACTGTAGTTTCCTCAAAAGGAAAACAAACCTCGAATATCCAGTTAAGCGGAACATTGCCGGAGATCGAACGGGCAGAGACCGAAGTCCTGATCGAAGGCCGCTGGTTTACACAGGCAGAGGTCGACAACAAGAAAGATGTAGCACTGATCGGAGCGACCGTTAAGGAAACCTTCTTCCCTTACGAATCACCGATCGGGCAAACGCTTGAAGTGAATGGCCGTTCCTTCACGATCGTTGGGCATCTTGAAAAGAAAGCACAATTGCTCGGCGGCGGCGGCGGAAATAACGACGAAAGCAACACCATTTATATGCCGTTCGAATCGGCGCTAAGGATCAAACCGAACGCTGATGATATATTCATCATGGCCATCGCCCGGCCCGGACGACTTCAGCAGGCACGCGATCAGGTGGAAGACATGCTTCGCATTCGACGACAGGTTGGCTATGGCGAAAAGAACAACTTCGCGACCGCAACCGCCGATACGATAATCGACCAGTTTCAATCGATCACCGCCGGGGTCGCACTCGCGATGATCGTCATTTCATCTATCGGACTATTGATCGGCGGTATCGGCGTGATGAATATAATGCTCGTTTCGGTCACGGAAAGGACACGCGAGATAGGCATTAGAAAAGCTCTTGGCGCAAAACAAAGCGATATAATGATCCAGTTTTTGATCGAAGCCGGAACGCTTACGGGTTTTGGAGGACTATTGGGACTCGCGATCGGCTGGGCATTGACACTTCTTATCGCGCTAGTCTTCCCATCCTACGTTCCCTTATGGGCTCCTGTTCTAGGCTTTTTTGCTAGCGTCGGAATTGGTTTAGTATTTGGGCTGTTCCCTGCCTGGAAAGCAGCCCGTCTTGATCCGATAGAAGCTCTTCGCTACGAATAAGCCTTAGCTCATAAAGCTTGGGAACAGGAACGCTGCCGTTAAACCAAGCAAGATCATCCCGCCGTAAACGACCAGCGAAGATGTCCACGCAGTAGAACCGGAAACGGTCTCGCCTGCGTTCTTCAAACCGGTTGCCTGCAGCCAGACCCAATAGAACATCAAGATACTTAGGCTGGCCAGCAAAGTGTAGATCACCGGATTTTCCGCCGCAGATACCAGAAAGCTCAGATTATCCTGGATAAGCGACGATTGCCCCAATATCGGATGTATCTCGGTCGGATCCTTTAGATAGAGCACGACCGTATTCAGGATAAATCTCAGCACTGCGACCGGAAACATCGCATAGACGACCGCCGAAAACGCCTGCCAAAAATTGATCGCACCGCCAAAAGCCAAAACGAATAAAAAGAATACCGCCGCCAGGAATGCATATCCAAAAACTGCCATTGCAAAGCT
>CAZXTS010000087.1:0-11348 GCA_964643745.1 uncultured Chloracidobacterium sp.
GGCTTTTCGCCGAATCGGTCGCGGGCGGCAAAAAGACGCCGTTCCTTTTCGTCCCAGATCGCGAACGCGAACATCCCGTCCAGATACCCGAGACATTCCTCTTTCTTTTCAAAGAACAGTGCAAGAAGAACTTCAGTGTCTGAGGTGGAAGCGAACCGGTGGCCGCGTTTCTCAAGATCGGCACGCAATTCAAGATAATTATAGATCTCGCCGTTATATGTGATCTGATAGCGTCCGTCCGCAAACGACATCGGTTGCCGGCCCGTATCGCTGAGGTCGATGATCGCAAGTCGGCGATGTCCCAAACCGACATTTCGATCGGCGGATATCCAGAAGCCATCGCCGTCCGGGCCGCGATGGGCTATCGGATCGGTCATTCGCTTCAGAAGCTCGCGGTCGATGTTTGATGTTCGGCTCAGAACGCCTGCAATTCCACACATACGGGACTTTTTACAAAGGCTAGAATCTAACACATACTGTTACATTGATCATTTCCGATGCACAAACCCGCAAAGATCTTGACTATAGTAGGTGCTAGGCCGCAGTTCGTAAAAGCTTCGGTCGTAAGCCGCGAATTGGGTCAGTTTCCTGAGTTTTCAGAAGTGATCGTCCACACCGGCCAGCATTTTTCAGCAGCGATGTCCGACATCTTTTTCGATGAACTCAACATTCCGCAGCCACATTACAATCTTGGGATCGACAGCCTTTCGCACGGTGCAATGACCGGCCGAATGCTCGAAGCGATAGAGCAGGTCATCGAGGCCGAGCGGCCCGAACTTGTGGTAGTTTACGGCGACACGAATTCGACGCTTGCCGGTGCATTGGCCGCCGCGAAGCTGCACGTTCCTGTCGCGCATGTCGAGGCCGGCCTGCGTTCATTCGATATGCGAATGCCTGAAGAGATCAACCGCATCCTAACGGACCGGGTCAGCGATCTGCTGTTCTGCCCGACGAAAGCTGCGGTTGCCAATCTGGAGAAGGAAGGTTTTTCGAACTTTCCGGCAAAGATCTTTGAAACCGGCGATGTTATGTTCGACGCGGTGTTGTTCCATCGAGAACGGGCAAATTTGTCGGCGGAAACGGCAGCACGTTTGCCGTCGGAGCTAAACGGATCCGTACTCGCGACCATTCACCGCGCCGAGAATACCGACGACCTTGCCAGATTGACGAGTATTCTTGCCGCACTCGAAGAGATCCACAAGACCGTTCCGGTCATTCTTCTGCTGCATCCGAGAACACGAAAGATAATTGATGAAAACGGGATCAAACCAAATGTGTGGGTCGCCGAACCGGTCGGTTATCTTGAAATGCTTTATTTGCTTGAAAGATGCGGCCTAGTTATGACGGACAGCGGCGGGCTACAGAAAGAAGCCTTTTTTATGGGGAAATTTTGTTTGACGCTTCGCGACCGCACGGAATGGACAGAGCTTGTCGAAGCCGGTGTGAACCTTCTCGTCGGCACGGAAAGAGAAACCATACTTGCCGGATTCGAGACTCTCTTCGCGAAAAAGTTCGACGCAGCGATCTCGCCCTACGGTGATGGCCGGGCCGGCGAAAAGATCGTCCGTACCATCGCTGAATATCTCTAGACTGAAGCTAGGTCGCTGCGCTTTATTTCGTCTTTTAACAAGAGATAAACGATCGCAGCGAAAGCACCGAGCACAAGAGACTTGATACCGAACGCCACAGGCAAATGAAATTGACCGCTGGATAAAATGAACACGCTCGAAATACCCATCGAAAGCGCAAGCAGAAATATCAGGCCGGCCTTGGCAAACTTATACGGGATCGGATAGATCCTCTGGCCGTGAGCAAAAACGGCGATCGGAATAATGCTTTGCGAAATAAGGATCGAGACCGCCGCTCCTTCCTTTCCAAACCGCGGTATCAGCAGAAAGTTCAGTCCGACCAGCACACCGGCCGAAATAAGCATCGCCATTCCGTAGGCTTTGTTATTCTTCGCGATCCCGGGGCCGATATTCGCGATAAACCCGACACCTATCATCACATGATTAAATGCCAGCAGTCCGGCGACGAAAGCCGCATCGTAATAGGCAGGCTGCGTTAGAACTACAAGTATTTCCGGTGCGAAAAGCATAACCCCCAAACTCAAAGAGCCGGTGATGGCAATGAACACCAAGAGCACCTGTGCGTAAACTTTTCCGGCGTCCGGCTGTTTATGAATCGAATAGGCAAACGGCCCCCACGCCATCTGAAACGCTCCGCCTACGAGCGCCGCCATGCTCGCCACATTTACTCCGATCTGGTACAGCCCGACCTCGTGCGTCTTGTCGAAAAGCTGAATGAAATAAGCTCCCGACATATTTATCACCCAGAATGCCAGTGTTCCGGGGATCAGCGGCATACTGAAGAAAAACATCTCAGCCCATCTTTTTCCATCGAATAAGAACGGCGAGATCTCTTTCCGAAAAAGCACAATGGCCCAGACGACCGCAACTGCCGAGGTCAGGATCTGTGCATAGAAAATGCCCGGCAGGCCGGTCTCAAGGTACACCACGAACAACACGTTCAGGCCGACGTTCAAAAGACTTGTGGTGACAGTAAAGACACCGGTCGCGGCCGCCTTTCGCCGCATTCGAAGTACCGTTGTTACGAAGACTGAAAATACCGAGAGCGGCAGATTGGCGGCCATCAGCGGCAAAAGCGAAGCCGTGTCCGGCGCACGAAAGATATTTTCCGCGATGAAGTCGGCGAAGATGAATACCGACACAGCAAGAATTAGAGATGCCCCGAGACACGACCACAGAAACGTGTTCAGCGTCTTCCTGCGGTCCTGTTCGTCATCGGTATCGTAAAACCAACGTGCCGCAGAATTATCGAGCGAAAGAACAAGCAGGATGCTCAAAAGGGCGAAAAGTGTCGTGACCAGACTTAGCGAACCGTAATCCGAAGGTGCAAAGATCCTGGTATAAATTGGCGTCAGAAACACGGCGACAAAACGCGTCAGCATCCCTGACATTCCATAGATCAGGCTCTCGGTCCCAAGTCTTTTGAGCAAAAGATTCGATGACATCTATCCGTGTCTTTGCGCCTTGTGTAGATCGATCACTTCCCGGTAAATTCGGACCAGATCTTTAGCGATCTTTTCATCGTCGTGATATTGCTCGGCATATGCCCGGCTTTTTTGTCCGATCGAGCGCCGCTTGGCCGCATCGGTGATCAGGCCTTCCAACACCGCCTCGATCGTAATCGGATCAGCATTTACGATCGGCAGGTCCGCCGGATAGTCCTTTCTGATCTCAGGGTTGATGTAGCAAACGACCGGTTTCCCGAACGCCATCGCCTCGACCGCCGCATAACCGTGTGAACCAAGAATAAGCTGGTCAACAAAAATGTCGCAGCCCTCCATCATCGCCAGTGCCTCGCGGCGCGGAACGTTGGTCGCGACCTTAAATTCGAAGTCGTACCTTTCCGAAAGGCGGTCGATAGCTTGTTGAACATACATTGTACCTTTGGCGACCGGTGCCGATGGCGAATGGAAGATAACGGGTCTCGCGTTAGGTTCAGCGTTAAGGTCCGTGTTGTATTCCGAAAGCTCGATCGGCTGAAACGTGTCAAAGCTCTTCGGGAACAAACCCCGGTCGATATATTGCCGCAGCCCGGCAAATTCGAGCGGAAAGAAATTCAACCCGGCCATTTTCCGCTGGTTCGCAAGCGATGTTTCGCGGCTCTCGTCCGGATATTCGTAACCTTCGTTTAGAGCCCTTTTATAGAACGGATTGTTCGGAATATCCACGTCCGGAATTCGTATCTCAGAACCCATCCATTGGACGACGCCGGGTTTGTTTATCCGGCGCATGAATCCGTAGCTGTATCTGCCGGGAAATGTACTCACATCGCCGACCCAGTGCAGTATGTCCGCCGCCGCGATCATTCGCCAAACGGACGGAAGATAAAAAAGCTTTTGCAGGCGAGAGACGAACCGTGGTCCGCGTTCAAGCGACAAGTTCCTGATCGCATCCGCCGATTGGATATTGCTGTCAGTTACTGTCAGGCCGCGAGCGTCAATACCGATCTTTCGCAGTGCCCGGACCTTGTGCGAGATATCCGAAGCGATATTCACGGGTAGGATCAGAACTTTCATTTTCGCGAACGGACTATTCGGGCGGGCGAACCGAAGGCGACCGTGTGGTCCGGAACATCTTTCGTTACGACCGAACCGGCACCGATCTGTGCGCCACGGCCGATGCGAACGCCGGGCAAAATTATCGACCCGATACCGATATCGCTATCGTCGCCGATGACGATCTCGCCAAATTCGATCGTGCTGAAAAGGATCGGTTTTTCGATGCCTTCCTCGGCGTGTTTGCTTGTCAATATCTTGACACACGGGCCGATACCCACACTGCTCCCGATAGTTATCCCGCCTGCGCTGTGAAGGAAACACGCCTGCCCGATCCAGGTGTTGTCACCGATCGCCATCGTGTTTTGGTGATAGCCTTTCAGGATCGAATTGTGCCCAACATAGATATTATTTCCCAGCTCTATATTTTCCGGATGGAACACCAGGACCCCATCTTCAAAGATCACATTCTCGCCCATCTTCCTAAGATCTTCCGGCTTAAATTTCCCGTCTCCATGCGATGCGTATAGTTTCGTCATTGGTCTAATTCATTCAAGATCTTGCAAAGCGAATCGGCTACGAAGGCCACATCCTTATCCGACAGCTTTTCGTAGATCGGAAGCGCGAGCCCTTGTCGCCACGCCCGCATCGCATTCGGAAAATGCCGTTCGCAGTCGAGAGCATACCTCTCCTGATAAAAAGCAAGATCTGGAATGCACTGTGCCCCGTAATTTGATCCGATGCCGGCATCGGCGAGTTTACTGATCACCATGTCGCGGTCGAGCTTATCGTCCAGCAAGACCTGATATGTTTGCCACGCGTGACGCTTTCCATCAGGCTGAGCCGAAAGCTTGATCTTTGTTTCGCCGCCAAGTTTGGTGGAATAGATCGCCGCCAGCTCGCCTTTTCGGGCTAGATTCGGTTCAAAACGAGCGAACTGCGACAATGCCAAAGCCGCCTGAAAATCCGTCAAGCGATAATTAAGGCCGACAGATGTAAAATCGGCTCGGCCGTCGATCGCTTCGATGCCATGGTTCCGCAGTGAACGCAGCTTGCCGGCGATCGCGTCATCCGCCGTTGCGAGCAGTCCGCCTTCGCCGGAAGTTATCGCCTTTCTCGGATGAAGCGAAAAGACCCCGATCGAGCCGAGCGAACCCGCGAATCCGCCATTTTCCGCTGAACCAAGAGCGCACGCCGCGTCTTCTATTACGAAAATGCCATGTTCCGCCGCAAGCGCAACGATCTCTGTTATATCGCATGCAAGCCCGAACTCGTGAACAGGAAGTATCGCTTTCGTTCGCGGAGTCAACACACTTTCGATCTGCGAAACGTCGATGTTGAAGGTCGCATCGTCGATATCGACAAAAACGGGCGTTGCCCCGACCAACTCGACCGCGTTCGCAGTAGCGGGGAAGGAATAAGCCGGAACGATCACCTCATCCCCCGGCCCGATGCCCATTGCCATCAGTGCCAAATGCAGACCGGCCGTTCCGCTTGATACCGCGACAACATGAGGAACCCCGATATATTCGGCTACAGCACGTTCTAGCCTTTCAACGTTCGGGCCCTGGACCAACATACCGGAGCGAAGAACATCGGCGACGGCAGCAATGTCGTCTTCGGTAATGTTTGGTGACATTAAAGGGATGGCCATCATCCGGCGGCCACCATTTGTTCCCGGAAATGATCGGCGGTTCGGCGAATTCCTTCTTCAAGGTCGATCTTGGCATGAAACCCAAGGATCTCGGCGGTCTTTTCCACGCTCGGAATTCTGATCGCTATATCAGCCGAAAGCGGTGGGCGGAATTCGATCTTCGATCCGGAACCCAGAACACGGCAGATCGTCTGAGCAAGCCCGAGTATCGTTATCACCGCACGTGCATTGCCGATGTTAAAGCTCTGGCCGATCGCCGCCGGGTCTTCGAGACAGGTCATCAGACATTCGACAAAATCATCGACATAACACCAAGCGCGTATCTGGTTTCCGTCTCCATTGATATAGATCGTTTCGTCACGGAGTGCCTTTTTTATCATTACCGACATAGCACCTTCGCCCGTCTGCCCCGGCCCGTAAACATTGAAAGGACGAATAGTTACAACCGGAAGGCCGTATTGCTTGAAATAAGAATGCGCCAAATGCTCGCCGGCTAGTTTACTGACCGAATATACCCAACGCGCTTCCCCCGCCGAACCCGCGACGGTTTCCTGTTCCTCGGAAACACGAAATGCCATCGAACCGAAAACCTCGGAAGTTGAAAAATCAATAAACCTGCCCGCTACCTTATTCGCAAGCGCGGCTTCGAGCGTGTTCGCGGTTCCGATCATGTTTACACGCATTGTCCTGACCGGATCTTTTATTACCGTATCGATTCCGGCGATCGCTGCCGCGTGTACGACAATGTCAGCGCCCTGCATCGATTTGGTAAGGCTTTCCTGATCGAGAACATCGCCCCTTATGATCGTAATATTGGCATGTTCCGCAAATCCGCTGGCGGTCAATGTGTCGCGGTAAAAATTGTCGTAAACGACTATCGAGTTGTCATTTACAAGATTTGCGATGATGGCGTTCGCGATAAACCCTGCCCCGCCTGTTATGAAGATCTTTTTATCTTTGATCACTTGTTCTATTTACTTACCAAAATTTCGAATATCGTGGACCAATTCAATGGCCCTTCGCGATTCATCGAGCCCGAATCCCTCGCCGTTTATCACCTTCTCATAACATTTCATATGCAGGTCAGCGAAACCTTCGCTGAACTCAAATTCGGCTCCATCGATAAGCGTTGAACGATACGTTCGCTGGCCGGCGGCACGAACCGCATCGGGCAGGTCTTGCTCGTCGATGCTAAGTTCCCACTTTACGTCCGCTCTATCCAACTCCAAAAAGCCGGCAGCCTTGTCGGCCTTGTGATACTCGACACGGTTTTCTTTGACATCGCCAAAGACCCAAAGGAGCATATCAAAGAAATGAACGCCTATGTTAGTCGCGATGCCGCCCGATTTGTTCATATTGCCTTTCCAACTAAAGGCATACCATTTCCCGCGGGCAGTAATGTATTTTAGCTCGACCTGGAACCGTTTCCCCGGTGCGGATCGATCGACCATCTCTTTGAGCGCGACCACGCTTGGGTGAAGCCGCAGCTGCAGGATAGTGTAAACGCGCTTTCCCGTTTCCTGTTCGATCTGCGCAAGAGCGTCAACATTCCAGGGATTTAAGACGAGCGGCTTTTCGCAGATAACGTCCGCTTCATGACGAAGCCCAAACCTGATATGCGCATCGTGAAGATAATTTGGCGAGCAGACAGAAACCAGATCCAAACGGGTATTCAGCCGTTTCAGCTTTTCGATGTGGCGGTCGAAACGCTCGAATTCGACAAAAAAATCGGTATTCGGAAAGTAACTATCCAGAACACCGACCGAATCAAAATTATCGAGCGCCGCGACCAACGTATTGCCGGTGTCCTTAATGGCCTTTAGGTGCCTGGGCGCGATATATCCGGCAACTCCGATCAGTGCAAAGTTTCTCATACCGGGGCTATTCTACCTTTGAAACTCTGCCGTTTGCTAACTGATATGTTTTGCCGCTTTCAGGACAGTTCGCGAAACCATCATCGGCGAACTCGAGCCTGTGGCCGTATTCGCTCATCCATCCGACCTGCCTCGCCGGATTTCCGACGACAAGAGCATATGCCGGCACCGGTTTCGTGATGACCGCTCCGGCACCGATGAATGCAAATTCGCCTATCTCGTTGCCGCAAATAATGGTCGCATTGGCTCCGATCGAAGCTCCGCGGCGAACATGAGTTTCCAGATATTGGTCCCGGCGTTTTATCGCGCTTCGCGGGTTCACGACGTTTGTAAACACCATCGATGGGCCGAGGAATACGTCGTCTTCACAGATAACGCCGGTGTAGATCGACACGTTGTTCTGAACCTTTACATTTCTGCCCAAAACTACGTCCGGCGAGACGACGACATTCTGGCCAATGTTGCAGTCCTCGCCGATCTTGCATCTGGGCATAATGTGCGAAAAATGCCAGATGCGGACGCCGTTGCCGATCTCGCAGCCGCTATCGATCACCGCAGTTTCATGAGCAAAATAGTTCTTTTCTGACATTGTCCGATCAAACCTGTCGTCCGATAGCGAATACCTTTATCAACGCTACACCGGCGATGAATCCGCCGATATGTGCCGCATAAGCGACGCCTCCGGTGCCCGCCGGAGTTAGATAGCCAACGATCATCTGATATCCGATCCAGATACCGAGAGCGACAAACGCGGGAACCGTTGTAAGAAAATTAAAGATGATCGCACGCACCTTCCTTTGTGGAAATAGCAGCAGATAGCCGCCCATCACACCTGAGATCGCGCCCGATGCACCGAGCATCGGAATAACCGAATCGCTGTCCATCGCGATCTGCGAAAACGCCGCGACCAAACCGCATGCGATATAGAACGCCGCGAACCGGATATGCCCGAGCAAATTTTCAAGGTTATCGCCAAAGATCCAGAGAAAGAGCATATTCCCAAAGATATGCATTACATCCCCGTGCATGAACATTGAGCTCAGGAAATTGAAATATACCGGCAGCGGCGTTGCGTAATGTTGTATCTGCCCCGTGTTGCCGAGCGAATCGCGAACCACCTGAACGCCGGTAATATCAAAACCGGTCATCACCTCTTTGGGAACAAGCGAAAACGCATATGAAAACGCATCGTTGCTTCCCAAGCCCTGAAGAAGCACGAACACCAAAACGTTCACCGCAATAAAAATATAATTAACGTACGGTGTGATCGTTACATCCGAATTGTCATCGCCGATCGGGAACATTCGTCATCCTCCATGTTCGTTTTGGAGATATTTTCTCTTGCTAACCAACTTTATGCAATTGCCGCTCCAATCAATTCAGGACGGCCGGTTTCGCGTCCGTCATCAACTCATATCCTTCACTCCGTGCGACGTAGGTTGCGGCAGTTATGTCTCCGACCACATTCAGCGTGGTTCGGCACATATCAAGAAGGCGGTCAACACCAAGAATGATAGCGATCAGAGCCGGATCGATGCCGATCATAAATAGTATCCCGATAATGAACGGGATCGAGCCCGAGGGAACTCCGGCGGTTCCTATGCCACCCAAGATCGCCAGATAAACGACCATCAACTGAAGCGACATCGTCAGTTCGACACCGGCAAGCTGAGCAAGAAACAGAACGGTTACGCCTTCATACAGAGCGGTGCCGTTTTGGTTGGCTGTCGCACCGACCGTCAGGACGAAACTATTTATCTCTTTCGGAACGCCAAGATTCTCATGCGAAACACGTAAAGCCGTCGGCAGCGTTGCGTTCGACGACGAAGTCGAGAATGCGGTTAAAATAACGGTCTGTATCCGTTTGAAAAATGCAATCGGATTTATTTTCGATAGGAAATATAGCGACAGCGAATAGACGCCAAAGAAATGGATCGACAGCCCGAGCAGTACAGTTACGACAAACCAGCCGAGCGAAAGCAAAAGCTCGGTCCCGAACTGGGAGATGTTATTAAATAGCAGGCACGCAACGGCATAAGGCGCGAATTTCATCACGATGTCGATGATCTTTGCCGTTATAGCAAAGAGCGATTCCATCACTGAAACGAACGGTGCCGAAACCGGGATCGGCAATAATGTGATCGCGACTCCGATAATTAGTGCAAAAAACATTATATGAAGCATGTTCGGGCTCGCACCGGAGATCGAGTTGAACACGTTGCTCGGAACGATCGTCTTTACTGCCTGCATCAACGCCGTGTCGGCCCCGGCGGCTTCCGCAGCCTTTCGCTGAGCTTCGGTCGCATCCGTCGCCTTGCTGCTAAACTCTGCTTTTAGTGCGGCGGCGGTCTCTTCGCTGATCCGTTTCCCCGGCTCTATCGTATTGGCAAGCGTTAGGCCGATCAACACCGAGATCGCCGAAATTATCAAAGTGTAAGCGAACGACTTGAACCCGATCCGCCCAAGCTTTCGGATATCGCCGATGCCCGCGACGCCGACAATGAGCGACGAGAATACGAGAGGTACGACGATCATCAGCAATAGATTCAAGAACAGCTGTCCGATCGGTCGGGTAAAATTTTCAACTGTCCATTCGACCCATGGATTGGTTCCGCCCAGCATCCAATTTACGGCAAGGCCGCCGAAAACGCCGACAGCCAACCCGATGAAGATCTTGTTGTGCAGCGGAATTCCTTTTGGTTTGTCAGGAGTGTCGTCGTTGAGGTCGGTCGTCAGTTCACGCTCGTATTCGTTTCCGGATCCTTCTTTTTGTTCGCTCATAGCGTCCCGATTCTCCCTGCGCAATTTGTCTTGCGTCTTTGATCGTGCGCGATTATCCGCCCATAGTTCCGAATCATCAAGCTGAGAATGGTCGAACGAGGCCAGTTTGAAAAATAATTCACTACCAGACTTTGACCGTTTCGTAACTTATTGCAAACACTAAGGTTATGCACGGCGAATCTGCAATTCGCATCATTCATTGTGTAAGCTCTACGATCTGCGAGCCGATCGTTGGGAAGCTGCATAATTTGATTTACCCATTAAAAAAAGGGAAACTTCCGTCCATGGGAAAACTGGCATTGCATTGGCGCATTCTTCTCGGAATGGCAGCGGGCGTATTGTTTGCTGTCGCATTGACGCAGTTCGATTGGGGCAAAGGCTTCATCGTCGATTGGATAAAACCTTTCGGAACGATCTTCATAAACGCTCTGAAGCTGATAGCGATCCCGCTGATCCTGGGTTCGCTGATAACCGGCATCGCCGATCTCAATAACATTACGCAGCTTTCGAAAATGGGCCTGCGGACGATATTGATCTATATCGGCACGACCGTTGTTGCTGTCAGTCTCGGCCTCGCGATCGTAAATATTATCAAGCCCGGTACCGCCGTTACCGAAGAAACGAGAACACAGCTCTTGGCAAGCTATGAAAAGGACGCCGGTGCCCGCATCTCAGCCGCCGAAAAACAGAAACAGACTGGCCCGCTGAAAGCGCTCGAAGATCTGGTGCCCGAGAATATCGTCTCCGCTGCGAGTTCGAACGCGAACATGCTTCAGGTGATCGTGTTCGCGATCTTTTTCGGCATCGGACTTATCTTGATACCGCCTGATAAGGCCGCGCCGGTGAAAGGTTTCTTTTCCGGGCTAAATGAGGTCGTCCTAAAAATGATCGATCTGATAATGCTCGCTGCGCCTTTTGGCGTGTTCGCATTGCTGGCATCGATCATCGCCGAAGC
>CAZXTS010000088.1:0-11311 GCA_964643745.1 uncultured Chloracidobacterium sp.
CCTGATTTCCGATCCTGACCACATCATCGACCCCGTCAAAGTTGAAAGCCTGTCCGACGCGTCCTATCTGGATACTCGCACCGTTAAAGAGGCCACCATCATTGTCAAAGCCTGAAATATCGTTTGCGTCTCCGTCCCCTGACCACCACCCAACGACGCCGCTCGGAGCGACCGTTGCCGTTGGCTTACACACGCCTGCTGTCCCAGAATTGAAAGCCGACTGAATCTCCGAGGCGGAGAGGGCGCGGTCAAAAAACTGAACTTCGTCGATGAGGCCGTTAAAATAAGGATCGAAATTCGGGTTGTCGCGTCCTCCGATCACGACATTGTTGCCACTGGAGGCACTGATCAAGGCTGCCGTTGTTGCGGAACCTACTTCCTCTCCATCAACATAAAGCCGTAGGGTCGTCCCGTTTCTAACGGCAGCCAAAAGGTGAAAGTTGCCGTCAGCGAGGTTGGCCATACCGCTAACTGTGGTCGAATTCACACTGTCACTCATTGTGAAAGTTGGGAAGCCGGTGCCACCAGCATCATAGCCAAGCTGAAACTGCACATCGTTTCCAGTGCTGATCTTGCTCACGATCATATCGCCAAAAGTACCACCTAGGAATGATGTCCTTACCCACACCTGGATCGAGAAATCACCGAACCCAAAGTTCAGGTTATCCGGATTACCGATCGTTACCCGATCGTCTATGCCATCGAGACTGAATGCCTGGCCGACATGTCCTGCGGCAAACGTCGCCCCGTTTTGCAATGTTCCATTATTACGAGACCGTGAATCGAGAGCGTTTCCATCGCCGCTCCACCACGAGACCAAGCCGGGTGCCGCTGGTGTACAAATCTGGGCCTCAACGGTGGAAACTAGAAATACCGAAAAAAGGAATAAGAGATTAAAACAGCACTTTATTGTCAAACGCATAGAGTTTTTCCCGGCTCACCGTCTCATTGAACGACGAGTTCCTCGCAAAATGATTGTCTAAAAAGGGTCTGTAAAGTAAAATCTACCTAACTTTATAATCGGTTTTACCTGGAAAGTCCTTAATTTTTTCTCATACGTTTCTCATTTAGTTCTCGCTTTGACCAAAATGGCAGATCTGAACGGAAATAACGGATTCGAATTTGGAGATCTCGTTCTGGATCCCGAAATGAAGATCCTTCGCCGGAATGGCGAAGTTGTACCGCTTCCGCTCAAGGCTTTAGAACTACTGGCAATTCTGGTCGAAAACCAAGGCGAGGTCGTTTCTAAAGAAGTTTTGATGGAGCGGATCTGGGGCGATTCATTCGTAGAGGACAGCGTATTGACCCAGAATATCTACGTTCTACGAAAGGCGTTTAAGACGAACGAATCGGCCGCGAAGATAACGAACATTCCGAGACGAGGGTATGTTTTTGAATATGAGTATTTAGAGACGGAGTCGGTTTCAGACGGTGCGTCAGTGGCCGACACGATCCCGATCGAAGATCAAAAGTCGTTCTATGGCAAAACCGCGAATTCGGTTTCGACCGAGGAAACCGGCAGCCGTCGTTCGACGCGATGGGTGCTCGTAGGTTCAGTTTTCTTGATCGTTTTCGCAGGAGGTTTTGCAGGATACCGATATTTCAACGGCCAGCCGACGGTTTCGAATAGTTCGTTACCCGGCACGCTCCGTGTGCGGCCCGCGGGCAAACCCTCAGCCCTTAAAACAGTGGCAGTATTGCCGTTTCAAAGTACAGATGAGACAGCCACAGTAAGTTTTGCCCGCGATCTCTCCGTACGGCTCGGCAGCGTTAACAAATTCAACGTAGTGCCGATGCAGCTTATTCATCAATATGAAAAATTTGGTGCGGAACTGCGGGCCGATGCCGTGCTGAGCGGCGACTTGACGTCCGACGGTCAGCAATATTCCGCGGTAGCACGCCTGGTTAACACAGCAGACAACACCGAGGTATGGACAGGCCGATTCGAATTCGACAATATCATCCAGCTTCAGGATGCGATCGCCAATGGAGCCGCGAAGGCCGTGGTTGACGGTATGACAGACGCAGAACGAACGCTTGTTGCGAAACGCCTTCCGACAAACCTGGCGGCATACGAACATTTACAGAACGGTATGCTTCTTTTGCGAGTTCGTCGTGATTCGGCATCGCATTTGACCAAAGCGGCCGAAATGGACGCAAGTCTCGCCAGAGCCCATGCGGCATTGGCCGCACGTAACGCGATGAGTGGTTTGTTGCAAGAAGCCGAAAAGTCTCTTGAAAAAGCGTTTGAACTAGACGATCATTTGCCGGACGCTTATGCCGTTCAGGGATTTATTCGTATATTTCATTATTACGATTGGGATGGTGCGGAAAAGAGCTTAAAAAGTGCTGTCGAGCTTGATGCAAATAACATAAACGCGCGGCATTGGCTGGGAGTGTTTTATTCCATCCATCGCAGGCTCGACGAAGCGAAGGCTGAGATGCAAACCGCCCTTACGTTAGACTCGACGAATCCGACCCTTATCGCAGATATCGGGCAGTTATATTACTTTGCAGGTCAGTTGGAAATAGCGGCGGACTACTACCGTCGTGCTTTGGAGATCGATCCGCAACACGGCTTCGCGACAGGTTACCTTTCGGCGTTGAGTGAAACAGCGGCGACCGATCCGGACTTACTTCTGCAAGAAGCCGAAAACGCCTCGCAGACCAAAGCGTTCGTTTTGCCTTACCTAAATATAGACCCGAGATACGAACCGGTTCGGTCTGATCCGCGTTTTCAGAAACTGCTTCGAAGTCTCGGCCTTTAGCCCGCTCAACTTTCGATACGGTAGTTCGGGGCTTCTTTTGTGATGATCACGTCGTGGACGTGCGATTCGCGAAGGCCGGCCGATGTTATTCGAACGAACTTTGCGTTCGTTTGAAGTTCCTTGATGTTGCGGCAGCCGGTGTAGCCCATTCCGGCCCGCAGCCCGCCGACGAGCTGGGTGACCATATCCTGAACGGAACCCTTGTATGCAACGCGGCCTTCGATGCCTTCCGGAACGAATTTCGAATCAGACGTCGTGCCTTCTTGTGCGTAGCGGTCGCTCGAACCTTTCTTCATCGCACCGATCGATCCCATACCGCGATAGGTCTTGAAATTACGGCCCTGGAAAAGAATTACCTCGCCCGGGGCTTCTTCTGTCCCGGCAAAGAGCGAGCCGATCATAACGCTGTCCGCACCCGCGGCGATAGCTTTTGCGACGTCGCCGGAAAACTTGATGCCGCCGTCCGCAATGATCGGAACGCCTGAGCCCTCGGCCGCATTCACAGCCTCGGTTATTGCAAATATTTGCGGAACTCCCGCGCCCGTGACCACTCGAGTCGTGCAGATCGATCCGGGCCCGATGCCGATCTTTACGGCATCGACACCCTCGGAAATAAGCTGTTTAGTTGCCTCTGCTGTCGCGACATTTCCGGCGACAAGTTCGATCTCCGGGAATCTTCCCTTGATAGCTTTGACCGCATCAAACACGCGGGAACTATGCCCGTGGGCTGTGTCGATGACGATCGCATCTACGCGGGAATTAATAAGTTCCTCGGCACGTTCGAGGAAATCACCCGTCGCACCAATAGCCGCTGCGCAGCGAAGTCGGCCCATGCCGTCCTTTGCCGCGTGCGGGAACTTGATAGCCTTCTGGATGTCTTTTACCGTTATCAGCCCTTTCAAATGGCCATCTTCATCGACCACAAGAAGTTTCTCGATGCGATGTTTTTGCAGCTTTATTTTCGCCTCGTCGAGCGTAGTTCCGACCGGCACGGTAACCAGCGGCTGCGGCGTCATCACCTCGGAGACCGGGATGTTGAAACGAGTTTCAAATCGAAGGTCACGGTTCGTGATTATGCCCGTCAGCAGCCCCGCATTGTCGATCACGGGAACGCCGCTGATCTTAAAATGCTCCATTATGTTCAAGGCTTCGGAGACAAGTGCCGTCTGATTTATCGTCACCGGATCGACTATCATTCCGGATTCGCTTCGTTTTACCTTATCGACCTCTTCGGCCTGTTCGGCGATGGAGTAGTTCTTGTGGATGATCCCGATGCCGCCCTGCTGTGCCAACGCGATCGCAAGTCCTGCTTCAGTTACCGTATCCATTGCGGACGAACACAGCGGAATGTTCAGCTCAATGCCGCGTGAGAAACGGGTTCGCGTATCGACCTCGCCGGGGAGCACTTCGGAATACGCTGGCACGAGCAAAACGTCGTCGAATGTAAGGCCTTCTTTGATCTCTGTAATGTTCATCGTTCTATTCAAAAGCCGGATCCGGCTTGTAAGAATGCAAAAAAGCCCGCACCGGGATGCAGGCTCCAATATTGAAATTGATCTTTAACGTATTTTCCAAAAGACAGACTACAAAATTTCTACGACCAAATCCAATTGCTAAGGCCGGTTTGCCGGTGACGAATTCCCAACGATGATCGGCGTCCTTGTTGGCGAAGGCCTCGGCGTCGCGGTTTTCGCGGGCGTGGGCTGAGGTGTTGCTGCATTTGTCGGTTGAACCGTTGTCTCCGGCCGCGGCGTTTGGGTCGGGGTCGAAGTTGTCGGCGTTGTCGCGGGCACGGCGTCGGCCGGAGGCACGAACGATCCCGCGTCCCAGATCCGCCGAACATTTTCTTTATTAACCGATATCAGAACCGAATTTCCACGAGCCGGCGGTGCAGGCGGTTCGATACGTTTACCGTTCAGCGTGAGTTCGACCGAATTTGAAAAACCTTTGTAATAACTAAGCGCAAGGCTTTCACGGGCGGTGAAGGTCTTCGGCGAGTTCTGAAGAATGTCGCCAGTTGACTTAGTGCCATCGACCGTCGATTCGACACTGATCCTTTCGGTCAAGGCCTTGAATTCGAGTGTTATCTGATCGAACTGAGGTGCGGGAACCGGCGTCTGCGTGGAGTTCGAATCGTTCGCCGTATTACTATTGGTTACGATCTGTCTATCCGGCTGATTCTGAAAGTAATTGACAACAAACAAGATACCGCCTGTCATAAGCGCCAGGATTATACCGGCAAATATTATCGTCGGGACCATCGAGCTGATCGAATTGTCATCGGTCAATACCTCGGGCTTGTAAACCCGCAGATCGCTTTCACCCGCGAACCCTTCGGTCTTTGCTACGATCCTGGAATAATCCTGCAGGGCTTCCTGTTCGTCCATCCCGACGAACTTCGCATACGATTTAACAAAACCCTTGTTGAAAATTCCGCCCGGAAGAGGTTTGTAGTCATCACGCTCGATCGCGTTGATGTAGAGCGGCGAGATCCTGGTTTGCTCCGCGACCTCACTCGCAGATATACCAAGTTCTTCGCGAGCTTGTCGCAGTTTTTCGCCGAGGGATAGTGACATTCAACTAAATTGCTACGAGTTTCCGTCTCCGGTAAAAACGGTTCGTTGCGAAATGACTTAAACTCAAAATATAACCCTGTAAAATAGGGCTTGTCAATTAACAGACTGTTTTAGCCGCAGTCTGACTAGGTTATGTTCAATTCTTGCCTTTTGCCGAATATAGGATTAGGCTTAAACGAGTTCAATCACAGGGCTACCAGCCCATTCGAAAGAAGAGAGGATCAGGCAAATGAGCTTTGAAGCGTTAGGAATGATCGAGACCAAAGGCTTTGTTGGCGGCGTTGAGGCCGCGGATGCGATGGTCAAGGCCGCAAATGTTCAATTGGTCGGCAAGGAATATATCGGCGCCGGTTATATGACCATCTTTGTCCGCGGCGACGTTGGTGCCGTAAAGGCCGCGACCGATGCCGGTGCGGCGGCTGCACGCAGGGTCGGCGAATTGATCAGTGTGCATGTCATTCCGCGTCCGCACGACGGCGTTGAAAAGATCCTGCCGAAGGGTGGAAAGGTCGGTCACAGCCCGGACGAAAAAGCATTGTCAGGCGGCGGAAAACAACTCGGTGCCGGTGAAGCCGGTTCGGCCATTTCGGCAAATGACAAGACCCGTTCGCGCTCGAAATAAGTATTTTCCCGGCATTTGATCTCACACGATCGGCATATCCGTTTAAATGGGCGACAAAGATCTGGTTGCAAAGCAGGAAGCTCGCGACGCGGTGGAAAGGGCACATCGCGCCTTCGCCGTTGTGTCGGCTTTTGATCAATCGAAGGTTGATTCGATCTGCCAGGCAATGTCGGATGCTGCTCTTGCGAACGCCGAAGGTTTAGGCCGCCTTGCCAGTGAAGAGACCGGATTCGGGCGGGCTGAAGACAAGAAAGAAAAGAATCGTTTCGCGGCTGAAGATGTTTGGAACCATTTCCGATCGATGCGAACCGTCGGCGTCGTAAACGAAACCGATTCGATAGTTGAGATCGCCAGTCCCCGCGGTGTTGTCGCCGCCATAATCCCTTCGACCAACCCGACATCTACGGCGATCTTCAAGATCCTGATCGCGATAAAATCAAGAAATTCGATCGTACTTTCTCCGCATCCTTCGGCAGCAAGGTGTATTGCCGAAACTACGCGGGTAATGCTCGATGCAGGCATCGCCGCAGGGCTGCCGAGCGAAGCCATTTATTGCATACAAGCTCCGACGATCGAAGGCACAGAAGAGCTTATGCAGCATAAGAATACTGCCGTTATCCTTGCAACAGGCGGGATCGGGCTGGTTCGTGCGGCGTATTCTTCGGGCAAGCCGGCCTTCGGTGTCGGGCCCGGAAATGTCCCTGTTTTTGTCGAACGCACCGCAAATGTTTCGAAAGCAGCCGAGGATATTCTTACCGGAACGTGCTTCGACAACGGGACGATCTGCGCATCGGAGCAATCAGTTGTCGCAGATGCTTCGATCGAATCTGCTCTCCGTGAAGCGTTTCGTTCGTCCGGCGGGCATTTTCTTACAACGGCTGAGGCCGATGCCGTTGCCGCGGTTTTGTTGACGCCGCAGAGGACGTTGAACGCCGGTATCGTTGGCAAGTCCGCTGAATACATCGCAAATCTGGCTGGAATAAGTGTTCCTAGCGGGACGCGATGTCTGATCGCGGATTGTGCTGGTGTCGGCCGCGATTTTCCTTGGTCGATCGAAAAGCTTTCGCCTACCTTGGCATTTTTTGTGGTGAACGGGTTGGATGAAGGTGCGGAACGTTGCCAGGAGATACTGAAATTTGGCGGCATGGGACATACTGCCGGAATGCATTCGAACGACCGCCAAGCCGCGATCCGATTTGGCGAGCAAATGCCTGCATCGCGGATCGTTATAAATTCTCCGACGACGCACGGAGCGATCGGACTTACGACCGACCTTGCACCTTCGATGACGCTTGGCTGCGGCTCGTGGGGCGGGAATGTTACTTCCGACAATGTTTCGCCGATACATTTGATGGACATTAAACGCGTTGCGTTTGAAACGAAGCCGATAAATGCCACGCGTTCTTTGAAGCCAACAATTCAACAGCCGGCGGGACAACGCATCAAGCCGAATATCGGACGGGAAAAGATCGCCGCACTGGTTGATGGTTTTCTGAAAGAAAAGCTCAAGGAAATGCCGGTCGAGCCGGTTCCTGAGCCGCAAAAGATCCACGAACCAGAGCCCGTTCCGTCGCCGGTCAAGACCGTGATCCATGAATTGCGGCCGCAGTCCCTGACCGATAGCGGAGTCGTGTTCGAACCGGTGCCTTTTGTCAGCGAGTCTGACGTGCGGACCGCGTTGGCAGATGGCAAGAAGATCTGTATAAATGCCAAAACGATCTTGACGCCCTCGGCCCGTGATCTCGGTGACGAGAAGGAGGTCTTTACAAGGGTTTGAAGATAAAGAGCCAACCAATAATTATTCTCTTTTTGGCGCTGATGCTGGCGGTACCTGGCACCGCGCAGCAAAGCGATGCTTCGCCGTCTGTTTCTTACGGATTCGTTATAGATAATTCAGGCTCGATGCGTTTGCGGCTTGAACGGATAATTCGATTGGTAAGCCAGGTGGCGGTATTGAATGGGCCGGAAGACGAAACATTTCTTGTGACGTTCATTGATTCGGAAAAGATCTCGGTAAAGCAGGAAATGACGTCTGACGCTGATGCGGTCATTGACGAGGCCGAGAATATGTTCATCCAGGGCGGACGGACGGCGATCATTGATGCCGTTAGGCTTTCTGCCACGTACCTTTCTGAAAATGGCCGGACGGACGAAGGCCGGCTGCGTCGCCTTATCTTGATCACGGATGGCGATGAACGCGAAAGCAGGTCAAAACTCGCAGAACTGATCGAGATCCTGCAAAAGGAAAAGATCGCCGTTTTTATCGTCGGTATCGGTGAACAGAAAGTAGAAACAAAACTGATCGACCGGATCGTAAAGGATTCGGGAGGGAAGCGTTATCTGCCTCTTTCTACGGCCGACATTGATGCCCTTATTCCTCAGTTGGCGGGAGATATTAGAAAATGAGCGGGGCCGTTGAAACAGAGGCTATCCCTAAGCCGGAGGCTCTTGATCGCAAGTGCGACATTTGTGGAGCCGAGATCCGGCTTGGTTCTCAGTTCTGTTATAACTGTGGTTCTGAGATCCGCGAAGTGGCGGACGAGGAAACCGCGGCTGAAACGAGCGTTGACGTTAGTGCCGTAGCGGAAAACGCTGTAAGCTCAGAAACTGCGGGCATCGAAGCACCTCCGAAGAAATCCGTTCGGTCGTCAGTGCGGCGGCACAGGCCCGTGAAGGCAAAAGAGACCACTATTCGGTGGGAAGAGCCGGAAGGTGTCGGATTAGGATCTATCGCCGTTGTGGCGCTTATCGTAGCTCTGGCGGCTGTCTTGATCGCGGTCGGGTTTTATATTCGTTAGGTATGGAACTTGTCATCCTTATTTTCTTCGGGGCGATCTTCGCAGGTGCGTTCTTGCTGGCGTTGATATTACTGATCTGGTATCTAAAGCGGCGCGGTTCACGATAAGGTTTGGTGCAAACTATGCAGGCTCTCGGAATGGTCGAATGTTTTGGTTTAGTGGCAATGATCGAAGCCGCTGACGCAATGGCGAAGGCCGCCAATGTCGAATTGGTTGGCTATGAGAAGATCGATGCCGGTTTGGTAACTGCGATAGTTCGCGGGGAGGTCGGTGCCGTTAAGGCAGCGGTCGATGCGGGTGCGGCAGCCGCCAGGCGTGTCGGCACCGTAACGGCCGTGCACGTGATCCCTAGGCCGCATGACGAAGTGGATTCAGGCATTCCCGTCCTTAGCACCGGTGAAACGAACAGGAAAAAGATCTCCGGATCGGTACCGGAAAATGACCTTTATTAAAAGGCCATTCTCCCGAATAGATAAAACTTAAAGATCAATTGCTTCGCTGAAGTTCAGGTTTGCCGTCTGCGTTGGCAGCGGTTCGGCCCGATCGCGTGATCGCGATCCGTTTCTCTTTGTTCGCGCCATCATTTACCGATACCCGAATATTCCGGAAGGTGCCGTCTTCGCGATCGTTCGTGGGCAAATATCCGATCGAATATTGTGTCCGGAGTTCGCTGGAGATGTCCTGAGCGATCTTATTCAGCTCTGAAACATTCTCAGGGAAATAAGCTTTGCCGCCCGAATCCGTGGCAAGTTTTTGAAGGAAAGATCTGGCTTTGTTTTGGTCGCTTTTCTGAATGAAATTTCCACGATCGTCCAGGTCTTTGACAAAGCCGATGACGTAGATCTGAACATTTGATTCGGTCAGCAGTTGAAACAGCTGCTTTTCCGAATAATAGCTTGCCCGGTCTTCACCGTCCGTTATCAATATCAGGGCCCTTCGCTTTCCGTCTTCGCGATCTGTTTCTTTGTCGTGTTCTGCTACACGCTCAGTGGCAAGGTACACTGCGTCTCGCAGAGCGGTCTGTCCGCCTTCGATGTACAAACTGTCAAGCGCATATTCGAGATCTCCGCGGTCACCGGTGAATTCCTGTAATATTTCGATCCTATCTCGGCCGACGAATCGGATGATACTTGTCTCATCGGCCGGGCGATTGCTTCCGATCAGTATCTTGCTGGCCTCGATCACCTTATCGATCTGTGAACGCAGCGAACCGGAATTATCGATGACCATCGAATAGTTCGTAGGCACTTCTGCCTGAGAGAAGAACTCGATCTCCTGCAAAACGTTGTCTTCGTATATCTTGAACTCTGATCTTTTCAGGTTGGCGATCGGGCGATTGAAGCGGTCAACAACGCGGACACTTAGGTTGACCAATTCCGTGTCGATCGTGATCACTTCCGTGTCTTCAGATATCCTTGGCGTCGGTGAAGGCGTTGGGGCTTGCGCGGCCACCTGCTGCACCGAAATGCAAAGTGCGAATGCCGCGACGAAAAACACGAAAAACTTATTCTGCATCAATATAACACCTAGCGATAGGAAATATTTGGGCTCGCGTAGTAACCTTCGCGGCTCCGGACCGTTAGACGCGAAAGGCCGCGGGGAGGTTTTACGCGAACTTTCACCTTGCGCCAATTGCCGTCAGGCTGAAAATCGTCGGGAGTGTAGCCGATAGAATACTGATGCCGAAGTTCGAGGGCTATCCGCTCAAATATTTCGTCCAATTCGACATTGGTTGATGGATAGAATGCCTTTCCGCCTGTAACCGATGTCAATTCGTCCAAAAATGCCTGGCCCTGCACACCCAACATGCTCGATGAATCACCGCGGTCCAGGATCCCAACAGCATAGGTAACCACGTCAGATTCCCTCATCATTCGCCGCACCTCGCCAAAATTGTAGCGTGATGCATTATCCTGGCCGTCGCTGATGATGATCATTGCACGTTTTTGATGCGTTCCGCGCGTTACCCTTTCAAGGCCTAGATAAACAGCATCATACAATGCAGTATTCTGCCGCGGTTGAACGAGCGTCAATTTACGTAAGAGAGCTTCACCGTCCCGCGAGCGGTCCAGCAAAAGCTGGGCACGGCTATTAAAAGCGATCAGAAAATATTCGTCCGAAGGATGGCTGGTATCAACAAACCGCTTCAACGCATTTCTCGCTTTTCTGATCTTTTCGCCGCTCATTGAGCCTGAAACATCGAAAACAATGCCGACCGAAACCGGGGCATCGCTGTCGCTGAAAAAAGTTATTTTCTGCTCTTTGTTGTTGTCGAAGATCGTGAACGCTGTTTTCGGAAGTGCGGAAACATAACGGCCATAGAGGTCGGTAACGGTCAGGGTGAGCGTTACCAGGTCAGTGCGGACGGGTATTGGTCTGTCAGGATTCGGTTCGTCAGGCGGTGTCGGTTCCGGAGCCTGTCCGGCCGCAGCGATGGCGGTCACCACGACTACCGAAAATGCCAACACAAAACTAACTATTCGGCGGTGGTCCAAATGCCTGAACAAGAGAACCAATGTCGGGGTGAGCTTAATCATTTGATCTCCT
>CAZXTS010000089.1:0-11303 GCA_964643745.1 uncultured Chloracidobacterium sp.
GTCATAAGTTCACCTTCATTCAATTCTACATCAGTCGAGGAACCCAGTCGCTATCGCTTCCGGTTCTGACTTTCGATCTGCACGAAGTTGCCATATTTGACCTCGCCGGCTTTGGTGACGTTATACCAGAATTTTTGCATGTCCCAGGCGGCGGTGGGGCAGCGTTCGGCGCAGAGGCCGCAGTGGAGGCAGACGTCTTCGTCCTTGGCCATGATGCGGCCGGTCTTGAGGCCGTCGGCGACGTAGATGTCTTGAGTAAGATTCAGTGCAGGAACCTTCAGCCGCGGACGCAGTTCATCTTCTTCGCCGTCGGCCGTAAAGGTGATGCAACTGGTCGGGCAGATATCTACACAGGCGTCGCATTCAATGCATTTCGGCGCAAAGAACACGGTCTGCACGTCGCAGTTCAGGCAACGCTGAGCCTCTTCGTAACCGGTCAGCGGATCAAAGCCAAGCTCGACCTCTTTCTTGCGGTCTTTTAGCGTTAGGTCTTTCGGGGCTTGCGGCACGGCAAAGCGTTTGTCGTGGTCGATCTCGCTGTCGTACGCCCACTCGTGAATGCCCATCTTCTGCGAAACTAGATTGACGTATGGCGAAAGGCGTTCGGTCAGCAGATTTTTCTTGTTACAGAAAAGATCGATCGAGACCGCCGCTTGATGGCCGTGTGCGACCGCTGTGATCACGTTCTCCGGGCCAAATGCCGCGTCACCGCCGAAGAAGACCCGCGGATTGGTCGATTGGAACGTGGTCTTATCAACAACGGGCATCTCCCATTTGTCGAAATCAACGCCGATCGTGCGTTCGATCCATGGGAATGCGTTCTCTTGCCCGACCGCTATCAGCACGTCGTCAGCCGGGAAGAAAACATCTTCTTCGCCAGTCGGGACGAGACTGCGTTTGCCGTTCTCGTCGTATACAGCTTCGACTTTCTCGAAGGTCATACCGATAAGGCGGTGAGCTGTGAGCGGTGAGCCGTTAGCAGTGTCTTTCTGCTCACTGCTTACTGCTTCCTGCTCACTAGTTTCGTAAACGAAACTCTTCGGCACGTGGTTGTCGATGATTGGGATGTCCTCGTGCATCGCGTCCTCTTTTTCCCATGGGCTCGCTTTCATTGAGGCGAACGGCGAGCGGACGACGACTTTTACGTCTTCGCCGCCAAGACGACGCGCCGTGCGGCAGCAATCCATCGCTGTGTTGCCGCCGCCGAGAACAATGACGCGTTTGCCGATCTTGTCCGTATGTTCAAACGCTACCGAGCCGAGCCAGTTGATGCCGATGTGAATGTTCGCGTCGCCTTCCTGACGTCCCGGAAGATCAGGCAGATCGCGGCCTCGAGGTGCTCCGGTGCCGACAAAGACCGCGTCGTAATCCTGCTCAAGGATGTCTTTGAGCGACGGGACGTAATGTTTGAAATGTGTGTGAATCCCGAGCCGTAGAATGTAATCGACCTCTTCGTTCAGGACCTGTTCGGGCAAGCGAAACGCCGGTATCTGCGAACGCATAAACCCGCCGCCTTTGATCTGCTCGTCGAATAGATGGACTTCGTAACCGAGCGGAGCAAGATCACGAGCGACCGTCAACGACGCCGGCCCGCCGCCAATTAACGCGACTTTCTTTCCGTTAGAAGGAAACGGCCCTTGCGGCATATATGGAATTACATCATCGCGGTTATCCGCAGCAACGCGTTTGAGACGGCAGATCGCAACGGGTTCTTCCTCAACGCGGCCTCGGCGACACGCAGGCTCGCAAGGCCGATCGCACGTTCGCCCGAGCACGCCGGGAAAGACGTTTGAGTCCCAATTGATCATGTACGCTTCGGTGTAACGGCCGGCGGCGATCAAGCGGATGTATTCCGGCACGGGCGTATGAGCCGGGCATGCGTACTGGCAATCGACTACCTTGTGAAAATACTCTGGGTCGGCTATATCGGTAGGTTTCAAGTGGTTACCCTCTGGACATCAAATATGATCGGTCTTTCGCACAAGGCCAAATACGAAACTTTGTGCTTTCAAAATAATACACTTAAGGGCGTTGTAACAACGAAAAAATTGTGAAAAATATCTCAGTTCATAAAATAATGCTAAATCGCGTATCCTGCAGAACGATGTCAAAACGATTAATGGCAATTACGGCTCTGAGCTTTTTGCTGGTAGCGGCAGCATTTGCCAGCACTGGCGCGTTTGTTACCCGACGCGGGGATCAGTTTTTCATTCATAAATCCCCCTACTATTTTGTTGGTACAAATTATTGGTACGGTTCGCTTTTAGGGCTTGAAAAAGATCCGAAACGCGGGATCGAGAGATTGAAAAAAGAACTAGACTTCCTAAAAAAGAATGGCGTTACAAATCTGCGATTGATGGCCGGAGCAGAGGGCTCGGGCTCGCTTAATGGCGTACCTCGGGTTGGGCCGCCTTTTCAGGTAATACAGGGCGTTTTCGACGAAAGTGCTTTGAACGGTTTGGACATTCTGTTGGATGAAATGGCCAAGCGCGATATGCGGGCCGTTATCTTTTTGAGCAACAATTGGGAATGGAGCGGGGGATTCCAGCAATATCTGATCTGGAATAAGGTCATTTCAGAAGATTGGCTGACCAGAAAACCCGATTGGGATACTCTGCGTGATCTGGTTGCCAAGTTCTATACATGCGAGATGTGCAAGTATAGCTATGCTCGGCAGGTCGCAAGGGTCGTACGTAGGAAGAATTCGGTAAACGGAAAGCAATATAGAGATGATCCGACAATAATGTCATGGCAGATCGCTAACGAACCTCGACCAATGCGGCCCGAAGCAAACGCGGCATACAAGGAATGGATCGCTGAAACGGCATTGCAGTTGAAAAGAATCGCACCCAACCAATTAGTTTCGATCGGCCATGAGGGTTGGATCGGCACACAGGACATTAAATTATTCGAAGAGATCCATGCGGATCGAAGCGTCGACTACGTAACGATACATATCTGGCCAAAGAATTGGGGATGGTTTGAAAACGGCAAAATGGCGGAACAGTATCAGGCGGCTCTCACGAAAACTCTTGACTACATTGATACTAACGGAGCAATAGCGCGAAAACTAAACAAGCCAATGGCCATCGAAGAATTTGGTCTGCCGAGAGATGGGCAGTCTTTTGATATCAGATCGAAATCCACGCTTCGTGATGATCTTTTCAGCAAAGTTCTCGGACGCGTCCGCACCAAACCATACATCGCAGGTGCAAATTTTTGGGCATTTGGCGGAACAGCTCGTCCGATCAAAAATCGGTTGTACTGGAAAGCGGGAGACGCATACATGGGCGATCCGCCGATGGAGGAACAGGGCTTATATTCCGTGTTCGACAGTGATAGTTCTACTTGGAAGATCGTGAAAAGAGAAAGCCGACGATTTCGATCCCGCAAATAGTACTCTTATCGCCAATTGCCCATCAAAGTAGAGGGCGAGCAATAATAAGGGTGAGCGAACGGCGCTTTCGGATCTATCTTAAACGGTATGCGAGCATCGTTATCGTCTTCAAACACGACAAAGTCGTCGCTACGAACAGCCGAACCTTCTCTCGGTTCATATTCGCCGTTCATCACCGCGATCTGATCTCTTCGCAGGGCCTCTGCTTTTGTGACCTTTACTTCACGAAATATTCGATAAAATTCTACGATCAGGTCTTTGGTCCATGCATCAAAAACCGACCATAGTGTCGCGATCACCGATTTTGCTCCGGCCTCATGTGCGACCGAACCAAAGCCTTCGAAACCACTAAAATTTTATGTTCTTAGATTATTCGGCAGGATAATTCTAAAGTTTATGTTCGATATGTCAATAAAGACGATCGTTCGAAGGATTAATTCATTTCAAGGTGTGCTCAGTTCTGATCTGCGCAGATTTGAAACTTTGAACAAACAAGATTACTGTTCTGAACAGTAAGGGAAAAACGAGGCCGACGAATATGAATCAGAATACAATGCCGGCATATCCGGGCAAACTTCAAGCAGTCGCTATATTACACACGGTATTCGGTGCACTCGAGATCGTCATCGGTTTGGTTTGGTCGTTCTATGTTCTAATCGTCGGTGTTGTTACTTTTGGCATTGGACTGATTCTATTTCCGATACCACTATTGTTTTTTACCGCCGGAATTCTTTCCTTGGTTTCAGGGATCAAGGGCTTGCAACAGAGGGTTACCTACAAACTCTCAATGATGGCCTCAATATTTCAGATGGTTTTGATTTTAGGTTGCGACTTTACTAGTTTCGCGGCGGGACTTGCAAGTGTGATACTTCTTACTCAACCGGATAGCAAGGCATACTATGGACGATAGGGCGTAGTAAAACTAATGAAACAGATACCTTTATGTATTACCGTTACTTTGTTTTCGATTGCTTTAACATCCTGCTGGCAGCCTTCGAAACCGAACCTGGTCAAGGATGAACCGACGCCGGTCGAACGATCTACGAGTCCAACGCCAACGGCCACTTCTACACCATCGAATATGGCGAATTCAAATTCTCAATCCGACAAAGCTTCCGGTTTCTTCGCCAATGTTCCGTCGAATTTCGAACGCCCGACCGACGGAGTCGGCAATCGGCTTTTGAAGGAATACGGCGCGGTCTTTGTCGCCCGAGGCGGAGCAAAGCCGCCGGCTGTTGTGATCTTTCCTGGTGAAGCGTCCGTGTCTTCGTTTCAGAATTCGCTGGATCGATCAACCGATACCGTCGGCGGCATTTCGATCGAGCTTCAGCGAGCGGCGATGGACGGTCTCCGCAAAGCGATATCCGAAGCCAACCAAGCCGGAAAGAAGATCACGCCCCGCGGAGCGGATGCGGCACGGCGCAATTACTCCGGCACAGTTGAACTTTGGAAGAGCAGGGTCGATCCGGGGCTTGCCCATTGGAGCGGAAAGGGAAAGATAACTACGGCCGAGGCTTCACGGATAAAAGGACTTACTCCGTTTGAACAGGTGACGGAAATACTCCGCTTGGAAGAGCAAGGTATGTTTTTCGCGAAAGACCTTTCAAAATCGATCATTTACTCGGTCGCTCCGCCGGGAACCTCGCAGCATCTTTCAATGCTCGCACTCGACATAACGGAGCACGACGATGCTAAGGTACGCGAAATAATGGCGAAAAACGGCTGGCACCAAACCGTTGTTTCCGATCTTCCTCATTTCACATTCCTCGGCGTTACGGAAAGCGAAATGCCGGCACTTGGCCTTAAAAAAGTCACCGACGGCGGGCGTTCGTATTGGCTGCCTTCGATCTGAACCACCCGAAGCTGCGGCCAAGATCATCTATAGCGACCGTTCATTCTCATTAGCAATAAGGCGTACGCCCAAGATGAAAAAGAAGATGGCGAACGCCGGGGCGAGAAGTTCTATCGGGCGTGATCTGAGCAAAGTAATGTCCGTTGCGGATGATAGCATATTCCCGAGACTAGGTTCGGGCTCCTGCAAACCAACTCCAAGAAATGAAAGAGCGGTCTCAGCGATCAAAAAGGCCGGAAGCAAGATCACAGCCTGAATGATCAATGGACGCGAGATATTCGGGAGAATATGACGCTGCAATATCCGAGGGCCGGAGACGCCGGTGGCCTTTGCGGCGATCACAAATTCTTTGTCTCGAGTCGCTATTACAAGCCCCCGCGTCAACCTCGCCATTTCCGCCCAGCCCACTAATGCAAAGATCGATACGAGCAAAAGGGCTGCAGAAAGCGGCGGAAGCTCTAACGGAAAAGCGGCGCGTGCGGCGAGGATCACGATCAGCGTCGGGAGGGATAGCATTCCGTCAGTTAAGCCCATCAGGCCTGTATCAATGAATTTACCGGAATAACCGCTGATCACGCCGATCAATAACCCGAGGAAACATGCGGCAAGGCCGCCGAGAATGCAAACGCTGAGCGAGAAACGGATCGCCTGAACCATCCGGGAGAATATATCTCTGCCGAGAAGGTCCGTCCCAAGCAGCCGAACGCGAGGAGCATCTATATCGGCAGACGCGGTTCCGAACAAGTGAAGATCGGTATCGATAAAACCCAACAAGCGGTAACGGTGACCTTTAACGAAAAAGCCTATCGGATAGGCCTGATTTGTTATTTCCCGGTAGCGGCCGGAAATCGGATCTGCGACCTCCGTTCGATAAATAAACGGCCGAAAATGGAAGCTGCCATTTTGGTCGAGCATTCGTATTGCCGAACGCGGAGCCGATGGCTCATTGCGGGTCTGGGCGGCATAATCGTAAGGAGCAATTGTGTCAGCAAAGACCGCAGTCAAAACGAACAGAAGAATGATGCCGAGGCCGATCTTGGCACCAGTACCCAAACGCAGTTTTTTTGGATCAATTTGAAGCAAGCTTAAGCCTCAGGCCGAATTATCTGCGCGGATCCGCACATCATTTATTGCCTGAAGCAATTCGGCAAGAAAATTACCAGACCATACCGCCAAACTGGAAACAAGAACGATCCCCATTACGAGCGGTACATCACGCGAACGAACGGCACCAACCATCAGGGAACCGATCCCCGGCCAACCAAGAACCGATTCGACGATTACCGAACCTCCGAGCAACGCACCGATCGAAAGTCCAAACAGGGTAATTAGCGGGTTCAGTGATGGCCTTAAAGCGTGTCTAAAGATAACCGCCCATTCTGCAAGACCTTTGGCGCGAGCAAGTTGGACAAAATCCTCCCGCATCGTCGCTTCAAGTGAGCTTTGTATCTGCGCCAGGAATATCCCGGAAAGTGGAATTCCCAACGCGGCGGCGGTCAATAGAAACATTGTCAACGAACCTCGGCCTATCTGAAGCGAGGTTCCGGCGGTAATAGCCAATAAGACCAAAACCAAAAGAGAAAGAAGAATTCGAGGCATTGATACTGTCGTAAGTACTATTACCTCAATTAAGATCCGCAACGATGCTGATCGTGTTAGTGCCGACAGCAAACTAAGTGAAACCGCCAACCCCAAAGCAAAGAACAACGCCGCAGACGCCAAGTAAAGCGAATTCAAAAATCGCCCTAAGACCAATCCCAGGACCGGTGCCCGAAACGAAAGCGATTCGCCCATATCACCGCTTGCTGCATTTAGGAGCCAAGCGGCATAGCGTTCGTAAAACGGACGGTCTAAGCCGTAGGTTCTCCTTAGAGCGTCGATAGTCTCCTCGGATATCTGTGGATTTTCGCGCAACGCTGTAAGAGCATCGCCGCCTGCCGAGGCAAGAAGCGCAAATGTAATTGCCGAGACGATGAAGATCATCACGATGCCCTGGATAAGTTTTCGGGATATCAGTTGAAACACAAAAGCGAGCGGCAGAGCCTGCGTTATTCTGAAATATTGTCGATTGATTTGCAAAGGAAAAGCACTTACACTTGGGCGATACGCGTCTCCCTTTCTCTTCAAAAATAGGAGTAAAACATTTATGCGTTCATTTAAGCTGACAACCGCGCTATTCGCACTGACCATATTCGCAATGTCGTGCGGACAACCAATAACAACTGAGAATACGGGGAATCAGCCCAAGGTGTCCGAACGCACAAACGGGGTCCGGGGCGGAAAGATAAATTACCGCATTACGTCTCAGCCAAAGTCGCTCAATTATCTTATGGCGGACGACGAGGCTTCAGTTATCGTAACCGTTTACCTGCTAGGAAGCCGACTGGCGGCTTTTGACCATTCCACAAAAGAGATTACCCCGGCTTTGGCTGAGTCATGGACCGTATCGCCTGATGGCCTGACCGTGAATATGAAGCTTCGAAGTGGGCTTAAATTCTCGGATGGGCAACCGTTGACGTCTGATGATGTGATCTTTACTTTGGAATCCATCTACGACAAGCGGACCGGTTCTCCCGCATTTAGGGACGCATTACTGGTGAACGGCAAGGAGATCACTACCAATCGGCTGACTGAGACCGAACTGGAGTTCGGATTCCCAGAAAAGGTCGCAGGCGTGAAAAATTATTTTGATAACATCGTTGTTCTGCCAAAGCATATTCTTTCCAAAGATCGCGAAGCCGGAAAATTGGGTGAGGCCTTTGGTACAGCGGCAGATCCTTCTTCGATCGTAACAAGCGGCCCCTTTGCGGTTGAAAGCATCGTGCCCGGAGAAAGGATCGTTCTTAAGCGAAATCCACATTACTGGCGGACAGATCCAGCCGGTGTTCAACTACCGTATCTCGACCAGATCCAACTTGAGATCGTCCCCGATGCAAACAACGCCTTTGCCCGCCTCGGCCAAGGGGAATTGGATATTGTTGACAGGATCAGAGGTTCGGACTATGCCGCACTTCGTGATTCATCCGGATCAGTAAAGGCGATCGATCTTGGCCCAGGCCTTTCCAACGACCACATTTGGTTTAACCTCAATCCTGCCACCTCAACCGGCGAGCGTTTGGACGATAAGCCGAAGCATAGCTGGTTTTCTGACAAACGATTTCGAAAGGCAGTTTCACATGCGGTAGATCGTGAATCGATCACCCGTTCTGCGATGCAGGGACTCGCGACTCCGCTCTACGGATTCGTTCCGGCAGGAAATAAGGTGTGGCTTGACCCTGATCTGCCTAAGACAGAATACGATCTGGGAAGGTCAAAACAACTGTTAGAAGAAACGGGTTTCGTCCTCAAGGGGACAAATGAAGCACCGGAATTATTCGATAAAGCGGGAAACAGGGTCGAATTTACGCTAATTGTTCAGGCGGAGAACGAGCCGCGAAAGCTTTCGGCAGCAATTCTTCAGCAGGACCTGGCAAAGCTTGGTATCAAGATGCAGATCGCTACGCTGGAAACTCCACGCGTTACCGAACGCTGGTCTCAAACCCTTGAATATGACGCGATATCGTTTGGGCTCGCTGTAACCGGTATCGAACCCTCGGGATTCGCAAATTTCCTGCTTAGTAGTGCTGCGGTTCACCAATGGTATCCGAAGCAGAAAAAGCCCGCTACGGAGTGGGAAGCTCGTATCGATAAGCTATTTGGCGAACAAGCATTAGAATCAGATGTATCGAAGCGCAAACATTTGCTTAACGAGATCCAACGCATAATCGCAGATGAATCTCCAATAATACCGGTAGTTTCGAGACACATCGTCTCGGCGGTAAACTCACGCGTCGGGAATCATTCCCCGAGCACGATCCTTCCCTACTCGATGTGGAACTCAGAAGAGCTTTTTATTAGAGTCCTTTGAAAAACCCGGATTTATTTAGTTCTCAACGTTTGTTTGGGATTTTTTTTGAAATCGGTTTTGTTTTTGAGGGTTTTTCATTTTGATCTTTGAGTTTACGGGCAAATATTTTGCTTTTTGGGCAAAAGGATTACGTTTTATTCAGGTTATTTCGTCATTTTCGAGGTTTAGGCGCAGTTCTACCTTGAACGGGCTTCTGTTTTAGCAAGAATGTGGCACGGCACAGGTTATGGATAATGCACCACATATCGAATCACAAGGCATTGTGCATCTTATTTTTCGCCGCCAGCACGGTTACCTTTAGTTTTTTTCTCATAAATCCAAACGGGTGTTCAACCGCCGCCCTGACCTTTGATTTTTGCTTGTTTCGTTTTTTCTGTTTGGCGGACAAGCCGTGTCCACGTTTGGCTTTGTCGAGCACGCCATAGTAAAAGCCCAGCTTTCTCGCCGCCCGTTTATCGCTTTCTCGCGGATAGGCTTTGTCGGCCCATATGCTTTTCCCGTCGCCGCTCAGCAGATTCCCCATCTCCTGCGAGTCATGCACATTGGCCGGAGTAAAGGTGCGTCTTCGGATGATCTTGCTCTCGACATCGACGCCAACATGTCCCTTGTAACCGAAATGCTTCTGGCCGTTTTTTGCCGTGCTCCGCGCGTCGGTGTCGATCTGCGGGCTTGGCTCGGCTTCCAGTTCTTCCCGCTTTTTATTGCTCAACGGCCTGTTTCCACTGCGAATGATGGTCGCGTCTATCATCGTTCCTTTCTTTACAATCAATCCCTTTGCGTCCAACTGTGACAAAATAGCGTTAAATATTCCGTCCATCAACCCCGCTTTTATGAGTGCTTCCTTAAACTTCCAGATGGTCGTGAAATCCGGTATCTCCTCGTCAAAACTCAATCCGACAAATTGCTGAAAACTCAATCGGTCGATCATCTGATCCTCCAACTCCTCATCACTCAAATTAAAAATGTACTGCAAAAACATCATCTTTAACTTGATCTCAAACCCGATCGGCGGCCGTCCCCCACGCCCCGTCTGGCTCCGATCCAAAACATTCACGATCTCCGCCAGTACTCGCCAATCCACCAAGCTGTCGATCTCCCTCAACGTCCCAACCGCCTTGCTCACCTTCCGCCGACGGCTAAACCCCATCAACCCATCCATTAACGTCAGTTGTTTGTTTCCCATCCTCCAATTTTAAACTTTCTCAACCATCGTATGGTGCCTTTACTGTAGGTTTTTCAAAGAACCCTATTAATTATGGCCTGTTTAATAGTTTCAGGCTTTGGCGGAAATAGCTGAATTTTTTAATTCTTATTGCTTTCCAGCCGCTTTTGTTTTGGATTTCTTTTGTTTTGGCGTCGATATTTCTTTTTCTTTGTCCAGCTCAAGCTGCCGCATTTCTTTTAATTTTTTGATGCCTTCCTTGAGTTTGTCTTTGAACTCAAATTCCAGTTTAAGTAATTTTTCATAGGTCTCGATTGCTTTATCCAATTTTCCAGTCTTTTCGTATAAGCGTCCCAGCTCAACCAGCGCGTTTTTATCTTGAGGGTTATTTGACAACGCACGCCCATACCAGAATTCGGCCCGGTCAGTCTCTCCTTGCGCCTCACATAAGGAAGCGATTGTCCGCTTATGCTCAGACTCATTAGGTTCCAGCGACATAGCCTTGTCGCATGCGAGAAAAGCTTGGTTAAAATCTTTTTTGTCTCGTAATATTTCACATTTCAAACTGTATCCTGAAGCATCGTTTTTGTAAGCATAAACGAAAATATTAATAGCTTCTTCTGCTTCATCTAGTCGTCCTAACTCTCTATAATCTCCTGCCAAAAAAAAATAAATGAAACTTTTATTAGGATTTGATTTAAGAAGATTCTCCAGACACCTAACGCCATCTTTAATATCTTTATGACCTTGTTCTACACACTGTTTAAGTTGTGTGTCGTATCGTTCTTCAACAGTTTGACAGCTAGCAAAACCCAAACAATTAAAAACTATTAGAATTCCCAGACAAAATTTCAGTAATTTCGATGATTTTCTATTTTTATTTATGATACGCATTGCTTTCCTCTAACACCATTTCCAATTCCCGCAAAACCGACGGAATGTTCCGCTTAACGAAAGTATCGGCGGTAGTTCTGCCATATCTTTG
>CAZXTS010000090.1:0-11291 GCA_964643745.1 uncultured Chloracidobacterium sp.
CTTCAATCTGCGGATCAGCCATGTCCTTTTGGAGTTTGGAATAGTCGATCCCAAGGGTCTTGGAGATACTCTTGATCGAGTCTTCGTCTATGATCTCAGCCGTCATTAAGGCATTGTGAAACTCGAGGTATTTGCCTTGCCGTGAGGCGGCAAGAGCAGCCTTCGCGGCGAACGTCGACTGAGGGCCAAGGACCGGGAATTCCTTAAAGACAATACGGACCATCGGGTCCTTTTCTGAAATACTCTGCAGTTGTGGAAGAGTTTGCTTGCAGTATCCGCAGTTGTAATCAAAAAAGACCACGATAGAAATATCACCCTTGGCGTTCCCGGCAACTGGCGAACCCGGGTCAAACAAGATCTCGCTTCGAAGCTCTTTCATCTGGTTGGCCGCACGCTCTTGCTTTTCCTTCAGCTCCTGGGCTTGAAGTGCCTGCATTGCCTCGCGTATCACGACGGGATTCTTCATTAGGTAGTTGCGAACGATCTTCTCGATCGCCTCTACATCATTCTCTGCCGACGCTGACGGACTAGTAGCGGCCACATTCCCGGCCACCGCCGCTTGCCGGGTTTGGGCCTGGGTGCTAATCGCAAACAAACAAAGAAGCATCGTTATCAAGTAAATTCGTTTCACAATCGTTCTCCTGTTCTAATCTAAATGGGGGCAAAAGCAACTATGGGTGTTTTCGGATCGTCATCATTATTTTCATCCGCATAAACTCTTTCTATTTCAATGGTTTCGGTCTATAATCCCTGTTGAAATCCCATCGAAAATGTATGTCGGAAGAATCCTCGGATCAGATTACACTTCTGCTTAATGACTGGAGTGAGGGTAATGAATCTGCACGTGAGCAGTTGCTGCCGCTTGTCTATGACGAATTGCGTCGGATGGCTCGGCGGTATATGAGAAAGCAATCAGCCGGACACACCTTTCAAACTACTGAACTTATCCATGAAGCATATTTAAAACTTGACGGCGGAAAAAATCGGAATTGGAAGAATCGTGAACATTTTTTCGGAGTTGCCGCCAAAGCGATGCGGAATATATTGGTTGATTACGCTCGCGCCAAAAATCGTCAGAAACGTGGCGGTCAGCAGCAAAAAATTTCCTTTATCGAGGATTCGTTAGTTTCACCATCTCGTTCGGAAGAGATAATTGCTCTCGATGAAGCTCTAAATCTATTGGCAAAAATGGACGAAAGAAAAGTTTCCGTTGTTGAAATGAAGTTTTTCAGCGGGCTGACGGTTGATGAAATATCAAAGGTTTTGAAAGTCTCACCCGAAACTGTCAAACGTGATTGGAGCTTTTCAAAAACCTGGCTTCTTCGAGAATTATCGGTCACAAAATAGAAATAACTTTGATATTGATGACATTATTTCGGTCTAAATATCGATTAGGTAAGTGTAGCTTCTATTTTTTATGAAGATTTTTACGATTCCGAATTCGATATGGACGGCGAACGATTAAAGCAAGTTGAGGAAATCTATCACGCGGCTCTGGACGTGTCGCCTGAAAAGCGTGAAGCGGTTTTCAATAAGTTTTGCGGTGATGATGAAGTTTTACGCCGTGAGGTTGAGTTTCTGCTCTCATTTGCAAAAAGTTCCGACAGTTTTCTTGAAACGCCTCCCGAATCTTTAGCCGCCGAGATGTTTTCCGATGAAAGATCGGCTGATTTCGCCGGAACAAGGATCCGACATTACAAAATTCAAAAACTTATAGGAAAAGGCGGAATGGGTGAAGTTTATCTGGCGACGGATGAAAAACTTCGGCGTAATGTTGCGATCAAGATTCTGTCCGCAGATTTTGCGAAGGATGCCGAGAGAATGAGTCGTTTTATCCAGGAAGCAAGGGCGGCTTCGGCTTTAAATCACGCGAATATCATCACGATCTACGAGATCGGCGAAAGTGCAGACTTTCATTTTATCGCCACCGAATATATCGAAGGCACAACGCTGACCGAATATCTCAAACAAGAACAAATAGATTTCAGAACAATTTTGGAAATTGCGATCCAGATCGCTTCGGCTTTGGTTTCCGCACACGAAGCAGGCATCATTCACCGCGATATAAAACCTGACAACATAATGATCAGAAATGACGGAACTGTTAAAGTTCTGGACTTCGGCATTGCCAAACTCGGTGAAAAGAGACAGGGAGACGGCGAGATACGAAAACTGGGAGAGGACGATGCAACTCTTATCCCTCCAACACCAAAAACACTACCCGGAATGATTATGGGAACGCCGCAATATATGTCGCCGGAACAGGCTCGCGGTTTGGCGGTTAATACGCAAACGGATGTTTGGAGCTTCGGCGTGTTGGCGTATCTGATGCTGACAAACAATCTCCCGTTTCAGGGCGAAACGACCTCGGATGTTATTGCCTCGATCTTAAAATCAGAACCTTTGCCTCTTAATCATTTTGTTCCTAATATTTCGCCGATATTTGAAAAAGTTATTCTCAGAACTTTTCAGAAAAACATAAATGAACGTCCGACAATTGGGGAAATTTTAAGCGAATTAAGAAATTACAAACGTACTATCGAAAATGAAAAGGAAACTACCCCGTTCAATTATCGAGTTATCGACGATTTTGATTCTGACAAAGATACCGATACGAGACTTATTCACACGACTGCCAAAGACCGTTCCTATTATCGAAGAAGATCCGATTCGATTTTTAGTCAAACCATCAATAAGGCGAGAGAGTTTCCTGTTTATGCATCGCTGACCGGTATCGCGTTCGTTTCGATTTTTATCATTGCGGGAATCGCAATAGTTTCAAAATCAAATCTGTTCAGCAATCAAACCGATTCGTTTCAAGAAATGAAGTTGGCAAAACTGACTTATGACGGAACGGCAGCAAATACAGTCGCGGTTTCACCGGACGGAAAATTTATCGTTTATGTCCTGAAAGACGAAGAAAAGCAAACTCTGATGGTTCGGCAAATCGCCGCTTCAACCGCCGTCGAAAGAATTCCGGCGGCCAAAGTAAATTATACGGGATTGGCATTTACGCCCGACGGCAATGACGTTTATTACACGGTTTGGGAAAACGACATTGGAACTTTGTATGACATTCCGGTCATCGGCGGCAGTCCGCGAAAAGTTCTCGAAAATGTTGACGGAAAAGTTACATTCTCGCCCGACGGGAAAAATATCGCGTTCGTGCGTTCACGAAATTCGATAATAGTGGCAGATTCCAGAGGCGGTTCGGAAAGAGTTCTCGCAAGATCTTTGCCGCAGGAAAACTGGCGTTCCATAGCTTGGAATCCGAACGGTGAAACGATTCTGACTTCTGTTTTTTCGTCAGCAAAAGACTTTGAGTTCTTGTCGGAGATTTCCATCAAAGACGGCACGGAAAAACGATTTACAACTACCGACTGGCAAATTATTCTCAGCTTGAATTGGCTGCCGGACGGAAGCGGAATAATATTCAGCGGGCGTGACCAGGAAACCAGATTTTCGCAGATTTGGAAAATTTCGTATCCTGACGGCAAAGCCAGCCGAATCACGAATGATTTCAGCACTTATGTTGATGTCGGATTAATGCTCGAAAATGACTCGCTGGTTACGGTCAAAAATGAGAATATTTTCAATCTATGGGTTTCTTCAACCGACAAACCGCAAACCGCTAAACAGATTACTTTTGAACAAGGAAAAGACGATGGAGCGTCCGGCGTTGCGTGGACTCCCGACGGGAAAATCGTTTATACGATCAGACCAACCGGTGCGTCCGATCTTTGGATCGCCGACGCTGACGGAAGCGGACAAAGACAGTTGACCGACGATCAAAACGAAAAGTATTACCCGGTCGTTTCGCCCGACGGACGATATATCGTGTTCATCTCAAAGCGGACGGGAAATCCCGAAATTTGGCGAATGGATATTGACGGCGGAAACCCGGTCGCTTTGACCGATACGCCGGACGCGGAAAGCACTCCGAATTTCACGCCTGACGGCAAATGGATCGTTTATGAACGCACAGACGCCGATAAACTGACGACAATTTGGAAGGCAAGTATTGACGGCGGAAGACCGATTCAATTAACAGAAACAGACACATTCCAACCGTCCGTGTCGCCGGACGGCAAATTGATTGCATGCAAATTCGGCGATGCGATGCCGGAAAATTCTCAAAAGATCGCGATATTACGGATCGAAGGCGGAACGCCTTTGGCAACGCCTGAATTTCCCGCAGTTGCAAGATCGAGAGTTTTTCGCTGGTCATTCGACGGCGAAGCTCTCGTCTATTTGGAGAGAAAAAATCGTGTTTCAAATCTCTGGAGTCAACCGCTTGACGGCAGCCCGCCGAAACAGTTGACGTTCATCGAATCAGGGCAAATATACGCATTTGATTTTACCCGCGATGGGAAAGCTTTAGTCGTTTCACGGGGTAATTCATCTTCCGATGTCGTAATGATCAGCAATTTTAGATAATTTGACGGATTTTCCCGTCGAAAATTCAATGTCCCCACGTTAAAAGCTTCAACTCTCTGTTTTCGGCAGATCAGTTGAATAGATGTTAAAAAAGGAGAGAACTATGGAAAACGAAAATGTAGCTGAAATCGAGTGTAGCGGAAGAAAAAGCCATTGCAAATGGGTTGGGCATCCGAAAGCCCATCCGCTTATTTGTGTATCAGGCAGCGGCGGTTGTAATCTTGCGGTCCTCTTGAAGGCTGAAGAATCGGATTTTCATACTGCCGAACTGGTTAATGCCACAAAGGAAATAAATGAAATTCTGGAATCAATTGTTGAAAACGGGAATTGCAAATTGTCATTTATTGATACGGGACAAGGAATTATGCTCGCTTGGGTTGAACACGGCGGAACGCCCAGCGGAGATGAAATTTCGAAGGATTCCGATCCTGAAGTCGTCGCAAAACACCTTAAACTAATTTAGTACTTTTTAGGAATATGATTCTACGGAAATTGATGCGGATGCAGATCCGCGCCCCAAAATCCCGACGGTTTGCGGGCTGACTTGCTAAGCCGTAGATGGAAACAACCTTCTCAAGCTCCTTTTCGAAATTTCGGATGTCGTACTGTCCGGTGACATCTGAAAGACAGCTGGCGAGTTGCTCAAGTCGAAAACCGTCCGTTTGAGAAGGTATTATCATCGGTATAGGGTATCTGATCCTAAGCTCAGCGAATAGGCGAATCTCGGTCTTCTCTACAGACAGCTCCTAAGAAATGATTGCGGGTCTTAAATAGACCAACTTTTTTCGACAAGCTTCAAAAACATACCAGGTTCTGCCCGTGGTTTTGCGATATTTTGCATTCGCGGCAGTTCGCAGCATGTTCATTGTCGCCTCATTTTGAAGATCGCCTTTTTCCGATTGTTTCGAAGGAGCCACCTCGCAACGTTTTTCTTAAAACTGAACAACATTGCGGGAAAGCGATTTGGGTATCGAGATTATTCAAAACAATCGGCGAGATCTCTTTTATATGAGTGACTTTTCACAAACCGCGTACTCGAAGTTCATTAAGAAACTCGTCACAATTGGAAATCCGTTTTGGCAACCGGCTAAACAATAGCGTGCGATCAAAAGCGTCGTTTCTTGGAATCTGGAACTACCGCTGAACGGTCTCAGGTTGGGTTTTCAATTGCGAATAGACGATTGAAGACACCGCATGGGGATTTAGGCCTTCCGAATATGAGACTATCAAACAAAGAGAATTCTCTAATAAGCACGCCCGGTGTCTTTTATCCAGGCAGGATTCGGGACGTTGGGAAATCTAATGCTCCACTTCAACCTTCCTTGAGGCGTTCATCAACGCCCATTAAGCCATTCGCGATTTGCCGGAAGGAAATGGTCTAGCGGAGATACTCACCAAGATCCACTCGAAAGCCAATCTAGTAGAACCCGAGTTTGATTATCTATCGATTGAAGACAACGGATTCGGTTTATACATAGAGAATTCTGAGTCTATGCTGACAAAAAGCGGGTATAAGGTCTACCGCACATCAGGCGCTCAGGCGAATAAAGTTCAATAAATATCGGGAAGGTCGGTGATCAATATCGCATCTCCGATCAACTTACCGCGTGATATGACCAGGTCACGGCCGTCTTTGGACCATTCGAAGTTAACCAAACGGTGAGGGAGGTCAAAAATCTTTTCGGCCTTGCCACCGTCTAAAGGCTGCCGTAAAAAGGCCGACGCGTTGAAAGTTCCGGCGGAGAAATAGAAGGACTTCGAATCAGTTGCCCATTTAACAAGCGGGCGGCGCAAGGGGAGGCTGAACAGTTTCGGTTCGGCTGATCCGTCCGAGGGGATAACGCCGACGACTATGGCTCGTTCCTCGCCTGCGTTTTCGAACAAAGTAGAAACGTGTTGGTACGCCAGCCATTTGCCGTCGGGCGAGATCGTTAAAAAAACTTCAGCCGAGGCATCCTTAAAACTCGAAACCTGAACCGGGCGGCCGCCTTCAGCCGAAACTTTCCAGATCGAAGAAGGCCTGCTCCCGGTTCTAATAAAGAAAACCACCCGGCCGTCAGGAGACATGGCTGGGGCGAATCCCGCGTCAGTAAGTTTTTCGCCAAAGGTAAGTTGGGTTTGATTTGTCCCGTCCGCGTTCATCAGCCAAACCTGCCTGGTTCCAGTGCGGGCCGAAACGAACGCAATGCGGTCGCCACCCGCCGAGACCGAGGGCCAATTGCTGTCGCGGCCCGGAACCGAAGTCAACTGCATGCGATTGCCGCCATTAGCATCGATCGAATAAATGTCCGTTGCCTTTCCGTCAAATGCGGAGAATAAGATACGTTTATCGGGCAGATATGCAAACCCTGTCTGACCATCCTGATTCCGTTCGCCAAAGGTAAGCTGCCGCGCTTTCTGCGGGTCGCCGTTTTCAAAAAGCCACAGGTGTGCGGTGATTCTTTGCTGGCGTGTGACCAGTTTCTTTCCGTCCGCCGAAAGACTCATCCAAAAATACGCCTCAAGGTCGTTTGTAAGGCGTTGCACCGTTCCTTCGGGAACATCCATCATCCACAATTGTGAAACCGGCTCGTCATATGACCTTGCCGCGACGACTACCTGCTTTGAATTCGGCATCCACAAGCAGCGATTTATCTCGCGCCATTTCGGCGTCGGAAGTTCTGTTTGTTCTCCTGTCGCGACGTCGACCTCGAACAACACGGGGCGTGGCTCCTGCATTGAACTAACCGGTATTATTATCCGGCCACCGTCTGGCGACCATGCCGGAGCGCTCCCGCGGTAGCCGCCTCCGAACGGCCTGGAACTGAGCTCGCGTTCTTTGCCGTCATTCAGGTTCGACAATATTAGCAGGCTGGCATCGCGCGCCGAGTCGCGTCTAACGAACGCCAGTTGTTTGCCGTCTGGGGAAAGGCTGAAATCGCTCCACGCGTTGTCGGCGACCTTTTTTTGCGTTCCGCCGTACAGCGGAGTTTGGAATATCGAACCCGGATCGGACAGTTCGCGGAAAAATAAAAAATTTCCATCCGGTGAGTACGAAAGCGAGCGATAACCGTTGCCGGACAACGGGAGAGCGGGAAGCGAGCTGCCGGTGGCAATTTGTTTCAACCAAACGCTTTCGCCGTTGTTTTCCACCCGCACGTACGCGAGGGTCTCTCCATCCGGGGAAATAGTCGGGTGAATTACGTCGCCGCTGCTGGTCAGGCGTTGAAAACGAACTTGCTCGATCGGTGCATTAGTTTTTACATCCCTTTTATCGCTATTATCGCCGTCGGGAAATACTAAGTGGAAAACGCCGAAGCCTGCGGCCGCAAAGATAAGCAAACCTAAAACCAGCAAGAATACAGCGCGAGCGGAGAAAAGCGATTTGGCCGATGCAGGCTGAGCCGCCTTGAGCGTTCTTACGGTATTTTTTTCTAATCTTTCCAGGGAGTCTGAATCGTTTTCCTCCCGAACTTCAGCGGAAAGAGCTCCGTCGTCGAATGTATCCAGTGCGGCACCGACATCCGGACGGCTAGTCTCTTTAAGGTGCCCCGCAAAACGATAACCGCGTCGCGGAACGGTTTCGATAAACTGCCTTCCTTCCTCATCCAGCCCCAGCTTGCTGCGAAGCGTGTAGATGTTTTGGGTCAAGACGCCGTCCTCGACAAACGTGCCCGCCCACACAGAATCGAAAATTTCCTGCTTGGTAACTATCTGTCCGCGGCGTTCGATCAGCAGTTGAAGAAGTTCCAGAGACTTTGGTGAAAGCGGAACGACCGCATTATCCCGCCAGAGGGTTCTGTTTTCGGCTTCAAGCCTGAAATCGCCGAATTCGAAGAAGTTGTTGACCCTACTGCTCATAAGTTCCTTGAGATTTCATTGAGAAATGTTTGAGGGCAACTTTGAGGCCGATTCGTCGCCAAAACTTTTGCGACCAACGTCCTAGCCAGAGAACAGTGCAAACAGCTTTTGCATTGTTCTCCAGGCCGATAAATTTCGCCTTGGGAAATAAATTATAAACGAAGGAGATAACGAAATGAAAACACTTCTATTAACAATCGGGATGGTTTTTGCGTTTTCTGTTGCCGCCTCGGCACAGGCCACGCCAAAAGTGGACGAACGCCAGCAGAACCAGAAACAGCGGATAGTGAACGGCGTCAAGTCGGGCGAGCTCACCTTTAAGGAAACAGCCAAACTGCTCAAGCAGCAGTCCGAGATCCGCAAGTTTGAACGCAAGGCCAAAGCGGATGGCAACGTAACGGTTGTCGAACGCCTCCGGCTGCACAACAAGCTGAACACGGCCAGCGACAATATCCGACGCAAAAAGAACAACTAGCACGTACCGGCTTTACGGAGGCCTCATAAAAGCTCGAGGCATCCGCCAAGCCCTAGCGTACGCAGACAAAGCAAAACGAAGCTAATGTCGACTTCAGAAACAAAAATTTAAGGGGAGAAATTATGGCGACTTATCCAAGTGCTTGGGGATTAGATTACGAGGATGTTCAAGGCCTGTGCTGGCTGCCTTACAAGGGTTGGGGGAAAGAAGGGCTGTATGAGTTTTCGAACGGCAGCCTATGGACGGTAACCGAAGTTATTGAGAAGGGCGAATTCCGTGCCGTGCTGGTAACGGGCAAAGGAAAAACGGTCCTTTCTTTTTCGGGAACCGATCCTACTTCGATAGAAGATTGGCTCAACAATGCCTTGCAGGGACTTACAGGGATCTCGCCCTACTATGCCATAGCGTTGAGTCTGGCGAACTCTCGCCCGTGCGATATCGTGGTAGGCCACTCGCTTGGAGGCGGATTGGCCTCATATTGCGCGGTTTACTGCGGAAAACCCGCCGCAACCATCAACCCGGCCCCGTTGAACATCAACGATATCAGCACTATCCCGATAATCATCAGGAATGGCCTGGTCATCAATTATGCGGTTGTTGGTGAAGCTCTCTACTATCTTTGCCTGTTGACGACGCCGGTTGCTCCGGGCATACCGGTCTCGCCTACCCATCCAAGTCCGATCCCGATCCCCGGCATTCCACAAGCTCCGTTGATGACGAGAGTTGGCCGGATAAACTGGGTCGCGTCGAATGGCCCCAATATGTTTGATAAACATCTGCTCCAGCATCTTGTCGGTTTTTCCGAGCCGGTGCATATGGCTCCCGGCACACCGGGACCGTATCTGCCGCCAAACAACCCGTATCCTCCCGGTCAATATCCGCCGGATCCCAAAAGGCCCGGATATATCCCGCGAATCCACGTGGTTCAGCCGGGCGATTGGCTATCGAAACTGGCGATCACATACTACGGCGATATGAATAAGTGGGACGTTATCTATAAACGCAATATCGATCAGATTGGTCTGAACCCGGACTTGATCAAACCAGGACAAAGGTTAGTGATTCCATAATGAGAAAGAACAGTCCCCGGATACATGCGGGCGAATAGAACGTAGATACCGTGATCCGTTGCCATCGCGTCGCATGGACAGCAGACGGAAACGAACAAAACTAGATATAGGAGAAAAAATGGTTCTAATAAAAATTCAGAATGTTTGCAGTCTCATCTTGGCTGTATCGCTTTTCATGTTTGTCTCGGCTGCTTCCGTAAAGGCGCAGACGACCGAGTTTTCTTATCAGGGTTTAATTACCGACAACAATTTACCGGCAACCGGTAATTTCGATCTTGAGTTTCGACTTTTTGAAAACCAAAACGGCGGCATAGCACTGGCGACGCACTTCAGTCCGACTGTGACGGTAACGAACGGCGTGTTCAATGTTGTACTTGATTTCGGAGCGTTTCCGGCCGCGAACAGGCATTTAGAAATCGGGGTGCGTCCAACAGGCGGCGGTGCCCTAATTACGCTTGCGCCGCGAACGAAAATTTTGTCCACACCGTATTCAACCAACGCAATCAATGCGACCAACGCGATCAATGCAACTAACGCAACTAACGCCAATAATGCCCAAAACTCCATAAATTCAACCCAGCTCGGCGGAATTGCGGCAAATCAGTTTGTGCAGACGAACGATTCGCGACTCACGGATTCGCGAAATCCTTTGCCAAACAGCACAAATTACGTGCAAAACCGCACGACGCCGCAAACTTCGACCAATTTCAATGTGAGCGGAAACGGAACGGTCGGCGGAACTTTGACCGGAAATATTATCAGCGCATCAACCCAGTATAATCTCGGTCCTAATCGTGTCTTGGGCAAGGTCGGCGTAAACAATTTATTTCTCGGAGTTTTGGCCGGATCGGCTGACGGCGGAATTCAAAACACGATGATCGGCGATTCCGCCGGAAAACTCAACACCGGCAATGAAAACGCCATGTTCGGATTTATTGCCGCGCAAAACAGCACGACCGGAAGCAATAATTCCATTTTCGGAAGCCGCGCCGGATTAAACAACACGACCGGCGGCGACAACGCATTTTTCGGGAAAAGTTCAGGCGACACAAATATAACGGGAAGCCGCAATACGGCACTCGGATTTAATGCGGATTTCGGAGCGCACAATCTGACAAATGCGACTGCCATCGGAGCAAATGCTTTTGTCGAACAAAGCAATTCGCTCGTTTTGGGAAGTATTAGCGGGGTAAACGGCGCGACCGCTATGACGGATGTCGGAATCGGTATCACAACGCCGGCCCGCCGATTGGATGTCAACGGCATTATTCGCGTCGGCAGCACGACGGGAACGATCGGCTGCATCGAAGACCGCGACGGAACAGTTATCGCCGGAACTTGTTCATCGGATCTTCGGTTTAAGAGAGATGTTATGTCTTTCGGCAGCGTTCTGAATAACTTCTCGAAACTTCGCCCGGTCAATTACTTCTGGCGCAGCGATGAATTTACCGATCAGCGGTTCGGTTCAA
>CAZXTS010000091.1:0-11235 GCA_964643745.1 uncultured Chloracidobacterium sp.
TCGCTATTATGGATGTACCAAACTATGCTATTTCCTGCTTCACCTTCAGGGGAATTATATTCTCCTCGAGATTCAGCCAGCTTTTGCATACGCAGCCGCCCGGCTTCCAATCCGTTTACGGATTGCGAACCGGCCAGGCCCGGAGTTTCGTCACGAACTATGCTGAAATCGGATTCTCCGTCGCCGTCAAAATCGACGTTAGGCTTTTGCGGGGTTGCACCGCCCGAAATACTTCCGACGAGTTTGAACGGAAAATCCATCGGAATATCCGGTGCAGCGACATCTGGATTACCTACATCAATAACATTTTGCCAACCTGTAGTGGTAAACTGACGGGCGTTCCAACCCGGTAATCCCCGAGTTCCGGGAATTGTGACAGGCGGAGTAAAATGCGCGGTCGTCGCGCCGATTTGCGTATTCCAGCTAATCCAGTAGGTTCCGGCTGATAAAACTTGCGCCGGTGCAACATTGATCCGCGTATCCCAAAGACGGCGGTTCGTTGCCGGTGTTGTTCCGGGTGCCGGAACTGCGCTGTTGAAAATACGCCAAAGCAAAGAATCAGTAGATGTTGCCAAGCGATTTGTCGTTGTGTCGCCGAAGATTACAGTGCTGCCGGCATCGCCCGGTCTGCCGTTCCAAATCTGCAGTGTCGCTGCGGTAATAGGACTTGTCGTTCCGGCTAAATTTGTTTGATATGCAAATACGGCTACTTGATCAACCGTCCAGGTTTGTCCCGCCGGAACAGTAAAATCATCGGCACATCTGAAAACAGTTGCGGTTACCGAACAACTGACACCCGCTAAAGTATTTGAATACGTCGTATTTCCCGTTTCGTTTTGAACCTCGCTCCATTGTGTTCCGGCTGGCGCGTTCACACCGCTGTTGCTGACCGCACCGGTTGCCAATCCGCCGTTGTCGTAAATGAATGGGCTGCCAGCGGCTTGGACACCTTCGGGCTTGGCCGCCAATGACATAAAGCCGATCGCCGATATGGTGATCGCCAGTACTAAAAGAAAACTAAATGGATATTTTCGTGAACTTGATTGTTTTATCGATTTCATCCTGCCTCCTTGGGTCGGTTCTGTTGGTAATAGTCCTATCGGTGATCAGGACTCGCATAGTGCACACCGCGATGACGCGCACTTGAAGCCATAAACTAGATTATTTTCTAAGACTTAAGCGTAAATTATTTCCCCAAGAATACATTTAAAGTCGATTTGAGCCAAATGAAGATTACGAACTTTGTTATTTACGAATGCCTTAAACAAAAAAACAAAGCGATGACAATCGCTTATCATCGCTTTCCTAATGGCAAATTATTTGAAAATTCTTGTCGAGATTTCCCGGCTAGATCAAATTACCCTGACTTCGGTTTTCAGTTTTTCGACCAGTTCGACCGCTCCGGCCTTGGCATCGCCATTACCGAGCATCTGGGTCTGTTTGGTCTTGAGCGGCATATACACTTTCTGGACGGTTTGTGCTCCGGAAAAATCTTCTATCGAAGGTGTTACATCGCGGATCTCTTTCTTCTTCGCGGCCATTATGCCTTTGAGCGAGGCATACCGGATCTGCGAGATGCCGGACTGGATCGTCAGCAGCGATGGCAATTTATAGGTGAACCATTGATACCATCCGCTTTCCAATTCGCGTTTTACACGGAGCGATTCGCCAAGACTGCCGCGGTCCACTTCGATAACGATCGTGGCATGCGGAATACCAAGCAGTTCGGCAAGCACAACGCCTGTCTGGCCATAGCTTGCGTCATCGGACTGCAGGCCCGTGAATACGAGATCGGCATTCTCATCACGGATCGCATCGGCCATTGCCTTCGCTATTTGATAAGGAGATAGCTTGTTCGAATTGTCCACTACAACGTGGATGGCTCGGTCGGCCCCGCGTGCCAAGGCATCTTTTATCACTGTCTTCGCCGATGCTGGCCCAAGCGAACAAACGATAACTTCGCCATCGCCCTTGGCCTCTTTCATTCGAAGCGCTTCTTCAAGAGCGTAGCCATCAGATTCATTGGTCTGCTGGGCAACGTCAGTTTCGTTTATCCATTTTTCGTCAGGACCGATGCGAAGGACAGCGTCCTTGTTCGCAACCTGTTTCATAAGAACTATGATCTTCATATCTACTAGACAATATCATGAAATGAATTGCTATTCATTTATCCGGGTTCACTTGCCGGACAACCTCTTAATTATCAATTTGGCAAGATTTTCGTTTATCTCAGTGTGGCGAGGAACAGGTTGGGATTGTTTCGTTGCCTCGTTGGTGTACCAGTCATGTTTTCCGCCATGTCGCGAAAGAACACAACCCATTGCCTCGAGCTTTTTGATCAACACCCTTCGCTTCACTATGCGACAACAAGTTCTTCGACATGCCGAACGAATGGCACCTTATCCGATTCAAGGTCAACAAGCAGATCTTTTAAGTTATCGATCAATTCTGCCTTCGAAAATCCTTGAGTCTCATAGTCAGGATAGTCGTTCAGATGTCCGACAAAGTATTCACCGTCTTGCCAATATGTGTACTCCAAGGTTCTCATTGCCACTACTCCGAATATCGCTTAAATATCAAACTGGCGTTCGTACCGCCGAAGCCAAAACTGTTCGAAAGTGCGAATCCGATCTCGGCATCGCGGGCCTCGTTCGGGATGTAATCGAGGTCGCATTCCGGATCGGGGAATTCGTAATTGATCGTCGGCGGCAATTTATTCTCATGGATCGCCTTTACCGAAAACACCGCCTCGATACCGCCGGCAGCACCGAGTGCGTGGCCGGTCATCGATTTGGTCGAGCTGACAGCCAGGCCGTTCTTTGCGTGGTCACCGAAAACTTTCTTGATCGCAAGCGATTCAAATTTATCGTTATACGGCGTCGAAGTTCCGTGGGCATTTACGTAGCCGATCTGTTCCGGTGTAATTCCTGCATCCTTGATCGCTCGTTCCATAACACGGATCGCACCCGAACCTGTCTCGTCCGGCATCGTAACGTGAAAGGCGTCGCCGCTCATACCATATCCAACGATCTCGGCAATAATGTTCGCACCGCGAGCTTTCGCAAATTCGAGTTCCTCCAGGATCATGATCCCTGCTCCTTCGCCGATCACGAATCCATCGCGTTCAGCATCGAATGGCCGAGATGCACGTTTGGGATCGTCATTGCGGGTCGAAAGAGCACGCATCGAGGCAAAGCCCGCAACGGACATCGGAGTAATAGCACTTTCAGCACCACCGCAGATCATCGCATCGGCATCGCCGCGTTCGATCAGGCGGAAACTATCGCCAATCGCATGGGCACCTGCCGAGCACGCCGTTGCAGTAGCCGAATTCGGCCCTTTTGCACCGTGTCTGATCGATACGTTGCCGGATGCGAGATTGACGATCGCCGACACGATAAAGAACGGCGAAACTCTGTCCGGGCCCGAGTTGAGAAGCTTTTCATGCTCGCGTTCGATAGCCCAGAAATCGCCGATACCGGAACTGATGTAAGTTCCGACCATGTCGGCATTCGATTCGTCGATGACCAGCCCGCTATGCTTCATTGCCTCGTCCGAAGCGGCAAGAGCAAAATGAGTAAAGGCTCCCATCCGCCTGGCTTCCTTTTTGTCGAGAAAGCTGAGCGGATCGAAATCCTTCACCTCACAGGCGAATTTCACCGAGAATTTTTCGGTATCGAACTTCTTGATGTAATCAGCGCCGTTAGTGCCGCTCATCAAGGCATTCCACGTCGCCGGCACATCGTTGCCGATCGGCGTTACAAGTCCGACACCGGTCACTACTACTCGTCGCTTCATAGAAGATTGGATCTGGAAAATGAACCATGGAGAATGGAGAAAAGATCATCTATTCTCAATTCTCCATTCTCAATATTAACTAAGCCTTGTGCTGCTCAACGTATGCGTATGCATCGCGCACTGCCTGGATCTTTTCGGCATCTTCGTCGGGAATTTCGATGTCGAATTCCTCTTCGAACCGCATCACGAGTTCGACAAGGTCGAGCGAATCTGCACCGAGGTCTTCAATGAACCGAGCGTTTTCCGTAACTTCACCTTCGTCGACACCCAGTTCGTCAACGATTATCTGTTTGATCTTATCCTGAACTTCTGACATATGTTCTCCTTTTATAACGAGTCTCTTGTATTACTTAAACTTTCCGGATCGGCTACGTTCGAAATACGGACTACCCGATCGATCTGTTTTACCAGACCTGATAATACCTTTCCGGGCCCAACCTCAACAAAGGTCGATACGCCCGCTTCGATCATACATTTAATGCTCTGCAGCCACCTTACAGGAGATGATACCTGCCGTGTAAGTGCATCGCAAACCTTTGAAGCATCACTATTCACCTCGGCGTCAACATTATGGACGATCGGCGTTTTGAATTCGGAATACTTCAGTTCTCCAAGATCGATTACAAGCCGTTTCTGTGCCGGCATCATCAATGAACAATGGAACGGAGCCGATACTTTTAAGCGAATCGCACGCTTTGCACCACGTTCCTTTAACAGCTCGCAGGCACGGTCAACGGCATCGGAATTTCCGGCGATCACTATTTGGCCCGAAGAGTTGATATTCGCCGGGCTGCACACCTCGCCGTTCTCTGCGTCGGCACATGCCTGCTCGACCGTTTCAACCTCTGACCCGAGTATTGCAGCCATCGCTCCGACACCGACGGGCACCGCTTCCTGCATATACGTGCCGCGTTTTCTGACTGTCCGGATGGCATCTGCAAAATCCAAAACCCCGGCTGCGACAAGTGCAGAATATTCCCCGAGGCTGTGGCCGGCAACGAACGAAGCCCCAGGAAGGCCTTCACTTTCCATCACACGAAACGCCGCGACGGACGTTGCGAGGATCGCAGGCTGTGTGTTCGCCGTCAACGCGAGGCCTTCCTCCGAACCGGAAAAGCACATCTCAGAAAGCGAAAACCCAAGTGCCTCGTCCGCCTCTTCAAATACCTCGCGGGCCGCCGCGAAAGTATCGAACAAGCCCTTGCCCATTCCAACGGACTGCGAGCCTTGCCCGGGAAAAATGTATGCAATATTTGAAATCGAATCCAAAATCTAAAATCCCAGATCTAAAATTGTACGACCGTTCCGCCCCAAGTTACACCGCCGCCAAACGCTGTGAGCAAAACAAGGCTGCCTTCTTTGATCTTGCCGGATTGGATACATTCGTCCATTGCGATCGGGATCGACGCCGACGAGGTGTTTCCATGAAACGCTATGTTCGAATAGACCTTTTCTTCGGGAACACCGAGCCGTGAGGCAACGGCGTCCGTGATCCGCTGGTTTGCCTGATGGGGAATGACGATATCCACATCATCGACCGTAAAGCCCACCTTTTGGAGCATTTCAGCGGAGATGTCGGCCATCGAACGTACCGCAACCTTGAAAAGCTCATTGCCTTTCATCTTAAAAAAGTGCTCTCGATTGTCGATCGTTTCGTGTGTCGTCCCCAGCTTTGTGCCGCCGCCCGGTGCATATAGTTGCTCTTCATAACGGCCGTCAGACCTGATCTTAGTTGCAAGGATCCCCTTTCCGGCTTCGACCGGCCCGAGCACAGCGGCTCCGGCTCCGTCGCCGAATATCACGCAAGTACCGCGATCAGTGTAATCGACGTATTTAGTGAGAACTTCAGCCCCGATCACAAGAGCATGCTTTATCTGACCGGTGCGGATCATCGATTCGACCATGGTCACGCCGTAGAGAAATCCCGAACAGGCGGCGAAAACGTCCATCCCCGCGGCATTGACCGCACCGATCTGTGCCTGGATCAAAGCGCCGGTCGACGGCATTATCTGGTCGGGCGTCGTGGTCGCACAGATGATAATGTCGATATCTTCCGGTTTGAGCTCGGCTCGTTCCAACGCCTGCTTGGCGGCGGCCGTTCCGAATTGCGAGGTGTATTCGTTGTCGGCGGCCTTATGGCGCTGCTTGATCCCTGTCCGACTAGTGATCCACTCGTCGGAGGTTTCAACGATCTTCTCCAGATCGGCATTCGTCAGAATACCGTCCGGATAAGCGTGCCCCATTCCCAGAATACCGGCGTTGTGTTCAGTCATTTAGTTGAATTAGAACCTTATCGGTTGGGAAATTCAAAAGCCTATTCGGCATCTTTTACATCAATGATCTGTCGGCCTTTGTACATACCGGTCTTCGGATCGATACGATGCGGCAGTTTCGTCTCGCCAGTGTCTTTGTCGACCAGATATTGCGGGGCCGTCAACGCATCATGGGCACGACGTTGTCGAGTCCGCGATTTGGAATGTCTTCGTTTTGGATTTGGCATTTTTACCTCTAAATTACAAGACCGCTCAACGGCGGCCATTATTTCAAACTTCGGAGAGCTTCCCACCGCGGGTCGATCTCTTCATCTTTACAAGTACAATCTATCAAATTGCGGTTCGAACCGCATTTTTCGCAGAGCCCTTTACAATCTGCCCCGCACAACTGCCCGGCAGGCAAGTGCAAAAGGACCTGTTCCCGGAGTATCTCAGCGAGATCGATCGAATCGTCAAGGTAAACATCGACCAAAAGATCTTCACCGTCAACCTGATGTTCACTCTCGTTCGAAAAATGCTCTTGCGGGACAAATCCGGCCTCAACATCGAATTTCAAGCGTTTTGTTACCGGTTCCAGACATCGAACACAATCGATATTCAGATCACATTCGACCGGACCGGAAACCCGTACTCTGTCCGCAGACCGTTCAACCAAGATCTCGGCCTTTATCGTTGAACCGAACGAAACGCCGTCCGTTTCAAGATCGACCTGACCTGCGGCAAGTTCGAGGCTATATTCAGCCCGGTTCCCGCGAAGTCCGTTCAGGTCGATCAACATATCAATTCCCGCCCGATAGAGCAAACCTTACCCTTGGACGCAAACTCTTAATTATAGCCTCTAGGGGACGGGTGTCAAACCAAACGAAACCCATCATTTGCCCATTTCAGGCCCGAAGATCCGAGGCCGTACCGACCGCATCGACAACAGCTCCGAATCCTCTTTCATCAAGTCTATTTTTCAGTTCGGTCAGCGTATCAACCGCAAAGCGCGGGCCTCCGTAAATGAATCCTGTATATGCTTGTACCAGACTTGCACCGAGCTCGATCTTCCTAAACAGGTCGTTTCCATTAAACACACCGCCGACGCCAATTATCGGCAGTTGGCCCTTTGAATATTGATAGATCTTTGAGATCACTTCGTCGGACTTTTTTCGCAGCGGGTAGCCGCTCAAACCGCCTGCTCCGATCGCATCGACATTCGGTGTTTTCAGTCGGTCGCGTGAAACAGTTGTATTAGTGGCGATAATTGCGCTTATGTTGTGGGCAATGCACTTATCAACTGCCGCTTCGATCTCTGGCTCGGTAAGATCAGGAGCTATCTTTACCAAAAGCGGTTTCGATCCGAGTTCCTGATTCTTTTCCTGAAGAGCCGACAATAGCTGGTCTAGGCTTTCGCCTTTCTGTAACTCGCGCAGATCCGGCGTGTTCGGCGACGAGATATTCACAGCAACATAATCGGCAACAGGATGAACGATCTCGAAACACCCCACATAATTTTCAACGGCCTCTTCGTTCGGAACATCTTTATTCCTCCCAATGTTTACGCCAACGACACAGCTCCTTTCGATCTTTGACAATCTATCTTCGGCGGCCTTCGCACCGTCGTTGTTGAAGCCAAGCCTGTTGATCAACGCTCGATCTTTCGGCAAACGAAAAAGCCTTGGCTTATCGTTTCCGGGCTGTGGACGTAACGTAACGGTACCTGTTTCGATAAAACCAAACCCTAGAGCAGCGAGTTGGTCAACCGCAACTGCATTCTTATCGAATCCTGCGGCAAGCCCCAACGGATTCTTGAAATTCAATCCAAAGAGTTCGGTTCCAAGCCCTATTGACGCCTCATCTACATCGATACCAGAGAACTTGGCGGCAAGGCCTGAGCGAATAGCCCAAATGCCCAGATCGTGAGCAGTTTCCGGGTCCAGTTTGAAGACGAGGGATCGAATGACCCGATTATAGATCGACATGTTTAGGGTAGCCCGCTATGGTTTTTCGTTTTCTTTCGGTTTTGGAGCCGCGGTAACCACAGTCGTTGAGGACACAGGTTTTACGTTTTTTGCCAAGATCTCGATGACCATTTTTCGCGTTTCATCATAGGTGGGTTCTTTCGGAAACATCCCATAGGTTGCGTGGCCCCACTCAAAATACCCGTCCAAATGAAAAAGCCTCTCGCCTTCCTTTGGAGTTGGCTTTGTGGTCGAACGCCAGACAGAGTTAGTAAGATCATACGATCCAAGCGAAATATGGAATTCCGGTTTTCCGTCATCATTTAACGCATAAAAGACATATCGAAGAGCTCGATTGCCTTTCAGCTCGAAGTGCTCGAAAACCATTACACGCCGCCCGCTCATTACAGACTGTTCGCGTACGTAAAAATCGGGGTCGGCAAGCTCATCACTTTTTCCTTCTTTTCGAAGTTTGAATAGCTCCGCCCTTTCAGAATCGCGTTCGTCAAGCCGTCCCAATGACTGATACACCTGGACCAATTTCGCTCGGGCCTGCATATCATTAGGGTCGCCAACTTTCAACCGCTTCCAAAGATCTAGCGCCAATTCGAATTCACCGATCGTAAAAGCGGCAGTACCGGCGTTATAAAGCGGACCAAGGGCATTCGGCTCGATAGCCAGGATTTCTTTATATTTAACCAAAGATTCAGCGAATTTCTTTTGTTCCGCTAAAGCATTAGCCTCATCGAACAATCGCTCCATCTTCTCAAGTTCCGCGACCGTGTACTCTCGCTGAACCTGAGCATCGGCTGAAACGATTGAAACAAAAGCAAATATAAAAAAAGCCGTTATTGTTTTTAGAGCATGCACCATTTCTATATTCCTGATGTTTGCTGAAGATTCTAGGACTATTTCCCTGCCTTGTCACTATTTCAGATGCATTGATTGGCAAGTTGGTGGTTTGTTTGCTACGATTTTTGAGCGAATGGCAGATGAGGCAACATTGAAAGAAAAGTCCATGATCATGGACTCATCGCGAATGAAGCGCGCTTTATCACGGCTCGCTTCTGAGATCGTCGAGGACAACCAAGGTGCGAAAGATCTTTATATTGTAGGTATTCGCCGCCGTGGTGTGCCGTTGGCGGAACGTATCGTTGACAAGATCGGCGAACTTGAGGGACATCCGCCGCTTTTCGGCATTATCGATATCACGCTTTATCGTGACGACCTTTCGACCGTTGGAGCCAGCCCGATCGTAAACCGAACCGAACTTGATGCGGATATCGAAAACAAGACGATCGTACTCGTTGATGATGTGCTTTACACAGGCCGTACGATCCGGGCAGCGATGGACCAACTGATGGACTTCGGCCGGCCAAAGAAGGTCCAGCTCGCCGTTTTGATCGACCGTGGCCGCGAGCATCGCGAACTGCCCATTCAAGCAGATTTCGTCGGAAAGACCGTTCCGACCAAGCATTCCGAGATAATCAAGGTGATGCTAAAGGAATACGACGATATCGAAGCCGTCGGCATCTTCGAACGACCATAAGAAATTGCGGATCGCGGATTGCGAATTGCGGATTTCTAAATATGAAGCAGGATGAGCTTAAACGACGTACTAAGGCATTCGCACTAAGGATCATCAATTTAGTTGAAACATTCCCAAATTCTTTTCTCGGACGTCATGTTGGCGGTCAGCTAATTCGTTCAGGAACATCAGTAGCCGCGAATTACCGGGCTGCCTGCCGGGCTAGGTCAAACGCAGACTTCATCGCAAAGATGGGCATTGTGGAAGAGGAAGCTGACGAATCGGCTTTTTGGATCGAATTTGCAGTCGATACCCGCATGACGAAAGCTGAACTTGTCTCCGATCTGCAAGACGAAGCAAATCAGTTAATTGCGATCTTTGTCGCGTCGATAAACACTGCACGAGGAAGGAAGCGATGAACTTTGATCAGGAAATCCGCAATCCGCAATCCGCAATCCGCAATCAACAGGAAAAGCCTTTCAGGCGAAGAGATCTTCTTGGAATTCGCGATCTTACGGCGGACGAGATCCGCGGTATTCTCGATACCGCTGAGAATTTTCGAGAAATAAACTCGCGTGAGATCAAAAAGGTTCCTGCTCTTCGCGGCAAGACCGTCATCAATCTTTTCTTCGAAAATTCGACCCGCACTCGTACATCGTTTGAGATCGCAGCAAAGCGGCTTTCCGCCGATTCCGTAAATATCAGCGTTTCTTCGTCGAGCCTCGCCAAAGGCGAGACTCTTGTTGACACTGCGTTGAACCTGGACGCGATGGACCCTGATTGCATCGTTGTTCGGCATGGTTCTGCGGGCGTTCCGCATCAGCTTGCAAAGGCGAGCAAGGCCGCTGTCGTCAATGCCGGCGACGGATCTAACGAACATCCTACTCAAGCCTTGCTCGATGCAATGACCATCCGCGAGCACAAAAAGAAGATCGAAGGCCTTGAGGTCGCCATCGTCGGCGATATTCTTCACAGCCGCGTCGCACGGTCGAATATCCATCTCTTAACAAAACTCGGAGCCAATGTCCGTGTCGCCGGTCCTGGAACGCTGGTTCCAGGTGATTTTCGGCATTTCGTTGAAAGTGGATTAACCGTATGCGGACATGTGGAAGAATCTATCAGAGATGCAGACGTGGTAATGATATTACGGATCCAAACAGAAAGGCAGAATTCCGCATTCTTTCCGACGCTTCGCGAGTATTCGATACATTACGGCCTGACGAACGACCGGCTTGATCTTGCAAGAAAGGATGCCATCGTATTGCACCCGGGCCCAATGAACCGAGGCATCGAGATCGCTTCGGAAGTAGCTGATAGCTCCCGTTCGCTGATCTTAGATCAAGTAAAATACGGCGTCGCTGTGAGAATGGCAGTACTTTACTTATCGACTGGAGGTGCAGTGGCAAGTGTGTGAAACCATTACCTTGTACCGTCCGGTCGGGAAAAATGAACTTGCGCTAATTGAGGCAAGCGGCTTCAAGAAATTCCCTCCGCGACTCCCGGAACAGCCTATATTCTATCCGGTCACAAACAAAGAATATGCAATTCAGATCGCCCGAGATTGGAATGCCAGACTGAATGCTGATAAGAAAGGATATGTTACGCGTTTCGATGTATCGAAGGTTTATCTTGACAAATTCGAACGTCAGATAGTCGGTGGTAGTGAGCATGAAGAATACTGGATCCCTGCCGA
>CAZXTS010000092.1:0-11183 GCA_964643745.1 uncultured Chloracidobacterium sp.
GCGACACCGATCACGCTGATGAGCGTTCGGAACGGACGGACGCGGAGATTTGCGATAACAAGATCAATCATCGATTAAGGTCGTGTAGTCAAATTTCTTAGCCGCATCGACATCGGTAAACAGCTCTTTTCTGTTTTGAAAATCTTCGTATATTTCGTCGTAGGTGGCAAACAATCGGTCGGTCGAATGTTCGCGGGTGTTTGCAAGAGCGGTTCTGACAGCATTTTCGGTTCTTTCTTTTCTCAAAGGCTCATTTGTCGCCGCATCGATAATAGATTCCGCGAAAGCTTCAGTCGTCGGATCCGTTAGCCACACATTTTCGTCGTTCGCGTAACTTAAAATACCGCCCGATCGCGGAGCAACGGTCGGAACACCGGATGCCATCGCTTCAAGTGGGGCAATTCCAAAAGGTTCCTTCGGATTAGGATGCACAAATACGTCGGCATTCGCGTAATAATTAGAAAGGGTCTCTTTGTCCAAATGCCCCAAAAGCGTGATCTTGTCTTCTCCGATTTTCGCGCCTTCGTTCCGCAGCATCTCGGCCAACGGACCGTCTCCGGCGACAAGAAGGCGAATGTCGAGATCGCTTTTCAAAGCTAAAACCTTCATTGTCTCGATCAGCAGCCCGATGTTCTTTTCGGGCGAAATTCGGCCAGCATAAAGGAGCAATTTGGTTTCACTATTTCCGTGAACCAATTCGAGCATCTTTTCGCGAACCGCATCTGAGCGGCGATCAGGCGAAAATTGATCGGCGTTAACACCGCGCGGACAGATCCTGATCCGCTCTTGAAGACGAATTCGCGGAGCCCGAAACATTCTCCAAGCCCTATTCAATCCAGATCCCTTTCGGCCTTTGACCGATTCAGTGAATTCATCGCCGGTGTATGTTGAATTTGCGATGTGAAAATCGAAACTGGGAAGGATATACTTCCCGATCACGTTTCGCGAAAGCCATTTTCCAATTCGTCCTGTGCTCAAAAACGATGCGACATTGTCGTCCATTCGCTCGCATGAGAAATGCACCAATAGCGGCCGTCCGAGCTGTGAAAATTTTCCAAGCCGCACCATCGCGCCCATCATGCTCAATGTGTATTTGTCCGTCACTTCGACCAGATCCGGCATTTCGTCCATCATTATCTTGCGGATCAGAGTTCCGCTCGGCATATACTGCCATGGCAAGATCATGCGGTAGCGTTTGTCGAAAATAGGAGATTGACGTGCCGGAATGTAATAAAGCTTGGCGAATTCGTTTACGTCTTCGACGGCCTCGGTCTCGCCGGGAACGATAAGGCGTACATGCCGCCGGTGTCGCTCCGCAGCGGCCATTAGATTATTGAACGAAGTGCTGATCCCGCCGGAGTTCTTGTGATAGTAATTGGTAAGGTGAAGTGTCTTAATCGGCATTAGTACTATCGGCGGCAATTCGTTTGTGCTTTCGGTCTAAATGGATCGCGGAGAGGATCGTTACCAGAACAAGCAGTATCATTCCATTCACGCCCCAATATTTGAGAAGAAACACTTCTTTTCCGCCGCCGTAGGTCCAGTATGGCTTATTGATAAGAGCCCAGACAAGAACCTGTGAAAAAATGCCAAATGCAAATATTCCCAATAAAGCACCCAAATGAGCCCCACGCCGGATCATTGCGGCGATCTCATTCGGAATGAACACGATAAAGTGAAATATCACCACCGGCAATCTTGATACATCGCTCAACAAAGATTTACTTTCAGATTCGCCGACGATCATCAAGCCGCGGCGCATCGCAAAAAGAGTGAACAGAGCCGATATGATGGAGACCGAGATCGATCGAAGGATCGCTTCTTCAGTTCGGTCCTGTGTTCCGGTTAGATACGCAAAACTGAATTGGATTATAAATTCGAAAACATGGCTAACGAGGGGAAGTATCAGCATCACGGAAAGCAGGGCTTTCCAGGGCGGCTCAACCCATCTGAATGACTGAATAAGAGCACCGCCCAATCCGGCAATAAAGAATCGAAGAAGAAATTGAACGGCTGCTGCTGCAATGGCAAGTCTTAACCCTTCCTTACCAATAAGGTATGTTGCAAGAAAGATAGGTGCACGCAGGACGCCGCTAAGTACAGCGCCTTTATAATTCCAATATTTGATGAACAGGGATGGATTGCGCCATACATGTAGCCACGCCTCAGTGATGGTCAACGTCTTTTCGACAGGTTCGTCCTGCTCGTATGTTATATCGCTCATACTTTATTGAGGACGGCCAATCTAGTTTTCACTCCTTACGGCCTCACCGGAGTATTTTTTCTCTTCGGCAATTTGGATCGCTTTGCGGTATCCTTCGTAAACGCCTTCGAAGATCGAATCCCATGATTTTGAAAGTGCCGAAGAACGAGCGGCCACCTTCATCTTATTCAGAAGTTCTGTTTGGTTCAGAAGTCGGTCAGCATACTTGATGAAATCGTTGATGCCAGAAGCGACAAAACCGGTCTCACCGTGTTGTACTAGATATTTCGGACCACCTTTGTCTGAAACGATTGGAACGACACCGGATGCAGCGGCCTCCTGGGCCACATTTCCGAAAGCGTCTGTTTCTGACGGAAATAGGAAAATATCCATATTCGCATAAGCCTCGGACAGCCGCTCCCCTTCGAGGAATCCGGTAAATGCAGCGTTCTTGAGATTCTTTTCCAAATATTCGCGTTCCGATCCTTCGCCGACTATCAGGAATTCAAAATCGGTCAGGCCTTTTGCGATCAATCCTTGCTCGATCTCAACCAATTTCCTTACGTTTTTTTCCGCTCGTAAACGGCCGACCGAGCCAAGCCTGATCGTGTTATCTGAAACAGTTCGGTGTTCGGGCGAGAATTTTTCGGTATCAACTCCGCGGCCCATCAGGAATGCCGTTCGTGCCGTGCCCTTTCCAAGAAGGTCAACAAGTTCTTTATTGGGAGCCAGGACAACCTTCGGCATCTTGTAATAGAAAACGGCGCCCTTGAGGATCTTCTTCTCGGCGAAAGAGGTGATCCCGTTAGAAAATTTGGCCGGGAAAAATCTGAATAGCTTTGCGAGCCGTTGCGACGCAAATTCATGTAGGTTCGTATGCCACGAGCCCACCATCGGGATCTTGAGCCGCCAGGAAAGATACGCACCTATAATGCTTACGTCGTTTAGGCCCGTGATATGGATGACATCGGGCTGAAAACTCAGAAGCTCTTTCAAGACCTTTCTAGTGTGCCTTTGAAACAGCGGATCATACGCCAGTTCTTCATCGAGCGGAAACGACACAGGCGATCTCTTTAAGGCTAAATGCGAGCAGCTGCCGTCAACGGTTCGGGACGATCTTTTGTCGGCGTGTATGACCAGATATGGCCGGCCGTTGTCTCTTGCAAAATCTGCAAGGCGACGGCACGTCATCGCTGCCCCGTTGACCTCGACATAGGAGTCAGGGAAAAAAGCAACTCTTGGAAATGTGGCGTGAGTACTCAATACAAAATAATTAGGCGGCCTTTCGACCGCCTGCAAACCTAAAATTATAGATCAAGAAACGCTCTTATCAAACAGCGTTCGGAGTAATACTCTTGGAAAGGTCGTCGATCTCCGGCACTTCAAAGACAGCCCGTTCAACAGAACGAGGAACACGGTCTTTCTTTTTTCGGGTCATGCGGAAAACCGGACGCATCGCGGGACTACCGAGGAACCCAAGTGTTCGGATAGCCAATCGAAGCCAAAGCGGGCCGCCTCGCTCCCAACCGTACGTAGTAAGCGGACGAGGCCCTTGACCGTCACCAGAATCAAAAAAGATGCGCTCGAACCACAGCCTTCTTCCTTCTCGAAAATGAGGATAGTGCGAAAGTATCTCAGCAAAAGATTCCAATTGTCGTGAATGGAGCGGCTGCTCATAAGCCGGCATCAATACGACTTCGCTATGTTTATCCGTTCGGATCTCGTTGACGAAACCTTCAAAGTCCGACGAATCGGTTAAATTTAGTACAGTATTCGGCTTGCAGCCATGGCGGTCTCCGCCTGTTACGATAGGAAATCCGAGAGCTTCACCTAATTCTATGACCGCCTTGTTCTCCGACCATGACCGAAATCCGTTTATTTCAAAGGCATGGATCCAATGTCCGTGTGTCTTGATGAAACTCTTCAATAATTGCTCATGACGTTCTTTCCCGACGATCTCAATGTCCCAGATCGGATGATTTAAGACGATAAGGACCTGAGGGATTTCATTGAGCATCGCGAAAAGCTCAGTCAGTCGAGCTTCCGTATGCGTTTCAGGATCAAAAGTAAATGCGAGGAGTTCGTCTGTAATTTGTTCGGCACTGTCGGCCGGAAGATTATGAACACCGACGTGGAAGAAACCATAATCGAACGGCACGGTCCACTCAAGCGAGATCGGTGCGACGCTGATATTTTCGGTCTCGTTTACTAATAAATTGGAATCGATACTGTCGTGATCGGTCAAGGAAACGATAGGCGAAAGCCCGGCCTTCTGAATCTGTTCCTGCTCTATCTTGAAAACATCCTTTGGTGAAAGCGGCGGCGACCAAAATGACGTTGAAAAATCGACAGCTTTGCCTTCACGTTTTAAGTAATTTCGTTTCTCGCGCGCCCAAAAAGAGGCAATGATAGGGAGTTTGTCTGCATAGTGCGGAACGAAGTCCAGCATTTCCTTAGAGTGTTCGGTATGACAATGAAGCGAAACACCGGTTCGAGCTACCCCCGAAAGCTCGGACGTTCGCTCAATAATGTGCAATTTTGTATTTCTAAGGTTCATCACAGCAACTCCGTCTTAGATGACGAATAGAACAGTAAAGGTTAACAGAACATTCAGTTCAAGTAAATTATCCGCGTCGCACACCAAGCTTCCCGGATTTGAAACACGAATACCAGAGTATCGGCCATCAATGTTGCATTTCTGTTGCGAGATGGCAAAAAACGGTTTTTTCGGGCTATTTACCTAAATCGCCCTGTTTAGATGCAGCCAATAGCCATTCGATCTCATCATTTTCTTGAAACCAGTATTCTGACCAGAGACGAAACAAACCCAAAGGGTATGGCGTATAATACGGGTACAATTCGATACTTTCGTCTAGGAGAGATTTTTAATGCAAGGTTTGTTGTGTTTGGCACTAGTATTTATGATTGGAGTTTCGGGCAGTTCTGTGTTCGCCCAATTCAATATGAAACCACCAGTCGCGAAAAAGGTTCCCTCGGTCCTGAAGATCCACGGTTATGAGATAACGGACAACTATGCTTGGCTGCGGGACCGGAAGGATAAAAAAGATCCGGCGATAATAGAATATCTTGAAGCCGAGAATGCGTATGTTGACGCCTACATGGGCGGAAATCAAAAATTTGCTGATGCACTTTACGATGAAATGCTCGGGCGCATCAAGCAAACCGACATGGGCGTCCCGTACAAGCTCGGAAACCATTGGTACTTTACGAAGACCGAGCAGGGCAAACAGTATCCGACCTTTTTGCGCAGCAAAACGCAGGACGGAGCAGACCCTGAAGTGCTTCTTGACCAGAACAAGATGGCCGAGGGCTATGAATATTTTGGGATCTCGATATTCGAACCTAACGACGATGGGACCAAGCTTGCCTATGCCACGGACACAACAGGATATCGACAATACACGCTGTGGATAAAGGACTTAAAGACCGGGGAACTTCTGCCGGACAAGATCGAGCGGGTTACCGGCATAGAATGGTCGCCGGATGGCAACTATATCTTTTATTCGCAGGAAGATCCGGTTTCGAAACGGACCGATAAGATCTTTCGTCACAGGTTGGGCTCGAAGGACGCCGATGAGCTTGTCTTCGAAGAAAAGGACGTTTATTTCAATCTAGGCATCGGCCGGTCGCGCGACAAAAAGGTCTATTTCATCGGGTCATTCGCAAAGACCTCAAGAGAATTCCATTACTTGTCCGCTGACGATCCGAAGGGCAAGTTCAAGGTGATCGCACCGCGACGCGAAGGTCATGAATACTCGGCCGACCACAACAACGGCGAATTCTATTTCGTTACGAATAAGGACGCCGAGAACTTCAAAGTGATGAAGGCTCCGGCAAGCGATCCTTCCGAAAAGAACTGGACCGACTTTATTCCGTATAACCCGGCGGTAAAGATCGAATCGCTCGATTTCTTCAAGGATTTCGCGGTCGTTTCCGAACTGGAAAATGGTTTGGAATACCTTCGTGTAATGGACATGAAGACGCGCCGTGCGCCGATGCGTATCCCGACTGACGAGAGCGTTTATACAATGGGCCTCGGGTTCAATCCCGAGTACGACGTCTCGACCGTTCGTTACGGATATTCTTCGATGATAACGCCGAACTCCACTTTTGAATTCGACCTCAAAACACGGCAATCGAAACTCATCAAACAGCAAGAGATACCGAGCGGATACGACAAATCGAAATACGAGACCAAGCGGCTTTGGGCCACGGCCCGCGACGGCGTGAAGGTGCCGGTCTCGCTGGTGATGAAAAAGGGTACGAAGCTTGATGGTACGGCTCCAATGTATCTTTATGCATACGGTTCGTACGGTTTTTCGATGACACCGAACTTTTCCAGTAACCGGTTCAGCGCGGTCGATCGCGGGATGATCTATGCGATCGCTCATATCCGCGGCGGATCCGAGCTTGGCGAAAAATGGCGACAGGATGGGCGAATGTTCAAAAAGATGAACACCTTTCACGATTTCATCGATTCGGCGAAATGGCTTATCGGTGAAAAATACACCTCGGCGGACCGATTGGTTATCGAAGGCGGTTCGGCCGGCGGGCTGCTGATGGGCGTTGTCGTCAACCAGGCACCCGAACTTTTCAAAGCAGCGATTGTGCAGGTCCCGTTCGTCGATGTGATGAACACAATGATCGATGAGACGCTGCCGCTGACTACGGAGGAATGGGTCGAGTGGGGCAATCCGCGTGATGACAAAAAGGCGTGGGATTATATGTTTACCTATTCGCCTTACGACAATATCAAAGCTCAGAAGTACCCGAATATGCTGGTCAAGGTCTCGCTTAACGACAGCCAGGTCCCGTATTGGGAAGGTGCGAAATTCGTTGCAAAGGTCCGCGAAAGGAAGACCGATGACAATATCGTGCTTCTTAAGACTAACATGGGCGCAGGTCACGGCGGTTCGTCCGGCAGATACGATCGGCTGAAAGAGATCGCATTTGACTATGCCTATGCACTAACGCAGGTCGGGATCACAAAATAGGAAATTGGCACTAGGCTAAGGTTCGGCAGATCGCTAAAAAGGAACCCTTTCATCGTTCGCGATCGGAAGGGTTTCTTGTTTAAGGCGAGGCCATCTAACGCTGTTACAGTATTACTTAAGTCTGCGATCATTAGAACTTCATTCCGCGTGTATCAATGGTTTTTGGTCTAAAGGGTTTTCGGCGCCGAAGATGTGAGCGGCATTGAGCAGTCCGGCCTCAGACCAATAGTTGCCGACAAGCTGAAGGCCGATCGGAAGTTCGTTCGTAGAAAGCCCGCAGGGAATGCTGACCGCAGGCAGTCCGGCTAGGTTAGCAGAGACCGTATAGATATCGCTCAGGTACATTGCCAGCGGATCGTCCGAACGTTCGCCGATCTTGAATGCGGTGGTCGGCGATGTCGGTGTAACGACAAAGTCGCACTTTTCAAATGCTGCCTTGTAGTCATCCCGAACAAGAGCCCGGACCTTTTGTGCTTTGGAATAATAGGCATCGTAATAGCCGCTAGAAAGCACATGGGTTCCGAGCATAATTCGGCGTTTTACTTCCGCGCCGAAGCCTTCCTCGCGTGTCATCATATACATTTCGCGAAGGCCTCCGGCGTACTCTGAGCGAAAGCCATAGCGGACGCCGTCATAACGTGCGAGATTTGAAGACGCCTCGGCGGTTGCGATGATGTAATAGACCGCGATGCCGTATCCGGCGTGTGGAAGCTCTATATCGACTACTTCACAGCCGAGCGAACGGAGGCTCTCGATCGCCGATTCAACCGAGTTCCGGATCTCGTCATCCAGGCCTTCGCCGAAGAACGAGCGTGGCACACCGATCCGCTTACCCTTTATGTCATTCGCAAGCCCGGCTGAATAATCCGGAACAGGAACATCAGCCGAGGTGGAATCGAGCGGGTCGCGGCCGGCAATTACGCCTAGAACTTCAGCGATACGTCCGGATGTGCTGCCGAATATCCCGATCGTATCGAGCGAAGAGGCGAAAGCGACGAGTCCGTAACGCGATATGCGGCCATATGTTGGCTTCAAACCAAAAATGCCGCAAAGAGCTGCAGGCTGACGGACCGAGCCGCCTGTTTCCGAACCCAGAGCGACATCAACGACACCCGATGCAACGGCGACCGCAGAACCGCCGGAACTGCCGCCGGGCACGCGTTCGAGGTCCCAAGGGTTCTTTACCGGTCCAAATGCAGAATTTTCATTGGACGAGCCCATTGCGAATTCGTCCATATTCGTCTTGCCGATAACAACGGCTCCGGCTTTTTTCAATCGTTCGATCGCCGTTGCGTCGTAATGAGCTTTGTATTTTTCCAATATCCGCGAACCGCATGAGGTGCGTAGCCCTTTCGTGCAAATATTGTCTTTGATGGCGATGGGCGTGCCCGCAAGCGTGGTTTGCCCGGTAGATGCTTCGATGGCCGCCGCGGCTTCGTTTGCGGTTTCGGTTTCGATCGACAAAAAGCTGTTCAGCTCAGTGTTGAGCCGTTCGGCGTTCTCTAGTGATCTCTTAATTTCTTCTTTGATCATTTACGTCTCTAATAACTGACCTGGTCAACGAGCCATCGCCCTTCCAGATCGATAACTTCGGCATTGATCTTCCGTTGTACGGTGCTGGCTTCATCTCGCCAAAAGACCAGCACGTCGAATTCTACACGTTCGGCGGCGATCTCGCGGCACGATCCGACCCGAAATGCCCTCGGAAACGGTGGTTCGCCGACCGTAAATGGGTCTGTGCCTTCGGGCATCCGCCTGAGCTTTTCGACCAAATCCGGTGATAGAAATCTTTCCCGTTTTTGCAGGTTCTCAGGGTTTAATTCCAGATCGTTTGCGAAGTGGATGGAATAAAACTCTCTGACCGATGATCTTGCTGCAGTGCACGAGGCCGTTTCAAGCGTCGGCATCGAGCAGGCCGCGGACAAACAAATGGCCATGCAAAAAGCGGCCGAGACGATCAGGAAAGCGCGATCGAATGAGAGCCGAACTTTCATCCCAAGACCTTTGGGACCTGGAAATGGCCCGATTCAGAGACCGGAGCTTCGGCCAAAGCCTCGTTCTGAGTAAATGAAACTGACGCGGCGTCCTCACGGATCGTCGTTGTTGATTCACCTTCCGCTGTTAGGCCCCCGAGCATCGGCTTAACACTTTCAGTGTTAAGCTCATTTAGCTGTTCGATATATTTTACGATGCCGTCCATCTGAGGCGTGTAGATCTCTACTTCCTCATCGGTGATCTCAAGGTGGGCAAGTTTTGCAATTTTTCTTACGTCCATTATTTAATCGCCCTGAAGCGTTTCGCACTCGCAACCGCTGTTGCCAATATCTGTTCTCTTAGTTCTTTGCTTTCGATTTTATCCAAAGAACGCAGCAAGTCTGACGGCAGCTCAACAGGTTCGTCAACGGGCTGTGCCTTAGATCTATCGTTCGGTGATCCGACTAAAAGCTCCGGAGCCACTACGAATTCGATCGTTTCCACCGTTCTTTCCGCCATCAGCGAGTTCAATTTGAACAAAAGCTCCGTCGTGTATTCCTTAAGATTTCGCTGCCACGACTTGTTTTCCACGGCAATGGTCAACTTGCCGTCAGAAAACCGATGGATCGCCGTTCTTTTCTCCAACGGGCCGCCGGCGGCTTTTTTCCAGGCGGCGCTTAGAAGAGCCAGGCGGATCTCGTCAGTGTTTCCCAAAAGACCCCGCAAGACGGGAAAAGAGTTAGCGAAGTTCTCCATTTGCTATCCAAAACACGATGCACCAATATTTTAATCGAGAACGAAACCAAATGCTAAGTCTTGATCCGAATCCAGTCGATCTACCGGAACTTATCCTTGCATCGGGCAGCCCGCGGCGTGCGGAAATACTTACATCCGTCGGATGGCCATTCACCGTGCAAGTGCCCGATATTGACGAAACCGAACTTCCCGGTGAACCACCCGACGATTATGTCCGTCGGCTCGCGGGCGAAAAGGCATCGGCGGTCGCCGGAAATAGGACTGACCGACTGATCCTTGCCGCCGACACTACGGTTGTAATTGACGGAAGAATAATAGGCAAGCCTATCGATGATAATGATGCCCGCCGCATGCTGCGAGAGCTATCAGGGAATTGGCACGAAGTTCTGACAGGCGTGGCTATAGTGAATGGTGAAAAGAGATTGATCGGATTGCAGCGAACGAAGGTCAAATTTGCGGAAATGAATGTCAGCGAGATCGATTTTCTGGTCGAAAGAGGTGACCCGTTAGATAAGGCCGGTGGATACGCTGTTCAGGCCCAGGCAGCACTATTCATTGAAGGCATCGAAGGTGACTATTGGAATGTCGTCGGGCTTCCGGTGAATTTGGTCTTTTCAATGGTCAAGCAGATGCCAGTTCCATCAAAATGAAAAAGCGGGACCAATTTAGTTCCCGCCTTTAACAGAACTTGTTCGAACATCTAAAGAAGGGAATCGACCCTTCGCGATATCGGAACAGTAATATCGTAATTCGGATCCACACCGCCGAACGGTTCGCCGGATCGGTTTCCGCTCTTGTCCAATACAACGAAAGACGGCAGTTGATCGATACCGAATTTCTTTAAGGTAGCGACTCCGTCCGGATCCCTCAAGACCTGTACCGTGAGCTTGTTCTTTGCCACCCAACTCCGAAGATCTTCGTCGGATGCGTAATTCTTCGACCGTGGATTGCTCGAATCAGTAAGCACGAAATAGACAGAGACGTTCTTTCCGGCGTATTTTCGAGCAAGTGCGTTCGTATAGTCCGCCTGCTTTGCGGAAAGCGGGAGCCAGCTTGCGCCGACGGCAAGTACTACGACCTTGCCGCTTTGACCCTGCACATTAACGCTTTGTCCATCGAGCGACCGTAGCGAAGTTTGGGCCGAAACCCCGAGCGCAAAAGCACCGAAAACAGCCATAATCGCGAAAATGTTACGAATTGCTTTCATAATATTCGGGCCACACAAAGGTACCCTC
>CAZXTS010000093.1:0-11095 GCA_964643745.1 uncultured Chloracidobacterium sp.
ACGATATATTTATCGTGCAGTTCGTTCCCGGTCGTAAAACCCTTCAGGCCATTATTCGGCGACCCCATCAATAGTTTGGTCGGACGGGTTGAACGGTCCTCGCGAAGAGCAAGGCTGTCAGTCACTTTTACCGCCGGTTTTGTGCTCGCAGTTTTCTTTACAAGCGGATCTACATAGATCGTCACCCATTTGCCGCTTCGCTTGACACGCTTTGCGACTTTTCCGGCATTGGGATCGGGCGGTGGTGGCGGTTTGTGAACCGTCACACCTTGAGACCGGTCAAAATTATCAAAAACGCGGAGAGACGATTGTGCAAAGACGTCGATGGAAAAGAGTAAAATGGCAGGGATTGCGAGGGCTGCGAATCTCATTTTTTTGCGTCGTTTTGATCTATGATTAAGAAAAATTTGAAAACCGATCAGCTCAAGCTGTTTTAGGGTCTCGGGTTACCTGTACAGGTTCCTGGAAGTGAATCGCAAACTTGTTCAAATTAGATCAACAGTGTTGATCGTTTCGGACAATTAGGATAGCACATTTCCCCCTTTTTGCAAATAAATTTGGCACCTGTAATTTCTACTTTTCCGAATATGAGTTATCTTTAGCGCAAATGCTCTACCTTTCACAAATACTTGGCCAGCCGGTCATTGATTCAAGCGGGGACAGGATAGCATCGGTGCGCGATGTGCTTGTCCGCTACGGCAGCCAGGACTATCCGCCGGTCATCGGCATCGTTGCGCGGCTTCAGCGGCGTGATTTCTTCATTCCTCAGAGGAATATTTCCGACTTTGGTAATCAGGGAATGCAGATGAGTTCGGCAAAATTGGATCTAACGCCGTTCGAGCGCCGCGAAGGCGAAGTAATGCTTAATAAGGACGTACTCGACAATCAGCTTATCGACGTCGATGGAAAACGGGTCGTCCGCGTTAACGATGTTCAGCTGATCGAGACCGGCGAGGAATGGCGTGTTTCGGGTGCGGATATTAGTTTTCAGGGATTTCTTCGAAGACTGCTGCCAAAGGGATTTTATGGAACCGATCGGCCGGTCGAGGTCATTGATTGGGCCGATGTCGGCTATCTTGCAACAGACACGGCAACCGCCACCGTTCAGCTAAAATCATCGCGCAACAAGCTTTCCAGACTCCATCCGGTTGAAATAGCCCAACTTGCCGAATCACTTGCTCCGATTCATCGGACCGAGGTGGTCGAAAGCCTGGACAACGAGACGGCCGCTGACACACTCGAGGAAATGTCCACCGAAGCCCAAGCTCGCATTCTAGAGGAAATGGACGAAGAGCGGGCGGCTGATATTCTAGAGGAGATGTCGCCCGATGATGCAGTGGATGTGTTGGAAGAAATGGACGACACAAAGGCCAACGAGCTATTCAACCTTATGGAAGTTGAGGAGCGGGCGGACGTCGCGGAGTTGATGCGGTTCGATGGCGACACGGCAGGCGGGTTGATGACGACCGAATTCGTTACCTTTCCACGCTATCTTTCGGTTGGCGAAACGATCGCCAAGCTTCGCGAGATGGCTGAAACTCCGAACATGATCTACTACCTCTATGTTGTCGAGGAAGAAGGGTCGTGGAAGATCTGCGGGCTAGTTAGCCTGCGCAGCCTGATTCTGGCAGACCCGGAAAGGAAACTTGAGGAAGTGATGCGAACTGAGTTTCGTTCTGCACATCCGTCGGAATTGGCGAAAGATGTTGCTCGGTTGATCTCGGAATACAATCTGTTAGCACTTCCTGTTATAGATGACGAAGGCGATATTGCCGGGATCGTCACCGTGGACGACGCAATGGAAATACTGCTTCCGGACAATCTCCGGCGCCGAATGCCCCGTTTGTTTGGCTAAGCATCCGCAACTTTCTGCGTTGCTTTGTTTACTGCCATTTGAAGTAAATCATCGAGCTCAGAGGCGGCTCCGGCATCGAAATACTCGTTAAGCTGTTCGGTCTGGACCAAGTCATTCAGCCTCGCCAAATATTCATCACGAAAAGCCAATTCCGCAGGCTCGTTCTTGTACCCGATCTTGGAGCGGATCGCCTCGGCGGCACCGGCTAGTTTGGCGGAGAGTTCGGGCGATGCGTCAGCTGCACAAATAGCTCCGAAGCCGTCCAGTGAATGTGACAAGGTTATTTTATTCCCGATCTCACTTGCGATCTCCGCAGCCTCGGCGAACGCATTGCCGGCTCCATATCGGTCGCCGGAAATAAACCGAACGGTCCCGAGATTATTTAGTGAGTCGCCCAATGCGACCTTGCGGTCAAGCTCGCGGAACAGAACGGAGGCCTCCTCGAACATCGGAAGTGCAAGATCATACTGTCTTTCGACACGGCACAGATCGCCAAGGAAGCTTAGCGACATAGCCACGCCATAGTCGTCCTTCAGTTCGCGGCTAATATCGAGCCCCTTATCAAAATGAGTGCGGGCCGCATCAAAATCATTCTGCTGCATCGCAACAAGCCCAAGTCCGCGGTTGGTGGCCGCAATGCCCATTTTATCGCCTGACGCGATGCAACTCTTCAGTCCCGCCTCATAGGCCGCACGTGATACTTCGTGATCGCCTCGAAAGCGAGCGGTCAGGCCAAGTCCGCTATAAAGCTTGAACCTCTGCTCCGGATTGGCATGATCCTCCGCGTATTTGGTAGCCGTACTCAGCCAGCCGAAACCTTCCGTAAGATGGCCATGCAGGAGCCAGAAGTTTCGCAAGGCCACCGCCAATCTGATCGCAGTTGGCGGAGAATTGGCGAACGACCAGTTCAGAGCTGCACGCAGGTTATCGTGTTCCAATTCAAACATTGTAAAGATCTCGCCGGGGCTTGCCGTTTGGATCTTCGGTTCCGAACGCTCGGCGGAGCTTGCAAAATATTCTGCATGTGCCGCTTCTAGCCCGGCCAACTCGCCCGAATGCTTGAGCAATTCAAGAGCCTCATCGCGAACGACACTGAGCATCCGAAAGCGTATATCACCTGAAGACGCCGTGCGTTCAACGATCAAGCTTTGTTCGGCAAGCGACGAAATTGCGTCAAGCAAATTCCAATCCGTCGATCCCGGAATCTTGCCGCCGCAGATCGTCTCAGCGGCATCGATGGCAAACGTACCCGCAAAGACGGACAGCCGCCGAAAGAATACCTGCTCTTCCGGGCTCAGCAGATCATAACTCCAGGCGATCATGTCGCGGATCGTTCGATGTCGATCGGGCAGATCCCGTCCCCCGCCGCTAAGCAGCTTTGGCCGGTCAGACAAACGTTCGACCATTGCTTCGGGCGACAAAATGCGGATCCGGGCAGCTGCAAGTTCTAACGCAAGCGGCAGCCCGTCCAATTGTGAGCAGATCCTTGCGATCGCGGCTGCGTTTTCAGGTGTCACGGAAAAACCGGGCTTTGCGGTCCGGGCTCGAGCCTCGAAAAGACGGATCGATGCCGATGAGCGGATGGCCTCAAAGGAGACTGCTTCGCCGAGCGGGGTTTCCAGAGGCGGTACTGCAAATTCATTTTCAAACGAAAGCCGTAACAGCGACCGGCTTGTCACAAGTATCTTGACTCGTTCCGTGGCTTCAAGAACGGCCAGGATCTTGGACGCGCCGCTCAAAATTTGTTCAAAGTTATCTAGAACAAACAAAATTTCCTTGTCAGCTAAACGCTCGATGAGCATATCGAATAGGGGCCGGCTGCCCCCGTCTTCAATACCCAACGGCTTTGCAACGGCAGAAAAGATCAGGTCCGGATCGGCGATAGCCGACAGCTCAATGAAGAAGACGCCATCGGCAAAATCAGCCAAAGCCTCTTCGGCTACAGCACGGGCAAGCCTCGTTTTTCCCGTGCCGCCGATCCCGGTAAGGGTTGCCAGCCGCACGTCGGTTCGGCGTATGAGCTGAACTACCGACTTTATCTCGTTCTCGCGGCCAACGATCGGATTCAATACCCTCGACAGGTTGTTCGGCCTCAGGCCGCGGTCGCGAATATCCTCGCCGGTAAGCTGTCTTGGCGCGACCTCAGTAGTTTCGTTCGCAAATACCTGTGTTCGCTCATCCCCGGATTCGGAACTGTCCGAAGCCGCGGATGCCCTTTTTTCAAACTGATTCTGAAGCTCGCGAAGTTCATTGAGTAGTTCGGCACACGAAGAAAATCTTTCGGAGGGCTTTTTGGCGAGCATCTTGCTTATCAACTGCTCAATATCGCCTTCGATCTCAGGCACAAGCTCTTTGAGCCTTGGTGAGTCTCCCGTTAGGATCGCCGCAAAGGTATCCGCCACCGTCTCGCCCGAGTACGGGAGTTTCCCGGTCAACATCTCGAACAATGAGACGCCAAGGCTCCAAATATCTGACCGGGCATCAAGTTCAAGACCGCGAGCCTGTTCCGGCGACATATAAGAAGCCGTTCCAAGGATCATCCCCGGACGGGTTATGGAGAGCCCAACCTGGTCGTTTCCTGGCTGAGGTACCTGTTTCGCTAACCCGAAATCCAACACTTTGACCCTGCCGCGAGGCGTAACGATCAAGTTTGACGGCTTGACGTCCCGGTGGATCAAACCATTGGAATGTGCTTCCAACAAAGCTTCGGATGTTTGGACAGCTATGTCGAGAGTTTCGCGCACGCTCCGACGCCCGCGGGCGATCAGCGATGAAACGGATTCTCCGGCGACATACTCCATCGCAATAAAGGGTGAACCCGATTCGACGTCGATCTCATAGATGGTACAAATGTTCGGATGGTTCAATGAGGAAGCTGAGCGGGCCTCGCGCACAAAACGGTCGAGATGTGTGGCGTCCGAAGCGAACTCAGGGGCAAGAAACTTTAAGGCGGCTCGACGGCCGAGCTTTGTGTCCTCGGCCAGGTAAACGGTTCCCATACCGCCGCTGCCCAGCGTTTCCAATAATTTGTATTGTTTTATCGTCTTTCCGGGATCCATTTGTACGACTGATCGATTGAAAGTATATCACCAAAGGAGACCGTCTTAGATAGTTTGGACTGATAGGCGAAGTCCAAAATAGCCTTGAATGAAACCGAATAGTGTCGAGCGACGTAATACTAAATGCTTGTCGGTCTTCGGCCATTTTGTTAAAGTCATATACATAATCAATAAAGGAGTCGATCTCAACTATGAAAGTCAAACTAATTCTCGCTCTAACTGTTTTTGCGATAGGTGCATTTATCTCTTTGCCCACAACTGCGAATGCCGACGGAATGGAGATCGGTGCAAAGCTCGAAAATTTCAAGATGACGGGCACCGACGGAAAGGAGCACTCGTTCAATGATCTTAAGGGCAAGAACGGTGCGGTCATCATTTTTCTCTCCGCTCAGTGCCCGGTCGTTAAGGCATATATTTCACGGATCGACGAGATCGCCGCTGAATATAAAGCTAAGGGAGTTAATTTTATCGGCATCAATTCCAACAACCGGCAAGCCGAATCGCTTGAGTGGGTCACGTCAGATGCCGCTGAAAACTTCAAGTTCCCTATGCTGATCGACACAGATAATAAGCTGGCAGATCAGTTCGGCGCCACTGTCACTCCGGAAGTATTTTACTTCGGCTCAGACAACACTCTGCTTTATCACGGTGCGATCGACAATGACCGTTCGGGCAAGAACATTCAAGACCAATATCTGCGAACCGCGTTCGATTCGGCTCTTGGCGGCAAGACGATCGAGCGTTCAAAGACAAACGCTTTTGGCTGCTCTATCAAGCGTATTGCAATGGAAGGAAAGGGCTCCAAATAAATGTTTCATTGTTTTCGATCATCAAATGGAAAAGCCATCGCCCTCGGATGGCTTTTCATTCTTTTCGTTAGTTTCAGTGCTATGGCTCAGCGCGGGGCAACAGTTAAAGGTGCCTCCAATTTCCCTGCGCCTAACGTCACGAAGATCGACGAAAAGCGTTTTGCCGAATTGCTCAAACCTAACGGTAAACCACTCCTCATCAATTTCTGGGCGACGTGGTGCACGCCATGCCGCGAAGAATTTCCCGACCTTGTGAAGATCGATGCTGAATACAAGGGAAAGATCGATTTCATCACTGTCACACTGGATTTCGAAGAAGAACTGACGACCGGCGTTCCCAGGTTCCTTGCGGAAATGAAGGCTACTATGCCCACTTATCTTCTGATCACACCCGATGAAACGGCCGCAATTCAACTGGTTTCGAAAGATTGGGCCGGTGGTCTTCCGTTCACGGTACTTTTCAAAACCGATGGTTCGATATCCTATTCCCGTCAGGGAATTGTCAAACATTCCGTCCTCGAGGCTGAGATAAATAAGCTCTTGCCGTGATCGGCAAATTTTCAAATTTTTCAGCATTCCCTCCATTGACGCCGAAGTTTTTTCGCGCTAGTTTCTTCTATGCAACTCAATATTACAGGAGAAAGACATGTTTCGAAAGATAGAAGATTTCCAAAAAGCGTGGGCGTACGAGGCGGAATCGACCGGAAAAGTGCTCAAAGCATTGACCGATGCCTCGCTTGAACAAAAAGTAACCGAAGAAGGCCGAACATTAGGTTTCATGGGTTGGCATCTGACTCAAACCATTGGTGAAATGCTCGGGTTGGTAGGCCTTATGGTGGATGCTCCGGGTTTTGATCGTGAATGCCCTGCATCCGCAACCGAACTTTTCGCTGAATACGAAAAGGCTGCAGCATCGGCAGGTGACGAAGTCTCCAAGAATTGGACCGACGAGACTCTGCTTGAAACTGACGAAATGTATGGCGAAACCTGGTCGCGCGGCCTGACGCTCTTTTATTTGATCGCACATCAAGCACATCATCGCGGCCAAATGACGGTGCTTTTGCGGCAGGCCGGCCTGACCGTCCCCGGCGTCTACGGCCCGGCAAAAGAGGAATGGGCCGCCATGGGCGCCCCGGCGATGGCGTAACAAGCGCATCTGCTGAATCACTTTGCCTTAAGCTACAGGAAATTGGCACGACAAAATAGATATTTATAACTCTCGCGATTTTTGCCCGGTTTCAGAGATTTGGGTTTTGGCGGCACAAGGACGTTCGAACAGCGAACGTTTAGAGTTAGTAATTGTCGTCGGATAGGAGTTTGATTTGCTTAATGATCTCTCGGGACATTTGTAATCGCACCTCAGGGTCTTTGTGAGTTCCCGGAAAGGTCTTTACGACTTTTCCATCTGTAGTAAAGAGTGCTTGCGAAGGAATGACCATCAAGGCGAGTGAATTAGGTAAAGGGAATTCGTTACGGTTCCAACTAAACGGTTGCTCATGGAGCGCAAGGTTACTAGCAGTTTGTTCTGGTTGTTCCGTCCGAAATTCGCTATGTAAACTTAGACCGATAACGGTAATGCCAAGATTGCGAGCTCCATAGTTAACTGAATGGATTTGATCGGCCGCCATTCTTGAGGCCGGGCAATCACTATCAACAAAAGTAACCAATACTAGCTTTTTTGAGTTACGAGGAGTTGCTTCGTTAAGATTCTCCTGCAACCCTGAGGGAAAGCTGACAAGTTCGCCTTGGTTCGGCCCAGCCCAGTCGGGACGATTGTCCAAAGGAAAATCAAACGTGAATTGGGGGTCGGTAATTGAAAGAATGAACGTTCTGAGGGCTCCAGAAACGAAGAACCCGACGACGAAAGCGATTGCAAGGGTGAGAAACAGTGAAATTGTTACTTTATATACAAATCTCACTTCGAACCTAGGCTGCTAGTTTGCTGTGTTGCAGATCGAACTTTTTCGAGCGTTCCAATCGAAGCATCGAGGAGCCCAAAACGAAGACGAATTCGCGTTAAAGGGTTGCTCAATTCCGATATACGATTCAGAGTTCCAATCTCATCTTGTTCTAACAATTCGATGGGTAGCTTTATCGTTTCCTGCAATGGAGCAAAATCCTGCACTGCTTTTCCTTGTGGGTTGTCCCTATCGGCCCTATTGATTGCCGCTGTTGATTCGTTAAAAACACTAGAAAGCTCTGTCGGATTGAGTTCGCGGTATACACGAAGTATCGCGAGCAAACTAATCGCCGCATCTTTTGATGTAACAGATGCGTTTGTAGCTTCTTTTCGGATATTCGTGAGCTGCTCCAGAACAACCACTGCCTCAGCCTCATTCTTAATGGCGAAGATGAGACCGGTCCGGACATACGGGCGGAGTCGAATCGGAGTATCCGCGATAGTCTTGAACATTTTTGGCAGATCACCAGAGCGAAACGACTGAACGCAGGCCTGTGTTGTGTATTCACTTCGCCAGCCATCCCACGATAGTTCTCCGATTGCTTTGCGCTCATCAATCTCCATGCTATCGAGTAGGTCGATAGCATCGCTAAATCGTTCTTCACGTTCTAGTATTTGGAGAGCAAGATAATAGAATCGTGATTTTAATATCTTGTCGTTTGCTTCACGTGCCTGCCTTACGAGATCCTCGAATGAACGCGGCTCCGAGGCTTCAGCCTGTCTTGATGTGACAGCTTGGGTCGCAGCGGACACGTAAGAAAGGCAAACCGATATTAGTTGTCTAAGCCCAGCCGATTCAACGGGAAAATCTTCTTCGAATCTTGGAAGTAACTGGGTAACGAGAGGGGCAGCAGGGCACAACTCAGAACGTGATTCAGGTCTTGAACCGGCTTCCCTCATCATCGAAGAAAGAAGATTGAAGTACCCTTTTCGGGCATTGCCCGACAACTGGCGACCGCGGTAAGTGCTGAATGAAATGTTCAACCCCCCTACAAACGTGTAGTTGAATGGCGATCGCGCCGATGCAAGACCCATTGCATAAAGTTGCTCTGCACGATCTGGATCGACCAATAGAAGCTCCCCGACGAGTTGATTGAACCGGGAACTTCGGCCTTTAGCGAGTGAAAGAACGCCAAAAGAGTGGGCAATCGCCGGATCTCTTGGGGCCGTCTGAATACCCAACGTGACAAGTATATCAGCAACGTTTTGGTTCTTTGACGACTTAGCATCAAATCGTTCGAATAACTCTTCGGCGGTCTTGGCCCCAAGTTCGCTGTCGATCGAGTAAATGATCTCCAGTATTCGAGAGACCTTTCTAGAGTTTTCGCTCTCGACAAAGTTACTTTCCTCGTCAGATGCGGCATTAATGGCCTTTCTACTGCGATTCAAGAATTCGATAGATCTCTCTGGTTCGTATAGATGAAACGACCGAGCCAAAAGTGCGTTATAGAGGGATCGATCTAAATCTGAAAGTCTGAAAAGGTCCTTTTCGATTCCTTCACGGAGTGTCGTAACCCGATGCTGCCAAGTACGAAGGAGTTCGTCATTATCTTTGGCGGCGTCTTGAGCAGCGAGCGTGACAGAAAGTAAAAAGGTCAACCCTGCCAACCGAGCAAAGGTGTACAGTCTTGAGACCTCGTTTCTCAACAACATGCTACTTCGCATATTCATTTCAGAGCTGACCTCATTCTCTAAACACAAGCCGTTAGCGGCGGACAATTTTCCCCACTATAATTGCAGACCGTCGGGGCATCGGGGTGCAAGCTTGCCTTTCGACAACCGTTTATCAAACAACCCTGGACCTCAGATCGACATTCCAAGCCACTTTCTGGAATGAAGTCTGCCCGGACATAGGCGGTTCCGAAAAATGATCCAAGTAAGACACCGGCCAAAACAATGGTTTTAATTGGCAGGTCAAGAAGATATTTCTTCATGTTTTCCTCCTCCTTAAAGAATTTTGGTTTAGGATCGAAAGGCCTTTCGACGTAAATCTTAGCAAAAAAATTGGGGGGGGGGCAATAGTTTTTTTCGCAGAGTTCCCCAACAATCTCTCAGGTGTAGTTGATAGGAAATTGGCTGTTCTTTGAATCTGAGATTAACAACAAACGGTAAAGTCCAAGTATTGGGGTAGCGAATATCCGTCCCGGGCGTTTATGGCCCGTCTAAAGAAGAATGGGCTGCAATGGGTGCCCCGGCGATGCAGTAGCTGAATTAACCTTTTGACCTGACACTTCACATAGAGTTTATGGGCGGCGGTTTGAAAAAACCTGCCTGACCGCATAAACTCTTTTGTTTGTTTAAGGCTCTGACAATTCAGCAATCTGTATCAAATGACCGCAATCACACCTGAAGTAATCGCCCAACACGGCCTTTCACCCACAGAGTACGAAAAGATCGTCTCCATCATGGGCCGCGAGCCCAACCTGACGGAGCTCGGCGTGTTCAGCGTAATGTGGTCTGAGCATTGCTCTTACAAGTCATCGCGCGTCCATCTTAAACGGCTCCCGACCCGCGGTCCGCGTGTCATTGTCCCGCCCGGTGAAAATGCCGGCGTTGTCGATATCGGCGACGACTGGTGCGTTGCCTTTAAGGTCGAATCGCATAATCACCCGAGCTTTATCGAACCCTTTCAAGGAGCGGCAACCGGCGTCGGTGGAATTCTCCGTGATGTTTTCACAATGGGAGCGCGGCCGGTAGCTGCAATGAATTCCCTCCGCTTCGGCCCTCTTAGCTCCCCTCCTTACGAAGGAGGGGTGGCAGCCGCTTCGGCTGACGGGGTGGTTCTCTCTCGCTTTATTGTTATTCGTTTCATCTCTTACCGCACAGATTCCGACGCCGAAGGATGTGCTCGGATTCACGCCCGGCGACGACCGAAAGCTGGCGAGCTGGGCGCAGGTCGTCGATTATTTCAAAAAGCTCGCCGCCGCCAGCGACCGAATGATCTTCGAAGAGATCGGCAAAAGCACGATGGGCGCTCCGTTCGTTTACGCGACGATTTCGTCCCCCGAGAATCTAAAGAACCTCGCGAAATATCGCGACATCAACGACAAACTCGCCGACCCGCGAAAGATCGGAACGCGGACGCCCCCGTCCGCAAGCGACCGGCAGGTCGCCAAACTGATTAGCGAAGGCCAGACCATCGTCCTCATCACGTTCGGTATCCACTCGACCGAGGTCGGATCAACGCTTTCGTCGATGCTGATAGCGCATGAACTTGCTAGCAGCAACGACGCGAGGATAAAGAAAATTCTCGACAACACGATCATTCTGCTCGTGCCGAGCCTAAATCCCGACGGCGTGGACATCGTCAAGAATTGGTACGACAAAACGCTCGGCACGCCCTACGAAGGCACCTCGCCGCCCGAGCTTTATCACAAATACGTCGGCCACGATAACAACCGCGACTGGTACG
>CAZXTS010000094.1:0-11085 GCA_964643745.1 uncultured Chloracidobacterium sp.
CACGCGGCTTGCGATCGGTGCCTCGATCGGCGACCACGCGATAAATCACCACACGTTTTACCAGATCGAATCAGAGGCAGTCGCGGCGGTCAATGGTGATATCGACCGCAGGCAGGGTTATTATTCGTTCGAATTTAACAACGGCGGAAAAGCGACCATAAATATTCCGGGGATGATCGATTGGGCCGGAGTCAGCGATTCGTATTTTGCGATGGCCGCGATACCGGCCGGACAGACGCAAGGCCTGGAGCTTCACGCTGAAAAATACGAAGTCGAAACACAGCCTTATTACTACAGCATATTTAGCTGGGTGCTTCGCAGCCCGACAACGAAGGAAACGCGGCACCTGGTAACGGCGTTTGTGCCGGTGACGACCGATGGTTCGGTGACGAAGATCTATACCGGAACCAAGGATTACAACACGCTAAATGCCCTATCGACGCAGCTTAACCAAGAGACGGGCCGCGAACTGAATTTTGTTAACCTGATAAATTTCAGCAATTATTGGTTCCTGCGTTGGTTCATCAAACCGATCTCGATCCCGATCCTGCACGCACTGCATTACATCAATACCGTCGTTCACAATTACGGCGTTGCGATCATCGTTTTCACATTTCTGTTTTATTCACTGCTGTTCCCGCTTCGTTGGAAGCAATCGAAATCCTTCAAAAAGGCCGCATCGAATGCGCCGAAAATGAAGGAAATGCAGGAAAAGATAAAGGCCCTGCAAAAGAAAGGCGTGCCGATGGACGACCCTCGGATGCGCGAACTGCAGATGGAACAGCTGAAGATGACAAAGGACGCGCTGCCTATCGGTGGATGCCTGCCGATGCTGCTGCAATTCCCGCTGCTGATCGCATTTTATACGGCAATAACCATCTCGCTCGACGCCCGGCAGGCCTCATTCCTATGGCTGCCAGATCTATCGGCGGCCGATCCTTGGCACCTGCTCGAATTTGGCTTTGCGATATCGATGGTCCTGGCAATGAAATTTACGCCGACCGGCCCCGCTGTAACGCCAGAACAGCAGATGCAGCAGAAAATGATGATCTGGCTAATGCCGGTCATGATGCTCTGGATAATGTGGACAGCACCTTCTGGATTGCTTCTTTACTGGTTCTTTGGAAACATTGTCAGTTTTGGCCAGCAGATGATAATCAACAGATTGAATAAAACTGAAGAGCCGCCATCGACGGTCGTCGTAAATGAGGTTCCTGACACCGCAAAGAAAGTGAAAGGAAAGGCAAAGCTTAGTACTTCCTGAAAAGGATCTGCAGAGAACGAATATGACAGAAGTTTGTGATAAAGCGGAGCAATTTTTAACTGAGATCGTCGAAGGTAGTGGGTTTGATCTCAAGGTTTCTTCCCGGTGGATAGATGATGGCTGCCTGTTGAATTTGAGCGGAAACGACACCGGCCTCGCATTAGCCGAGAATGCGGAAATGCTTGATGCATTTGAAACGATCTTGTTTCAAGCATTTGGTCGTGAACTTGAACGCGAACACCGATTTATCTGCGATGCAGATGGATTTCGACAGACCCGAAAGGCCGAACTTCAGGCGATGGCGCGGTTTGCCGGTGACCAAGTGCGAAAGACAGGGCGCCCGTTCACATTTGGTGTTCTAAATTCGACCGAGCGACGCATTATTCATCTAACGCTCCAGCAGGAAGAAGACCTGAATACGGAATCGGTCGGGGCAGGCCGTGACCGACGTTTGCAGGTCAGTTTGAAATAGACGACATTAATTGGTCGGAGGAGCACAGAGATATTGGTATCGTCCTTCTCTGTGTTCTTTTCGCGCTTTGTTCTCATATACAGTTATGTCTGATACGATCGTCGCACTCGCTACACCTGTTGGCCGCAGCGGAATCGGCGTGATTCGGCTCTCAGGATCTGATTCGCTTTCCGTTACGCATAAATTAATCGGAGGCAGATCATTCCCACCCATTCCGCAACATGCTACTCTGCGAAAATTAGTCGATCCCGAAACCGACGAAGCAAGTGACGAAGCGGTAATTACCTACTTTAAAGGTCCGAATTCATTCACTGGCGAAGATGTTGTCGAGATCAGCTGTCATGGTTCGACAGTCGTTTTGCGTCAAGTCCTCGACTGGTGTTTAAGTCTTGGAGCCAGGCTAGCCGGTCGGGGCGAGTTCTCACTCCGTGCTGTTGCGAACGGACGGATAGACCTTTCGGAAGCTGAAGCGATCCGCGACCTGATAAATGCTCAGACCGTAGCTGCAGCACGCCAATCGTTCCGACAGATGAAAGGCGAGTTCTCGCACCAACTTCAACCGCTTAAGGACGAATTGTTGAATGTGATCGTAGTCTTGGAATCGGCGATCGAGTTTGTTGAAGACGATCTGCCGGAAACTCAGGTGAGTTCGTTAGCGGCAAAGTTGGAACACATTGAAGCTTCGATCGCAGAGCTTGCATCAACGTTCAAGGCTGGGCGATTGATCAGGGACGGGATACGTGTTGCACTTGTTGGCCGGCCTAACGTCGGTAAATCAAGCCTCTTTAATGCATTATTAGGTTCCGATCGGGCTATAGTCACCGACATCGCCGGGACCACCCGCGATCAATTGCACGAGCGGCTGACCATTAACGATATTCCGATTTCACTAATTGATACTGCAGGGCTTCGAGATACCGACGATGCAATTGAAAGTATTGGGGTAGAAAGGTCAAAGCGAACTATGGCAGACGTGGACCTAGTGCTTGTGCTGTTGGATTCCACAGAACCGCTCTCGGTTGAAGATGTTTCGATAATCAAAAGTGTCAAACAGCTTTTGCATCTTGTAGTTCTCAATAAGATTGACACCTTGAATGTAAATGAGATCGAGCTCCGTACCGACGAGGTTAAGGTCCAACTTAGGTCGATGTTCCAAGATTATGAACCGCGCGCGCTGGCGATCTCTGCGCGGACGGGTGAAGGATTGCATGAATTGAAGCAAGCTCTTGTTTCGCCGTTTTCACTTGACGAAGCGGCCGGGGCCGGATTTCTTGTATCTGATGCTCGACACCACGATCTACTCGTAAGAGCGGCTCATGAGCTTGGCACCTCGATCTCGTTGCTCAAGGAACAAGCGAGCGAAGAGATCATTCTTGTCGGGCTGCACAACGCGATGCGATTCCTTGGTGAAATTACCGGCGAGACGACTACAGAGGATATGCTCACGCGTATCTTTTCAACTTTCTGCATCGGGAAGTAGGAAGATTCGCAAACCAATCAAGACGGACAAAAGCCATTGTTGAATTCTTATTCGCAAACGACCGAAATATTAAATTATATTTCCACAGCCCATTCCCTATTATCGAGTTCTCACAACTTCGACAGAACAATGTGCGCGGGCCGCGACGGCTGCGGATGTGCTTCCGATCAGGAACCTTTCCAGTGCTCCGCCGAAAGCATTGGCTCCAACAAAGATCGAATCAGCATTCCAAGCTTCCGCATGCTCTATGATCGCCGTGCGAGGATTGCCTGATTCTGTATGAAATGTAGTAGAAAGCCCAGAGATTGAAAGTTTTTCGATGGCCGAAACAGCAAGTTCGTTGACCAATTCCTGTTCCGCGTAATTCAGTTCACCAACGGCTGAAACGACCGGCGGTATCAGATTCCCAATTAGTGAAGGGGAAGTATGTTGGATAACCGTCAATAAACGTACTTCGGTTCCAGCGGGCCATGATCGTTTGGCAACCGAATCGACCGCGGCAGCGGCTCCGCGCGTGCTGTCAAACCCTATTACAATTCGAATCGGAGAAGGATCGGTTTGATTTCGTCCTCGTGCAACTCGGACAGAACATCTCGCCTCGCTGATGACCTTTTGAGAGATACTTCCGAGGAAAAAACGGCTCAGCGCAGACTGTCCATGAGATCCTGCGATTATAAGGTCGGCGGCGTGGTCTTCAGCGGCGGCCAGGATCTCCCAGGCCGGCGAGCCATATGTTGCACGAGCAGTAACATTCCAGCCCGGAAGGGTTCGCCGAATACGCTCAGACGCGAGTTCGATCTTGTCGCGTGCCGCTTCTACGAGTTGAGCACCCTTCGCACGGTGGTGAACCAAGAGTCTTTCCACTTTTGATTCAGAAGCTGTTTCACTAACCCCGTCGGCTGGCGGAAGCCAAACTTCCGCTATTGACAAGGCCATGGCATTACCGGTGGCCGGCAATCCGGCTTTACTAAGGTCGTCGATCGCCGCCTCGGAGCAGGGTGATCCGTCGTATGCAAGCAAGATATTCATTTCACTTGGAAGTTTACATCACAGATCGCATGTTGTGTAAGAGCCTGTGGACATTGATGATAGAATAAGGTCATTTATCTAGGTGAATGTGATGATAGAAGTTGAGGATATGAGTCTGCGCGACGCCCAATCACTTTTGGCGGAGCTTGATTTTGGGCATTTGGGCTGCGCGGAGGCCAGCCAGCCGTACGTGGTTCCGATCCACTTCGTTTATCGTGACGAGAGACTTTTTATCTATACCACTGATGGAAAGAAATCCAGAATTATTGAACGCAACAGCAAAGTTTGCCTTCAGGCCGAGGACGTCGTAAGCAATGAAGATTGGCGAAGCGTGATAGTCTTAGGAAATGCGTTTCCTGTCAAGGATGAGTACGAACGCCGTCAGGCTATTGCAATGCTTTCGGCGGTGAATCCGTCAATGACACCTGCGGTAAGCGTCCGTTGGATGGATAGTTGGGTAAAAGAGAACATCGAAATAATTTACCGCATCGAACCAACCCAGATCACCGGGCGGTCAACGGTTGAAAGAACGAGATCAAGCTCGCCTTTCGCAAGCCGACCCGGGGAACCGAACATAAACTGATCGAGGTGAAATGCAGACCTATGCAGAACAAAGATACCGGACTTGAAGCGATCTTCACTATGGAGCGCGGTGACGGAAACTTAGTAGAAGAACCTCCATTTCACCTTTTGGTTTTGGGGGATTGGAGCGGGGATGCGGAAAAGCCCGAATTACCCGCACGGAGTCCGATAGAGATCGATCGTGATGACTTTGACGCTGTAATTGCGCGGCTCGGTGCACGTCTCAGATTGAAACTAGGTATCGGTGAACTTGAGCTTGAGTTTAACGAGCTTGATGATTTTCATCCGGACCAGATATTTCGCCGCGTGCCGCTTTTCTCTGAACTGCGCGAACTGCGAAAACGGCTAAACAGCGAGGATACCTTCCATCTGGCGGCCCGTGAGGTACGAGAAAAGTTTTGGGCTTCGGGAGGGCCAGAAGAACGGCCGGAAACGAATACAGCTGAAGAGGTAGTGGCTGCATCTGGAGACGATCTTTTGGACGCGATACTCACCAAACCAACCGGCGGTGCGGCGGTTCCAAAGCCGAAACCTTCTGACGATCTAGGGATGTTGATATCCGACCTTGTCCGGCCCCACCTAGTATCAGTTGATGATACCGAACGATCTGGTTATGTTTCAGCGGTTGACGAAGCAACGAGCGAATTGATGCGGTCGATAGTTCACGACGCGCGTTTCAAGGAACTCGAAGCGGCGTGGCGCGGACTTTATTTTCTTGTTAGGCGAACGGAAACTTCAACATCACTTAAGATCTTTCTGTTCGATATTTCAAAGGACGAACTCGGCGAGGATCTTCGGACCAGTGATAACTTAGAGAAAACGGTGATCTATCGTCACCTGGTTGAGAATACTGAGGAAACTAAACCGTGGGCGGTAACGCTTGGTAATTATTTATTCCGGCCCGAGCTTGACGACATTGCGTTGGTAATGCGGCTGGCGAAGGTCTCGGCGGCGGCAAATGCACCGTTCATATCACAGGTCAGCTCTGGCGTTTTTGGAATCGATTCCCTTTCCGAAAGATCCGATCCGGCGGATTGGCGTCTTCCGGATGGCAGCAATGCCGCAAAACTATGGGCTGCTTTGTCCGATCAGCCAGAGGCGGTTTATCTCGGGATGACAATGCCCAGATTTCTAGTTCGTCTGCCTTACGGTTCGGATACCGAGCCACTAGAGACATTTTCATTTGAGGAATGTGTTGATTCCCCGACCCATGAGGACTATCTATGGTCGAATGCCGCGTTTGTTGCCGGTCAATTGCTTGCGGCGAGCTTTAGCGAACGCGGTTGGCAAATGGGCAGAGCTTTGAATCAGGATATAGAGGGACTACCTATGCATGTTTACAAGGAAGGCACGGAAACCGTGTTCAAGCCTTGCGGTGAGGCTCTTCTCTCAGATCGAGCTGTGGACATAATGATCAACAAAGGGCTGATGCCTTTGGTGTCCTATAAGAACACCGACAAGGTTAAACTTGCCCAGTTTCAGTCAATTGCGGGAACTGCGCTCAGAGGCCGCTGGAGCTAAGGAATCGATATTTCTATTGGAAATAGGCGTCCTTTGATCTACAATTTAAGTTTATCTATGGCGGGCGATCCCGCTTTTCTTTTGGTGTGATGTTCGACGAAACATTTGATGTAATAGTTATTGGTGCCGGGCACGCAGGTTGTGAAGCAGCCTCAGCGGCAGCGCGCCTAGGTGCTGAAACCGCACTCGTGACCATCAACCTTGATCTGATCGGCCAAATGTCATGTAATCCGGCGGTCGGCGGAATTGCAAAGGGTCATGTTGTTCGCGAAATAGATGCCCTCGGGGGCATTATGGGCCGGGTGATCGATCGTACGGGGATCCAGTTTCGTTTATTGAACCGGTCCCGCGGCCCAGCGGTACAATCGCCGCGAGCCCAAGCGGATCGAAGTCTTTACCGCACTGAAATGCGCCGCGTGCTCGAAGCAACACCGAATCTGCACCTTCGACAAGGCATCGTAATTGACCTAATTGTTGAAAACAATGCTGTTATAGGCGTCCAACTACAGGATTCACGTCGCTTCGGTGGAAAAGCAATTGTGGTAGCTACAGGGACGTTCCTAAATGGGAAGATCCATACCGGGCGGCAAACTACTTCTGCAGGGCGTGCAGGCGAACCCGCATCGATCGAGCTTGCGGAGTCGCTGAAGCGGCTCGGTTTTCCAGTCGGACGCCTCAAGACCGGCACACCGCCGCGGTTGGACGGTCGAACGATCGATTGGGATGCATTCGAAGCTCAGCCCCCCGACGAGAGACCGGTTCCTTTCTCGTTTGCGACCGAGCAGGTCGAGCAACCGCAGATACAGTGTTTTATCGGTTATACGAGCAAGCGCTTGCACCAAGCGATTCGGGATAATATCCATCAATCACCTCTTTATTCTGGCAAGATCAAGGGAATAGGGCCGCGTTATTGCCCGTCCATTGAAGATAAAGTGGTCAAATTTGCCGACAAGGACAGACATCAGTTATTCCTCGAACCTGAAGGCCTCAACACCAATGAAGTTTATCTCAACGGTTTTTCCACCTCTTTGCCGTCGGCACTACAGCAGGAACTTCTGCGGATGATCCCTGGGTTTGAGTCTGTTCAGATCATTAGGCCGGGTTACGCGATCGAATATGATTTCATCGATCCCAGAGAAATGAAACCTACGATGGAATCGACCAGAATGGATCGCCTCTACTTGGCTGGCCAGATCAATGGCACCACTGGATATGAGGAGGCAGCGTGCCAGGGCCTGATGGCTGGAATTAATGCGGCACTCTCCGTGCAGCGACGGAATCAGTTGATATTGCGGCGCGACGATGCATATATCGGTGTACTCGTGGATGACTTGATAAGGCACGGCGTTGACGAACCTTACCGATTATTTACTTCACGAGCTGAGGCAAGATTGACGCTGCGGCATGACAATGCCGATCAAAGGCTTTCGCCGATCGGCAGAGAAACCGGCCTGGTAGGCGACTCAGACTGGGACCGGTTTAGCATTAAACGGGATCGTTTGGCGCGGCTTAGGAATCTCCTAGATAATACGCGATTCAAACGCAAATCGACAGAATACTCGGCTCTTTCGCAGCTTCTTGGAACTGATCTTGGCGATTCATTCACTCCTTCACAACTCGCCATGCGGCAAGGAGTCGATAAGGGCCTGATAAGGAGACTCTTGCCGGCTGAGCTGATCAATGATGTGATCGACTCCGATTTGGACACCGCTTTGGCCGATTCGCTTTACTCGGGATATATCGACAAGCAGCGGTTGGCGAACGAGAGAGTCAATCATCACGACAGTTTGAGGGTGCCAGAGGCACTCGACTTTGGTTCGATAAGCGGTCTTTCGAGTGAGATGGTAGAGCGACTGGAACGTGCACAGCCTCGGACGTTTGCTCAAGTTCGCTCAATATCCGGTCTAACTCCGGCGGCGTTGTCGACAGTCTTAGTACATTTGACGGCGACCCAACCTCGAGGAAATGAAAAGAATTAGGCCTTTTTGTGGAACGTTCCACATTCTTGGAAAAATAGTGGTACGTTCCACCAAACCAGCTTCTAATTTCCAGTTAACTGTCCTACACTAGGTCACACGGAATTCTCTCGATCCAGACAATATGGGACGCATAATCGCTATTGCCAACCAAAAAGGCGGCGTAGGAAAAACCACTACCGCGATAAATCTTGCGGCGGGTCTGGCACTGGCGGGCAAAAAAGTACTCCTTGTCGATTCTGACCCTCAAGGAAATGCGACATCAGGAGCAGGAATTGCAAAGATAGAAGGCCGAAATTCGCTCTATAAAGCAATGATCACAGGCGAATCCGTTCGCGACGCAGTTCTGCCAAGCAGTATCGAAAAGCTCTGGGTACTTCCTTCAGAAAAGAATCTGGCGGGCATCGAGATCGAGTTAGCAGATGATCCCGGCCGAGCAAACATCTTGAAAAATCTACTTGATCCCATTCGAGAGTATTTTCATTACGTGATAATAGACTGCCCACCTTCACTCGGGATCTTGACAATCGGTGGCCTCACAGCTGCAGATTCGCTTCTCGTTCCGATACAGACGGAATATTTTGCATTGGAAGGTGCTGCCGAACTTTTCGAAACCCTTGCACGTCTTAAACGAGAATTGAATCCGGCCTTAAAAATAGAAGGCCTCTTGTTAACGATGTTTGATGAAAGGACCAATCTATCGGTGGCAGTCTCAAAGGAACTTCGTGATTTCTACGGTTCACAGGTTCTCAAAACTGTCATTCCAAGGAATGTGCGGTTAGCCGAAGCTCCAAGTTATGGCAAGCCGATCCTTTTGTACGACCCAAGGTCGAAAGGAGCCGAAGCGTATTTCCAGCTTACAAAGGAGATAATTGAACATGGCTAGAAAGCCGTTAGGCCGCGGCCTGAGCGCATTGCTCGGAGAAGCGGTTGAAAACGAACCGAATTTCAGGACGGATACGAAAGACACGACAGGTGTTGCTGATGTTGATGTCTCGCTGATCTTCTCGAATCCAGAGCAACCTCGAACTAGATTTGATGAAAAATCACTGGATGAGCTTGCAGCTTCGATTCGGGCGAACGGGATCGTCCAACCAATTGTGGTTCGAAGTGTCGGCAACAGATATCAGATCGTGGCGGGCGAGCGGCGTTGGCGAGCTGCACAGCAGGTTGGCCTTGCCCGTGTTCCGGTGGTCGTCAAAGAAGTCGACGATGAAAAGTTGCTCGAGATCGCATTGATCGAAAATATTCAACGCGAGGAGTTGAATCCTATCGAGGAAGCGGTTGCATATCGCAAACTCATTGAAAATATTGGACTTACGCAAGAACAGGTGGCCGAACGAGTCGGTAAGGAAAGGTCACTAATTGCGACGGCTATCAGGTTATTGAAACTACCTGCCAAGATTCAGGATCTGGTGGCCGAAGGCAAACTTTCTGCTGGGCATGGGAGGGCATTACTTTTGACCGACGATGAAACATTGCAGTTCCGAACTGCCCGGACAATTGTAGAGAAACAGATCTCAGTTCGTGAGACCGAGCGCGCTGTGAAGCGAGGGAATAGCGAACCGCGGGCAATAGAACAGGCAACCGGGACACAAACGACCGATCCAAATCTCCGCTTTGCCGAAACAAAAATGATGCGTGCACTTGGCACGAATGTTCGAATTAAGCCGGGTGGAACCAATGGCGCAGGAAAGATCGAGATCGAATATTACAATAATGATGACCTCGATAGAATATTTAGGCATTTGACCGGTGGTTTTCCGAGCGTTGATAGTTAAATTTAAGGGTAAAATCAAGTGGAAGGATTATCCGGATCATTATGGAGGAGAAAGTGCTGAAAAAAAGGCTGACGGAAATGGTTTCCTGCGCAGGTTGAGTGGCAAAACTCGCACCAGGCGACCTTGCTCAAGTTTTGAGCAGTCTTCCGAAACAATCGACCGAAAATGTGATCGTTGGATATGAAACAGCCGACGATGCGGGCGTGTTTCGTCTTTCACACGACGTTGCACTTGTGCAAACAGTAGATTTTTTCACGCCGGTCGCGGATGATCCCGAGGTCTATGGACGTGTCGCCGCTGTTAATTCGCTTAATGACATATATGCAATGGGTGGTACTCCGATCTCCGCACTTTCGATCGTCTGTTATCCTCAGAGTGGCGATTGGGATGTTTTAGGCCAGATACTGCTTGGCGGGCAATTGGCTATGAGCGAAGCGGGAGTAGTGGTTCTCGGAGGACATTCGGTTGACGATCAGGAGATGAAGTTCGGTTATGCGGTAACAGGAACTATCCACCCTGAAAACGTAATTAAGAATACCGGGGCTAAGCCAGGTGATGCTCTTATCCTCACAAAACCGATCGGAACCGGGGCAATAAATACGGCCGTTAAGCGAGGGGTCGCGAGCCGCGCGGTTATTGCAGCTTGTGTTAATGCAATGACAACTTCAGCGGCAGGAGCATCAAAGGCGATGGTAAGACTTGGTGCAAATGCCTGCACTGACGTGACCGGGTTTGGGCTCCTCGGACATGCATTTGAAATGGCCAAAGCCAGCGGTGTCACACTTGAGATAGAATCAACGTTAGTTCCTTTATTGCCGGAAGTGCTTGAGCTTATCGAACAAGGAATGATAACCCGAGGTGATAAGAACAACCGGATTTATGTAGGCGAGACCGTAAGATATGAGGGCCGGGTGTCGTCAACGATGCAAAGTGCAATGTTCGATCCGCAAACCGCCGGTGGCCTTTTGATAAGTATTCCG